>CAKPRQ010000023.1 GCA_934182605.1 uncultured Clostridia bacterium | reverse complement strand
TTATCTAATTTTCTTGCTTTTAAAAAATCTGCCCCTTTTATTTTCATATATACATTTACATTTTTTTCTGTTAATTCAACTTTACTTTTTAATAACAATAATGGTCTCATTAATGGATATTTGTGTGCCATATAACATATTAAGTTTTCCCATTCGTCATCTACTCTTTTTATATAGATTCCTTCTGGGTATGTTATTAGCATATGCACTTGACCAAATTGAAATCTTTCTCTTAAAAATTTTTCTAAATACCAAATTTCTTTTATTTCTATATATTCATCAGAGCTTAAACCTAACTCTAATGTATTTATTTTTTTTATTAAGTTCATTTTGTTTATTACTGCATCTGCTATGTTGCTGTTTGTTTTGTAGTCACTAAATACATCTCCTATTTTTCTGCTTTTTTTTGGTTCTTGTGCTTCTGCCATTTTTGCTATCCTTCCTCTCTCTTTTACCTTGTCGTATTTTATCACATTTTTTTTAATTATTCTATACCTAAATTAATTTCTGTTTCATATTATTTATTTTAATTTTACAGAATACTATTTCAAAATGAATAATATATTGTTTTTGAAATACCGCGTAAGCGATCAAATGAGCGTAGCGAATGCGATATGGAGCAATCTACATACTAATGTTTTTATATGCAAATTGCGACAGCAAGGTATAAAAAAACAATATATTATTCATTTTGAAATATAGTATTATATAATTTTATAAATATCACAAAAAAGACTTGAAATTTTCACAATAAAATATTATCATATATAAAGCTTATAAAAAAGGAGGAATAGTAATGGCAAAAACTACAACCAAAAAAGAAAACACTCAAAAAGTTAAAAAAGCAGAACAATCAGAACCAGAAATAAATAATATAAAAAACGAAAACAATATAGAAGATTTAAAAAATATTTTACAAGACTTAAAGATTGTATTAACAAATTTAGGTGTAAATATTTCTGAATTAGAAGTATCACTTTCTCCAGAATCAGCTAATAAAAAAGAAAATAAAGAAATTGTTGATGAAGGTCCTAAAGATAGTGACACACTTTTAATTTCTGAAACTCAAAGCAAAGTTGTATTACCTTATAAAATAAATGATATAGAAAAAATTCTTGAGAAAAATAAAAAATACTCAACTATTCAAGATGTTATAGATGGAGAATATACTTTTCCTATAGATAAATATAAAAATTCTTCAAAATCTAGATTTAAAGAAGCATATAATCTAATGAGAAAAAAAGAAAAAGCTTCTGTCTTTGATAGTTTAAGTTTAGCAACAGAAGTTATCTTTAACAGCTCACTTAATCCAGCTGTTATTACAGCATGTAATAATCTAGATCAACTTGATGTTTATCTTGACTGTTTATCTTCTAATGAACTTGATAAATTTAATTATTTTAAAATAAAATATGAAATTATGCCTAAATAATTTTTAAGAGATGCCTTTACAAAACTCATTGGCATCTCTTTATATTTTTATTTTTTTATATCTAATGCATTCTCTATTAATTTATCCAATAATTCTGAATATTTAATTCCAACTGCATCAAATAATTTTGGATACATACTTATTTTTGTAAATCCAGGCATTGTATTTATTTCATTAATATATATTTTATTTGTCTTATTTTCAACAAAGAAATCAACTCTAGCCAATCCCTTTCCATCAATTGCCTTAAATGCTTTTAAAGCCAATTTTCTAACAGTTTCAATTTGCTCTTCTGTAATTTCTGCTGGTATTACAGTCTTTGATTCTGGTATATTGTATTTTGCATCAAAACTATAATAATCCTCTGCTGACATGATTTCTCCAACAGTAGAAGCTTGAAGTTCTTTTCCTTCTAATATAGCACATTCAACTTCTTTAGCATCAATTCCTTGTTCAACTAAAATTTTCTTGTCATACTGTCCTGCATTTTCTACTGCCATCTTCAATTCTTCTTTATTAGTAGCCTTTTTTACACCTACAGAAGAACCAGAATTTGATGGTTTTACAAACATTGGAAATTGAAGTTTCTCAGTTATTTTTTCTAATTCAAATTCTTCTTCGTC
>CAKPRQ010000022.1 GCA_934182605.1 uncultured Clostridia bacterium | reverse complement strand
TTGATATATATTATATCACATCAGAATGTAGTGCAAAATTATAACTACTGCAAGCCATCATAAATAATACATAATGACTCCCACCACCCATGTTTTTTCACATAATCCTTTTGTTCTTTACTCTACTCATCACTTCGCATTATTTTTAAAATTTCTTTGTAGACTTTTCTGACTTCTTCATCGGGAGTTTTAGATGATATTCTTTCGGATTTTTGGCACAAGCTTTCTATTCTTTATTATTTAACATATAAAGTATTCACCACCTTTCACAGTTCGATTGCATCGTTTACTGAATTATTTTTAATAATATAATTGATTATATCATATCAAAATGTACTAAAAAACTATAACTACATTATTTCAAAACTCCCACGCATAGTTTCTAATTCATTGATTAAACTATCCACATTTTTGTTTATTTCTATTTCTTTCTCCCAGTTTTCGCCACCACACAAATTTGTTTTAGAGATAACGATGTCAGCAACCATCATAGTTATTTGTGTTATAAATTCGCTAGGCTCAGTAAAAGCATTTGCTGTTACTTTTTCTGAATATGTGTCATAATCATGTTGTAAGTTAGCTATATCGTTGAAAAATGTTTTTATAACGCGTATAGCTTTTTCTGTGTTATAGTGTGGTGCTTCTTGTTGCTCAGTTAATATATTATATGCAACATTGCAACAGAACATTTTATTTTCGCCATCTCTTTTCCATACCTTTAATCTCTCAGTTAAAATATCTGTAACCCATTTTTCTAATTGTGTCATAATTTTATTTCTCCTTTAAATTTTTAGTTATTTGAATTAGCAACTTTATTATAGTGCTATATGCTTTATTATTTTATTACATAAACTTTTTTAAAACCTAACTCTTTAGCTAGCAAACAACTTGTGTAACTATCAATCAACGTTTTTGCTTGCTTATCAATTAAAATCTTTTCTCCTAAAATACCATATTGTTCATGAAATCTTCTTACTATTTGCATTTTAAAACTTTGTAATGTATGTGCTGTGAATTATTATATCATATCAAAATGTAGTAGGAAACTATAACTAATAAAAATACATTATATAATGCCATAACGCGAAAGTACAAGCACTATACCATATAGAATTAATATCGCAAATGTATAGGTTTAAAATAGATATGTCGCAAAAATAAAGAATGTAGTATAATGAAATTAAATCAACAAAAACTGAAAAACAAAATAAATTCCAAACACAAGGAGGTTTAATACTAGTGGACTTATACGAAAAGAACGGAAATATACTATACATCTTAAACGTATTAAAAAAATACAGCGACGAGGAACATATGCTTTCAATTGTCGAAATTCAAAGAAAGATAATAGAAGTATACAATGTAGAAATCGACCCTAGGACTATACGAAGAAACATTAATTTGCTTAAATACAAATTAAATTATGATATAAGTACCAGAGAAGACAATGGAAAAGGATATTATTTAAGTAGAGACCCAGAAACTGATTTTGAACCAGGTGAAGTACGAGCAATAATCGATAATTTTAGTTATGCAAATTATATTGTTCCATCTGTTGCTAAGAATATAATAAAGAAATGTAAAAACATACAGACTGTGTATGAAAATGAAAAAATAAAAGATTATCAAATATATGCAAACGATTCAAAAACTGAAAATGTAGAAGTTATTAAAAACATAGAAGATATTTCAAATAGCATATATATGAATAAAAAAATACAATTCGAATATTGGAAATATACAATAACAGATAAGATTGAAAAGAAGATTATAAATACACCAGTTGTTTCTCCTTTTGCAATTGTTTATCGCAAGCAAGAGTTTTATATGATTGGAATAAAAGAGGGTCAAACAGAGTTTTATAATTATCGAATAGATAGAATGAAAAATATTAAGTTATTAAATGAAAATATAACAATTAAGAAAAAGAAACGTGAAATTCAAGATTTTGCGGAATCTTCAACAGAGATGTTTGGTGGTAAAAAAGAAGAGATAGAGGTAGTGTGTCATGTACTACTATTAGATACTATTTTCGAAACGTTTGGGAAAAATGTAACAATAAAAAAGATACAAAACGATGGAGAACATTTTAAATTAACAGTGAAAACAAGTAGTCTCGGTTTTAAAATGTGGGCTATGAGAAATATAGATTTGGTTGAAGTAAAGAAACCATCTTCATTAAGAGAAGAAATGAAAAAGGTTATATTGGATGCAGCCAAAAGATATGATATAAAATAAATACTTAATCGCATACTCATAATATACATTGTGTGACCAGCGATGTTTTAATCCTTATTATTCTGGTGTATAATTATACCAATAATAAGGATTTTTACATGAAAGGAGAAAAGAAATGTTACTAAGTATAAATAAAGATGCAGAGTTATCAATTGAATTGGATAAGAGATTTAAAAAGTATTTACTAAGTTTGAAAATTAGAAGTAAATATTTTAATTATGATGCATATTCAAAAATTCGCTATGAAAATATAATCAGTATAATCGAAAATATTGAAAATATGATATTTAGTAAATATAGATGTGTAGATAACATTTACCTAAATAAAATAGAATTTAATTTTGAGCAATCTAGGACAGCAATTAAAGTTTATATAAATATTAGCGATAATCAACAATATTCTGTAACACTAAGTAGACAAAATGTAATAAACTTGTATAATTATTTAGTTAATTATATAAAAACATTTAACAAAATTCAGATGACTGATTTTAACAAAAAATACACTTATGTTGAAGTAAGATATGTAGATGTATATAGCTCAAGGCTTTACTCTTATATAGCTGAGAATAATAATATTAAGATTGGTGATATAGTGTATGTAGATAGAGCTGGTACAAAATGTTTAGCGGTTGTTGTAAATAGAGCAGAATATTATTACGAGCAAGCACCATATCCTGTTCTAGAGACTAAAAGAGTTATAAAAATAGTAACTAGCGTAGATGAGTATAAGAGCTAAACACGGTATCTGTAAATGTGGGATTAATATACATGGATAGAAAGTTATTATGGAAGTATTTTTAAAAAAATTTGTTTTGCTTACTGATATTGCCAAAGCATTTATTTTTTAAAATTCCTTTACAAATTGAATCTTTTTTGATAATATG
>CAKPRQ010000021.1 GCA_934182605.1 uncultured Clostridia bacterium | reverse complement strand
CCGAAAATGGATTTAAATTAACTGAATTCATTGAAAATGCTAGAGTATGTAATTATAATAGTAAAAATGATTTAAAACTTTGTATGAGCTTTTTAAAAAAATTTCATAATCTTAATTTAAAAGTAAATCATAGTTTTGATATATTTGCGAACATTGCATTTTATGAAAAATTAAGAAACGGTCATGAATCAGATTATGTTGATTATCAAACTACAAAGAAAAACGTTTTATCTTTAAAAGATTACATAGAAAAAAACATAGAAAAAATATGTCTTTGCCATATTGATTCTGTTGCAGACAATTTCCTAATATTTAAAGAAAATGGTATTGATAAAGTAAGACTAATTGACTTCGAATATGCTGGCATGCAAGATCCAGATGTTGATATTGCCATGTTTTGTATATATTCTATGCTTGATAGAAAACAAATTGATAATTTGATAGATATATATTATGAAGAAAACTGTAAGCCAAATATACGAATTAAAATTTATTGTTATATTGCAGCATGTGGTTTGTTGTGGAGCAATTGGTGTGAATATAAAAAAATATTAGGTATTGAATTTGGTGAATATTCACTAAAACAATATCGCTACGCAAAAGAGTATTATAAAATTGCAATAAATGAAATGGAGAAGTTGAAATGAATAAAGTAAAAAGAGCAATTATTTTGGCAGCTGGCAAGGGAAGTAGGATGAAACCTGTTACAGATTTTGTACCCAAACCTCTAGTCAAAGTAAATGGAGTTAGTTTTATTGAAACAATTATAACTGCATTAATTAGTAATAATATTAATGAAATATATATAGTTGTTGGTTACATGAAAGAAAAATTCACATTTTTAAAAGAAAAATATTCAGAAGTAATTTTAGTTGAAAATCCATATTATGATACTTGTAACAATATTTCATCTCTATTCGTTGTAAAAGATAAAATAGAAGAAAGTATTATTATGGATGCTGATCAATTAATAAAAAACCCGAAAATATTATTTACAGATTTTGAAAAATCTGGATATAGTTGTAAATGGATTAGTGAGTATGAAAATGATTGGATTCTGAAAGTTAATGCAAATAAAGAAGTAATTTCATGTAATAGAAACGGTGGAATAGGTTGGAGATTATATAGTATTTCCAGATGGACAAAAGAAGATGGAAAAAAGCTAAGTGAATTACTTGAAAAAGAATTTATTTATAATAAGAATACTCAATTGTATTGGGATGATATAGCAATATTTTGCTATCCAGATTTATTTAATTTAACAATATATGAAATAAAAGATGAAGATATGTATGAAATTGATACTTTAGATGATTTGATAAAATTTGATTCAAGTTATTTAAAATATAAAGGAGATGAGAATAATGAAAAATAAAAAAATAGATTGGTTAATTACATTAGTACCACTTGGTATAATACTATTATTATGCATTTTATTCTTTGCTTGTCCGAATGCTTCAAGTGATATTATTGGTAAAATAAGATACTTTTTTGGTGACACATTTGGTGTTTATTACTTAATTATTGGATTAGGAATATTTATAGTTTCAATGTATATAGCTTTTTCAAAATATGGAAAAATAGTGCTAGGAAAAAAAGGTGAAAAACCAAAATATTCATTTTTTACATGGGGCTCTATGATGTTTACATGTGGTCTAGCAGCAGATATTATCTTTTATTCTTTTGCAGAATGGTTACTATACGCAAATGAACCTTATACTGCCAGTTTAGGTGATGTTTATGAATGGTCAAGTGTGTTCCCACTTTTTCATTGGAGTTTCATCCCGTGGGCTATGTATTTAGTTTTAGCAGTAGCCTTTGGATATATGTTGCACGTAAAGAAAAAAGAAAAACAAAAATATTCCGAAGCTTGTCGCCCAATTTTGGGCAAATGGACTGATAAATTTCCAGGAAGAATAATTGATTTGCTAGCAGTATTTGCTTTACTTGCAGGAACAGCAACAACATTTAGCGTAGCAACACCATTGATGGCTGAAATAGTTAAGGTTTTATTTAATGTTACTATTAGTAGGACAACTATTACAATAATTATTTTGCTAATTACATGTTTTGTTTACACATATTCCTTATTACACGGTTTAAAAGGAATGTCAGTATTAGCTAAAGCTTGCATTTATTTATTTTTTGGAAGTTTAATATATGTTTTAATTTTTGGTGGACAAGCTAAATTTATAATTGAAAATGGTTTTGGATCTTTAGGTAAAATGGTTCAAAATTTTATAGGATTATCAACTTATAGTGACCCTTTAAGAACGAGTGGATTTCCTCAATCTTGGACTATTTATTATTGGGCATATTGGATGGTATGGTGTGTTGCAGCTCCATTCTTTATTGGAAATATTTCAAAAGGAAGAACAGTTAAGCAAACAATTTTAGGAGGATATATTTTTGGCGTTGGATCTACAATAATTAGTTTTATCGTTTTAGGAAATCATTCTTTAGGACTTCAAGCAAGCGGTAGCGTAGATTTTATAACAATGTACAACACAACTGGAGATTTATATAAAATGATTATTGAAATGATTAATACAATTCCCCTTTCAAATATATTCATGTTTGTCATACTAATAACAATGATAGCGTTCTATGCAACATCTTTTGATTCAATCGCATACACAGCATCATGCTATAGTTATAAAAAATTGTCACATGATGAAAAACCACATAAAAGTATACAATTAATGTGGTGCATATTACTAATTTTACTACCTATAGCATTAGTATTTGCAGAAAGTTCAATGGCAAATTTACAATCTGTAAGTATAATTGCTGCATTTCCAATTGCAATAGTTTTAATACTTATTATCGCATCATTTATTAAAGATGCAAAAAGTGACGTCAACAAATCGAACGAGTAAATTAAAAAAAAGTTTCTTGTATTTACAATTACAAGTGAGTTTTTTATAAAAAATATTCCAAAATGCAATTTATGCTTTACTTATGTAAAACATTGATATATAATATATAATTGCAAATTTTAGGTGGGTAAAAAATTTTACACATATATGGTTAGCTTACAATAATATAAAGCTTAACCAACAATGTGGCTTATGCCACAATTTACTGAATAATTGGTGGGTAATTATTCAGTTTTTTAATATTTTAATTTTAAATAAAAATGAAAAGTTTGTTGAAAAAATAAATATTTTATAGTATCATATATATGTCAAAAGATTATGTGGTTGGAGGATCTAAGAATGAAAAAATTAAAAAATATATTAAAGTTAATGAGAATAAAACACTATTTAAAAAATGGTCTTATATTTTTACCATTAATATTTAATTCACAATTATTTGAAATAAAACCTTTATTAATGACAATTTATGGTTTTATATCATTTTGCTTAATATCTTCTGCAGTATATGTTATAAATGACATTAAAGATGTAGAAAAAGATAGAATGCACAAAATTAAAAAGAATAGGCCAATTGCTTCAGGAGCCGTAAGCATTAAAGAAGCTATTTTACTGTTTATAGTGTTAACTATATCATCACTATGTATAAATATATTTATCATTAAAGAGTTTAGTTCGATTATATTAATAAGTTTATACTTAATTTTAAATATAATTTATTCTTTAGGACTTAAAAACATACCAATTATAGATGTGGTAATACTAGTTTCTGGATTTGTAATAAGAGTAATTTATGGTGCGAGTATTACATCTATAGAAATATCAAAATGGTTGTATTTAACAGTTATGTCTGGTTCTTTCTTTATGGGATTTGGAAAAAGAAGAAATGAGATTATTAAACAAGGGGATGATTCAAGAGCAGTATTAAAATATTATACAAAAGATTATTTAGATAAATTTATGTATGCTTGCTTAGTTTTAACTTTGATGTTTTACTCATTATGGTCTGTAGATGCAACTACAACGGCAAAATTTGGTGAGAACATGATTTATACTATACCTGTAGTAATGATTATATTTATGAAATACTGTCTAGATATTGAAAGAGATTCATATGGTGACCCAGTAGATGTTATAACTTCAGATAAAATATTAATGTGTATGGTTGGAGTTTTAGCTATTTCAATGTATATACTAATTTATGTGAGGTAACTAAAATGAAAAAAATAGATGTGCTAGACTTTGATGGAACATTATATGAAAAAGATTCTTCTAAAGAATTTTTTAAATATTGTTTAAAGAAAAATAAAAAAATGATTTTAAACATCCCAAAAATAATTATTTATTTTATACTTAATAGTTTGGATTTAATACCAATAGAAAAATTAAAAGAATGTTTTTTTGAATTTCTAAAGCGTACTAATGATATTGATAAATATATTGAAGATTTTTGGAAAAATAATAAGAAACATATTAGAACAAATTTATTAAAAAAGTGCAAGAATGAAGTAGTTATTATATCTGCCTCTCCAAAATTTTTACTTGAACCCATATGTAAAGAATTATCAATAAATTATCTCATAGCAACCGACATAGATAAAAATACAGGCAAGTTTAAAAGTTTAAATTGCAAGGGGAAAGAAAAGATTAATAGACTTAATAAAGAAATTAAAGAATATGAAATACATGATTTTTATTCTGATTCTTATAGTGATGAACCATTAGCGAGTAAGGCTGAAAATGCATACTTTATACAAAAAGACAAAATTGAAAATTGGAATTATCAAAATAAAAAAAATTTAGACTTAAAAGAAATTATCAGATATTCTTTTATTGGGTTATTAACCATGATAATAACTTTGATAACATATTATCTGTTGACATTTACTATTTTAAATCCGACTATCAAATTACAATTACAATTAGCCAACATAATTTCTTGGTCACTAGCAGTTATTTTTTCATATCTATGTAATAGAAAATATGTGTTTAACAGCATAAATAAAAATATTAAAACAGAAATGATTTCGTTTTTTATTTCAAGATTATTTACACTACTAATAGACATGCTAGGAATGTATATTACCGTATCTGTTTTTAATCTAAATGATAAAATAATGAAGATTATAGTACAAATTATTGTAGTTATTTTAAACTACATAATAAGTAAATTTCTAGTTTTTAGGAGAAAACAATGAAAACAATAAAAGATTTATTTAAAAATAGAATTAATAAAAATTTAAAAAAAGTGATTTTTTATAATATAATAACACTAATAATTGCTATATCGTTTTCCTTTTTTTCTGCTCAATTAATTCCAATGAATAACGCAACAGATGTAAAGTTTGAAGTATATTCAACATTGATAATTATATTCATAATAGTGTATATTATTGGAGAAAAAATATTAGAAAAGTTTTGGACTTCAATTAAAACAAATAAAATATCAGCACTTCTTTCACTATTTTTCTCTGCATGTATTATCAGAAAAGCTGAATTTACAAAAGCTTATATTATTTATTGGATGATTCCAAAAGATATGATAAATATATTTTCTCATAAAATATATTTAATTGCTACACTTGCATGTTATATTTTGACAACGATAATATTTAGTGCTATTTTAAATTATCTCCAAAATTTAATTAAAGAATTTACAAAAGAAGAAAAAAGAATAATTATAATTCTTTCAGTAATTGGCTTTTTAGCAATCACCATAGTTTACGGATTCAATCAAAACTTTTTCTTACAATATGATAAAATATATTCAATGGATTCAGGTTGGGTGCACTCAGGTATTTATTCACAATTAAATTATTATGATATAAGACATCCGTTATTAAGTATATTTTATTTTCCAATATGGGCCATTGTAGAAACAACTATAAATGTTATTTTTGGCGTTTCACAAATAACAACTATTATAAAAACTGTGATATTTCAATTTATAAATTTTGAATTACTTTTAATGATAGGAAT
>CAKPRQ010000020.1 GCA_934182605.1 uncultured Clostridia bacterium | reverse complement strand
CGTTATATTGATTTTGGATTAGAATATCCATCCTCTACGCGTGGCAATATTAATCTAGATTACAGTGACCCTAGTATAGGTTTCCGTGTAGCACTTTATATAAAATAGATTCAAGTAAACTAAATTTTGAGTAAATATAATATAAGAATCCAAATTATAGTATGCAATTATATATATTTTTTAGTTATATTTAAAGAAAAGTTAAAAATAAAGAGGAGAAAATGAGGGATGTATATGAAAAACTATTTAAGAAAAGAACAAAAAGGAATAACTTTAGTTGCTTTAGTAATAACAACCATATTCTCTTATGACGAAATGATAAAGTTCAGTAATAGCAAAGGTTTCCTCCTAGCAACAATTTAGTAAAAATAAAATTTTCACATATTTAAAAGATGAATTGTAAAAAATATAAATACAAATTCATCTTTTTTGATTTTATAATAAAAAATAAAATTGATAATTAATAGAAGGTGGAGGATTTAAAATTATGGAAAATAAAGAATTAAAAGAAAAGTTTATAGATGAAGGAACAGGAATTGAATATAGATTAGTTGGAGATTATTATATACCTAATATAACAATACCAAAAGCAAGAAGAACAGGAAATATAGGAAAGTATGGAAGATTAAAACTAAACTATATGAAGAAATATAAAATACCAAAATATACAGAAATGCTATTAAGTAATGAATTGAAAAGCTATTTGCTAGATATAGAAGATGAGTGCAAAAATAAATTAGAACTTTTAATAAAACAAATGACAGAGAAAGAAAAGGTAAATGAAGAACTAAAAGCAAATAATCAAATTGAATGGGTGCAAAAGATGAATAATATAAAAAACAGAGCAGAGGAAATTGTTTTAAATGAAGTTATTTATCAATAAAATATAAAATTGGTCAGATGTGTCTGACTAATTGATAATGTAAATTAAATTTTTTAAGATTTTTAATGAAAAATTTGGAAATAAGTGTTATAATAAATTTTGCAAGAGGCTCTTGCAAAATTTAAAGAATGGAGAAATAAATATGTCAAATGAAATAATTGATATTAATGAATATAAAGAAATTCTTGCAAGTATAAAAAATGAAATCTTAAAATCACAATACAGAGCAATGCAAGTAGTAAATGTAGAAATGATATATATGTATTGGAATATAGGAAAAATAATATCTAATAACATAAAATGGGGAAATAAATTTGTAGATAATTTAGCAATAGATTTAAAATTGGAATTTCCAGATATTACAGGTTTTTCGCCTAGAAATATTAGATATATGAGAAAATTTGCTGATGAATATCAAGATGAAAAATTTTTGCAAGAGGTTCTTGCAAAAATTACTTGGTATCATAATGTTATTCTGATGGATAAAGTAAAAGATATAGGAGAAAGAAAATGGTATATTAGCCAAACTATTAAAAATGGATGGTCTACTAATGTCTTAAAGAATCAAATAAAAAACAAATTATATGAAAGACAAGCAATAGCTGATAAAACAACAAATTTTGAAAATACTTTACCAGATATTCAAAGTGATTTAGCTTTACAAACGTTGAAAGACCCATATATTTTTGATTTTATAGCATTAAAAGGTCAAGTTAAAGAAAAAGAAATTGAAGAAGCAATGATAACAAAAATTAAAAATGTTTTATTAGAATTACGGTACAGGTTTTGCTTTTGTTGGAAATCAATACAAATTAACAGTTAGTGATAAAGAGTATTTTATAGATTTATTGTTCTATCATTTGGAATTGAGATGTTATATTGTTGTAGAATTAAAGGCAAGAGAATTTTTACCAATAGATGCAGGACAATTGAATTTTTATTTATCAGCAGTAGATGATATATTAAGAAAAGATGGAGATAATCCAACAATAGGAATTATACTATGTCAAGACAAAGATAAATTAGTGGCAGAATATGCACTAAAAGATATTAATAAACCAGTAGGCGTTAGCGAATATAAGTTATTACAAGATATACCTGAATATTTGCAAAGTCAATTACCAAAAGCAGAAGAAATAGAATTGCATATTAAAGATATTGAAGAAATAGAAAAAATGCAAGATAATGAAGAATAATACATTAGATTTTCTCGACACTGTCGAGAAAATTTGGCAATCGCAAGTTGAAAGAGTATAAAAAATGAATATGTAATTGAATTATCCAGACGTCTGGACAATTTGAAAATAAAAAAGTCGTTATAGATTAAAAAGTCTAAAGCGATTTTTTTATGGAAATTTTTTGTCTACACATATCAAGATATAAATTTATACTACTTTGATATAGAAATTGAAACAAAGGCATTGTGGTGTGAAGAAAATATAGGAAGGAGGTATAATAAATGTCAAATCTAAATTTAAAAGGCATATGGATTCCAATAGAAATATTAGTAGATAAAAATTTAAGTGATAAAGAAAAAACAATACTATCTACAATACTATTTTTAAGTAAAGAAAATAATAATTGCTATTGTACTAATGGAACAATAGGTGAGTTATTAAATATATCAAGTAAGCAAGTATCAAAACTAATTAACTCATTAAAGGCAAAAGGATATATAGATGTAACTATGAAATATAAAGATAATAGTAAACAGATAGAAACAAGAACAATAAAGCCTATACAAGAAAAGTTTAATACCTCCCCTTCAAAAGTTCTATACCCCTCTCCCACAAAAGTTCCATACCCTATGGAACAAAAGGTTAAGGATAATAAATATAATATAAATAAATATAATAATAAAAAAGAGTATTGCAATTATGAACAACGAGATTATGATAAAGAGGGTTTTGATTGGAATAGTTTATATGCTAATAATACTTTTACATCATAGATGTGCTATAAAGCAAAATATAAAGTGTAGGTTTTGTTATAAGTAAAACCTATGCTTTTACTTTGCAAGTTTGAAACCGAATAGTTTTTAAACAGAGCCAAAGAAAAAATATGCAATGTTTTTTTCTTGGCTTTCTTAACCATAAATTGCAGATGGCAAATTTATGGTTAAGTGTTAATTACAACTTTAAAATATATAAAAAAACATCAATATTATCAAAATAAAAAAACAACTAATAAAAAGATAGTTAAAATAAGTTGATAAAAAAATTATCAATTTACCTTAATTATCTTTTTATGTTAACTAAAATGTGATAAAATATATATGCAAATTTTAAGAAAGGAATAAAAAAAGAGAAAGATTGCTAAATTTTCAAAACACTTCAATCTATCTCTAAATAGGATATACTAAGTTTTCACTTAGTTATCTTAACCAATTTTATGATAACATATTTTTTACAAAAATTCAATAAAATTAATCAAAAAATTAAAGAAAGTCTTTTAAATAACGATATAAATATATATGATTGTGAGGCTGTTATTCCAATTAATATAATAGAATCTATTAAAATATATATTTCATCTCTTTTAGAGCCTACATATAAGTTTGTATCTGTTCCTTGTCCTAAATGTGCAAAAACACATTTAATTCCGATGGAATCTACATATCAAAGAAATGTAATTTTTAAATTAGATTTGGCTAAGTATGACGGAGAATTAAAAGAAATAGCAATATACATAAATGAAATTTCAAATGGATTAGAAAATGCTGTAAATGAAAAATTAAAATCTGAGAGATTAAAAACAGAGCTTATAACAAATGTATCACATGATATAAAAACACCATTAACTTCTATAATTAATTATGTGGATTTATTAAAACAAGAAGATATAAAAGATGAAAAGATAAAAGAATATGTTAGTATTTTAGATAATAAATCGCAGAGATTAAAAAAATTAATAGAAGATTTAGTTGAAGCATCAAAAGTAAGTTCCGGGAACATAAAACTAGATAAACAGAAAATAAATTTAGTGGAATTAATAAATCAAACTGTAGGAGAATTTTCTGATAAATTTAATGAGAAAAATTTAAATGTATTGATAAATACAAATCAAAAGGAAGAATATAATATACAAGCAGATACTAGGTATATGTACAGGGTAGTTGAAAATCTATTTAGTAATATATATAAGTATTCTTTAGAAGGTTCAAGAGTATATATAGACATAAACGAGGAAAAACAGAAGATAAAATTAGAAATAAAAAATATTTCTAAAGAAGCCCTAAATATAACAGAAGATGAGTTAATGGAAAGATTTGTAAGAGGTGATAAATCAAGAAACACAGAAGGAAGCGGTCTTGGATTATCAATAGCGAAAAGTTTAACAGAATTACAAAATGGTGAATTTAATATAATTATAGATGGAGATTTGTTTAAGGTGGAGGTATGCTTTTTCAAATAATTATAAGAGTAATAGAAACATTATGATAATACATGTAGTGACGAAAAAATAGACTTTTTAGTAATAATGTGCTATAATTATTATAGAGTTACTTATTTAATTGAAGCAATATTTTGCTTCAAAACAAAAAGAGGTACTTATGCAACGTATTATCGATTCCATGCTTGTGGCAGTTTTTCTTTTCTTTGCAATTACTTTTGTCCCCAAATATATTACATTTTACGATGTAAAGGAAATATGTGGACAAATTATTGAACGATGTGAATTCTTCTTAGCTGACATTGATGAAGCAACTGTAGCAGGGCGACAAATTCGAGGGCTGGATATACAACAAGAAATGCCTGAGGTAAGTAGCGAAGAACTGAAAATGGCAGAAATTAAGGAGAGGCTAAGTTATATAGAAAAGAGAGTGGCTGACATTTACAAAGATTCAGAAATGTGTTATGATCTAGAGCATTATGAGTACGATGAAGCTTTCAATGAAGTGCTCCATGCGTATTGTCTAATTTTGTACGATGAATCTCGTAGGCTGTATAGGGAACAGAATCGTATAAGAGGTGAATACATTGAGCTGAAAGTTAAGATTGAGGCGGAAAAAGGAGAATGGGATTGGATTTGGAACGGAATATATTGAGGAGGTTTGCATAAGTTAAAAAACATCCCCCATAGTAATTACTATGGGGGATGAATGGCTTTACATGTCTACGTCTTCTGACTTTTCAGTTGGGAGGTAGTTTACGGGATAAAGGTCGCACAGTTCATTCAGCGCCTTGCTTACACAGTTCCTATAAATAGACAGGAGTTCGAGAATTTTATGCTTTTCAAAATTCTCGAGAGAATTTTGGTTTTCGAATGTTTCTTGAACACTGTTTACCCACGATAAACTCTTTTCTTTCCACTCCTTTTCCACGTCACGCAACATGGAAATATTTGCTACTTTGCTATTGATTATGTCGCATAAGCTATGTTTAAAGTTTAGGCAATTAATATATGCCTCGTCGTTGTAGTTTTCCAAATAGCTTGCAAAGAACATTATGAACTTGCTACACCTGTCACCTTGTGCTTTGATGCTCCTATATTCTATAAATTTCCACAATCTGTCAATCTTCTCGGAATACATTTGGTTTATGTTGTCCTGGTACCTGACTCGTAAAAGCAGGTACACATTTAACGTTAAGGAAATGACGAGAAGACAAGCGATGATGATAAGAAGGGACATAGCCAACTCCTTTGCACATATTGTGCGTTAAAGGTTAAATTAATATTATTATAACATTATTATAACAAAAATTAACATAATATCATAAGGTATATTATACTATTTTTTTGATAAGGGGTCAATTTTCAATTATATTTTGGGGTCAATTTTATTATATCATATACACATCCTAACAAAACTACTTTTTATGTGAGATGCAACACTTATGCTTGTAATACGCATTTACACTTATGCACTCCACATAGTAATAATTTAGAAAAACTAACTAATTATGTACTGGAACAGGTAAAAACAAGATGTAAAGAATTTTTAGATGAAAACAAGTATATGAATGTTGCAAATTCTTCTAAAGACAAAATACTAAAAGATAGGTTTAATTTCAAAAATGAAATTCTAGTTTTAGAAAAGAAACTAAAAGACATTGATAAAATTATAGACAAGTTATATGAAGATAAATGCAAAGGTTTATTTGAAGATGAAGATTTTACAAGGCTTTACTCAAAACAAATTGAAATGAGGAAAGATACTAACGAAAGAATTAAGTGTTTACAAAAGCAAATAGAAAACAAAGATTCTTCGGTAGATATAAATAAACTTGTAAAAGAATTTATAAAATTAAAAGAAATAACAAGAACAATGATAGTTTCTTTAATAGATAGAATAGAAGTGTCAGAAGATAAGGAAATTACAATATATTATAAATTCAATATTTTAAATATGAGAAAATTAAATGATGAAGAAGAATTAATAAATGTTGGCTAGATAAAAAATAGTCATAACAGAATATGGTAACAGTAGTGGTAATGCTTATATTAGCAGGTGTAGCAATAGCAGCAATAGTGGATGGAAATGGCTTATTTAATAGA
>CAKPRQ010000019.1 GCA_934182605.1 uncultured Clostridia bacterium | reverse complement strand
AATTACTACTACATTTATTGATTATCTAAATCTATTTACACTTTATGTTTTTTTAATCTTAAAGCATTTAGTATAACCGTTAAACTACTACACACCATCGATAAACTTGCCCACATAGGATTTATAGTTATTCCTATTGGATTTAATATACCTATTGCAATAGGTATCATTAAAGAATTATAGAAAAATGCCCAAAACAAATTTTGTTTTATATTTTTTATAGTTTTTTCACTAATATTTATTAATTTTAAAATAGATTCTAAATCATTTTTAGTTAAAATAACATCTGATGAATCCATTGCTATATCTGTTCCACTTTTTACACTTACTCCAATATTGGCATTTGCTAAAGCTGGACTATCATTTATGCCATCCCCACACATCATAACATTTTTATTTTGTAATTTTAGATTTTTTATCATTTCTGCTTTTTCTTTTGGAAGAACATTTGCTATTACTTTTGTTATTCCTAATTCTTTTCCTATTTTTTCTGCTGCATCTTTATTATCCCCTGTGAGCATAATTGTTTCAATATTCTTTTCATTTATCTTTTCTATAACTTGTTTTGCATTTTCTCTTATAATATCATTTACACCAATAAGAGCCATTATTTTACTATCTTTTATTACATATATTATACTATTCCCTTGTTTTGCAAGTTCTTTTTCATCTTCTTCGTATTTATTTTCAATATTGTATTTTGCTAGTATTTTCCTATTTCCTAATATTATTTTTTGTTTTTGAATTTCTCCAATAATTCCAAATCCAGATACATCTTCAAAATTATTTACTTGTAGTTTTGCAATTTTATTTTCTTTCATATAATCTGTAAATGCTTTTCCTATTGGATGTGTAGATTTTGTTTCTATGCTTCCTGCTAATTGCAAAATATCATTGTCTTTTAGATTACTATAATTATATATTTTAGAAATCTTTAATTTTCCATAAGTTAATGTTCCTGTTTTATCAAAAACGATAGTATTTATTTTCGAAGCATTTTCTAATATCTCACTTTTTTTTACTAATATTCCGTTACTTGCACATAATCCTTCACTAATTACCATTGCAAGTGGTGTTGCGAGTCCCAAACTACAAGGACATGCAACAACAAGTATTGTAACAAATGTAATTATTGCTTTTCCTATTGAAAATCCTAATAGTAAATATATTATCAATGTGATAATTGCAATGATTATAACAACTGGCACAAAAATACCTGATATTTTATCTACGATTTTTGCTATTGGTGCTTTTGTATTGCTTGCTTCTATTACTAGTCTTACTATTTCTGATACTGTTGATTCTTTTCCTATTTTCTCTGCTTTATATTTTATAAATCCGTCATAATTTAAACTACCAGCAACTACTTTTTCGCCTATTGTCTTTGAAGATGGCTTACTTTCTCCAGTTATAAAAGATTCATCTAAATGTGCTTTTCCGTTCTATTATTTCTCCATCTACTGCAATTTTCTCTCCTGGTTTTGCTATAATTATATTTTCCTTTTTAATTTCATCTAATGTAACAATTTTTTCTACTCCATTTATTTCAATAGTTGCTTGATTTGGTGTTATTTCTACTAATTTTTGTATTGCCTCTTTTGTCTTGTCTTTACTTATTCCATCTAAATATCTTCCTAGCTTTATGAAATAAATTACAATAGCTGATGATTCAAAGTATAAATCCATTGTGTAGTTGTGATTTCCTTTCAGTATCATATACATTCCATATACACTATATAAAAAACTACTAATTACCCCTATTGTAACTAATGTATCCATATTTGGTATTCTATGAATTAAATTTTTGTATCCATTCTTTAAAATATCAAAACCATATATTAAAAATAATATTGTTAATCCTAATAATGTTATAGTATATATGATTGGATTATAATGTGGATTAAATATTTTTGGTATGGGCAGATTTATCATGTGTCCCATTGAAATATACATTAATATAATTGCTAGTATAGTAAATATTATAAATTTAATTTTTTCTTTTTTAGTTTGCTTTTGTATTTTAAATTTCTTAAATATTCCTAAACTTGTAAAACCTGCTTGTTTTATATATTTTTCTAATTTTTCTTGATTTAATATTGTTTCATCATAATCTATACTAGCATTTGACATTACTAGATTAACGGAAGCATTTATAATTCCATTTTGCTTATTTAGGTATTTTTCTAATCCATTTGAACAAGCACTACAAGTCATTCCATCTATTCCTAAAATAATTTTTTTCATACTTTTAATCTTCCTTTACTTCAAAACCAAGATCTTCAATTTTTTCCTTAATGATATTTATATCAATTTTTTCATCTGACTTAATTACAACTGTTCCTTCATTATGATTTGCAATTACTTCTTTAACGCCATCTATTGTGCTTAAAGAATTTACTACTCTTTTTTCACAACCTCCACAAACCATTCCATTAACATTTAATTTTATCTCTTCCATATTTTTTACCCTCTTTCTATTTTTTTAATAAACTTTCAAATTTATCATTAAATTCTTTATTATACTTTTTTAAATTAATTGGTTTTAAACTCTTATCTGTAAAACAATGATTAGAATGATGTACCACTCCCATTTTATCTGTTTCATAATAATTAATGTTTCTTTCAAATGTAAAATCCATATTCTTCTTTTCTTCTTCATTTCTAACAGTTTTCTTCTTACAACACTCATTCATTATCCATCACCACCCATATCATTATATACCCATAATGGTATTTTGTAAATAAGGGGGTATATATTAAAAAAACTATTTGTTTCAATGCTTTTACGATTTATTGTAATTTGTTACTATACAACCACAAATATAAATCCAAGTAAAAGTATTCCAATAAAAGTAATTGATAACCATTTTCCAACCTTTGTAAACAAATTATCTTTATATTTAATAGATAATATTAGTGCTGGTATTAAAAATATAAATGAATAAAAAATAGTGTAATGTGTTCCAGTCGCATTAGCCATATTAGACCAAGTAGGTATGTTCAATGTTGCTAAAATGTGATCTCCTACACAAACTCCAAAAATATTAAAAGCCCAAACGAAAGCAATAATTACTAGTAACAATGACAATGAACCTATACCAATTTTTTTATTTTTCATTATAAATACCTCCTCGATAAATTACTATTAGTAATGGCAAATGAAGTATTCCCATCCACCAATTTTCTATATTAAATCCAAACCAAGTCATCATATTAAATATTCCAAAAGATAAACCTACAAAAGATATTACATTAGAAGTGGTGATAAACATATACCCAATAAAACTATCTTGGCAATAATAAATCCCACACCTATATTATTAATGAATGGGTGTTGTAATACAATATATAATTTTTTCCATAATCAATTTCTCCATATAAATTACTTTAAATTAAGTGCATTTTTAGGGCATTCTTTAATGCAGTTACAGCAAAGTATGCATTCAGTCCCATTTTTTCTTTTTCTTGAGTCATCTAACATATCCACATTCATTGGACAATTTTTTATACATTTTTTGCAATTAATACATTTACTATGATCACATTTAACTCTCAAATATGAGTAATAACTTGCAGGTTTTAGAAAAACAGTTATAGGACATATATATTTGCAAAAAGCTCTATTATCTTTAAATATAAAAGCAAGTGATATTCCTAAAGCATAATACACTATATTTCCAATTATAAAAGCCAAAAACATTATATTTTCTAAGTTATCTACCTTAAATATAAATAGTGATGCCACAAATATTAATGATAGCAAAAACATTATATATCTAATCCATCCTAAATTTTTTCTACTATTTTTAGGTGTTTTATATGGTAGCAAATCTAATACCATTCCTGTCCAACAGGCATATCCACACCAACCTCTGCCAAAGAATAATGGTCCTGCTATTTTAGCTACAAAATAATGTATTGTTGCAGCTTCAAATACGCCTAAAAACAAGTAGTACCAAAAGCCTTCAATTTGCATATTTTCTCTACATATAATTCCCAAATACGCAAGCATATATAATCCAACAGCGCATTGAACAAAGTTTCTTGCATATTTAACCTTATGCGACATTAAGTACATTCCAAGTGATATACAAATTCCTATATAATTGAAATTCAACAAATAAAATAAGTTTTTTGTTGAAACAAATAACGATACTGCCACAATTTCAAATATTAGCATCGTTATTAAAATAATTTTATTTTCTTTAATCCATTTCAACATACTTTTCCCCTCAAATTATTATTCATTTTCTTTTTATTTTTTAGATAATTAAATTTAATTTTTATCTTCAATTATTTCTATATCCATTCCTTATATTTCTTTATATAAATTTTCTTTGCATAACTTGCTACGATGCAATATAAGAATGTGACTCCAAATATCACGAAAATATATTTTAAAGCAATTGGTACTAAGCCTATTGCAATTCCCAGTGGTGTAAATGGTACTAAAATACCTATTATAATTAACAAAATTGAAGATATATAAACTGCTTTATGTGCATTACTTTGTATAAATGGTGTTTTTGCCGTTCTTATTACTATTTATTTATCAAAATTATAATAACATATAAACGGATATTTTTCAATAACTATCTGCTATTATTAAATATCTTATTTTTTTCCATGTAATTATATTTTTATAGTAAGAAGTGTTAAAAGCGACTAAATATTAGTCGCCTTTATAATTTTTGTTTTATTTGTAAATGTATCGTTATTTTGTAACGTGTCTAATGTTCTACACTTCATAGTAGGTTTCGTATTTTCTTTAAATCCTAAATCTACTCTTCCAAAATCAAAATATGTTTCTGTAATATATTCATCATTATCTAGTTGTATTTCTTTAAAGTTTAAATTATAATTTACTAAAGTTTTCCTCATTTAATAAGTAATATTTAGAACCAGTTTCTAATTCTCTACAATGATATTTTCCATCTCAACAATTTAGACTATTATATTATTCTACGGTTGCACTAAAGAGCTTTATCCTCTGCTGCTAAATCCTCTTGTAAATCTGCAATAGGGTCACCTTTTACTGCAAGTACTAATGCACTAAATGGGAAACCTGCTGCGGCTTGTGGGTATACCCCAAAACCATGGTCTGTATAATATGCACCTAACCCTGCTTCTTCCATTTCTTTTACAGAAGCACCATCTGTTAATTGATGAACTATTGTACCAACAATTTCTAAATGTGCTAGTTCGTTTGAACCAAAACCTTATCAAAAAAATTATTTGGAACTATTTTTAGATAAAATCTAATGGCTAGTTCCGAGCCAAATGTATTATAGGATATTCGTTTATAGAATTTTCATTCTATGAGCTCATATCTAACCCAAGTTTATATCTTGTCCTAAAATCATGATAGATAATTTATCCTATATTAGGATAAATATCTAATTCAAAATTTGTAGGATCTGAATCTTTTTTTATTGCTTTTTCAGTTTTAAGATATTCCACTCTTTTTACAATTGTTTTTAGCAGATTATTTTTTTCCTCTGCTGTTTGTAAGTTTGGGTATAAATCAAGTACATTCTCAACTTTTGGAATTAGTGCTTTTTTACCTTCATCTTTTTTCTTTTCAAGTTCAATCTGCTTTTCAAATTCTTCTATATTAACTTTTATATTAGTTATTGTTGCAGATATTAGTTGGCATCTTTCTGAAAACATTTCTCTTGTATATGTTCCTTCTTCAAAGAAATCATATACATTTGCTAACTTTTTATTTTGAACTTCTAATTCCTTCTTTAAGTTTGCAATGTTTTCTTCGTAATTACTTCTCTTTTTATTTTTAGCTTCCATTACATAGTCATCATAATCGATACGATAATCTTTTAGCCAATCTTTTAAAGATGAAATAATTTTTTCTTCAACTATACATAATTTAGAACTTACATTGTCGCAATCTTTATTAGGGCACATAAGCGTTGGTTCCCATCCTTTTGCTTTGTATGGTCTCCTTTGCATTACCTTTCCACATTTACTACAATAAACAATACCAACTAAAGGATTTTGAACAACTTTGTTATGTATTACTGCTGGAGTATGCTTACTCCTTTTCTCTTGAACGATATTCCAAGTATCCATATCAATAATTGCTTCATGTAATCCATCACAAAGTATATAATTAGGATTTCGTGGCCTAGTATTAACAATTTTTCCATTCTTATATTCTTTTACTGTCTTTCTCGAATCCCACCTAATTTTTCCTATATAAATTGGATTACTTAATATGTCTTTTACTGCAGAAATAGTCCATTCTTCAGCTATTCTAGGATGATAACCGCCCAAATTAAGTTGTCTTACTACTTCATTTATTGCAATATCATTATAAGCATATAAATTGAATATTTTTTCTACTGTTGGGGCTTCATCATTCTTTTCTAAAGAAAAGCCCTTGTCTTTTTTTAGTTTTACTCTGTCATATCCGTATGGAGCAATACTACCGACAAATTTTCCTTCTTTTACTGATGATACCCTTCCTCTTTGTAATCTTCTATTTATAGTCTTATATTCTCTTCTAGACATAAATAAACCAAATTCAAAATATTCTTCATCAAACTCATTATTTGGATCATAAATCTTTATTGGTGTTATAATTTTAGTATTAGAAAATTTAAAACTTTTTGCCACTCGTCCTTGATCCATTGTATCACCACGAGCAAGTCTTTCAACTTCAACAACTAAAACACCTTTCCACCTTCCAGATTCAACATCTCTTAATAGTTCTTGAACAACTGGTCTTGATTCAATACTTTCTCCACTTACAATTTCACGATAAATTTTACCTATAGAAAAGCCATATCTTCTAGCTAGCTCGATTAACATTTTTTCATGTCTTGCAAGAGTTTCGCCTTCTCCTCTTTCTTCTGCTTCTAAATCGGCTCTAGACTTTCTTAAATATAAAGAATATTCTCCATTAGCAATGTCAATAATAACATCATTGGAATATCCAATATGTATATTATTCAAGAGACCTCCCTTCTCTATTTATTGCCTTTCTATCAACATGCTCTTATTTTAACATGTTTAAGAAATTTTTACAATTAAATATCCCTGTTTTTTAAATAATTTATTACTAAGCTAATAAGCATCTCTTTTGTATCTTTACTTTCTTGGCTTATGTAGTCATCATGTATTCTTATTATAGTTTTATCATTCACGTATTCTTTAACTACATTCATTTTAAACACCTCGTATTTAATAAATATGTATTAATAAGATATTTATTCAAAAAAAGATATGTATTGCTACATATCAACTTTTTCAATATTTATTTTCTTTTTTTCTTGATGATTTTCTTTTAAGTCATTTGCAAATTTTACAACTAAACTTTTATCATGAGCTTCCATAGCTCCTTTATAAAAAGTTTCTATTGTTGATATATCAAAATAGCTTGTATTTCCTGAATTTATAAAATTATTAAAAGCTACAACTGCAAAAGCAATAGCTTGATTTTTAGTTAATGTACTAGGTATTTTATTCATTTAGCTTTACCTCCATTCTTATAATTTCTTAAATAATTCATTTGTTCTTCATCTTCAAATTTTCTTTCTTCATCTGTTTTACATTTATCTGTTCCTACTATTACTAAATACATAAAAATAGTAATTAGTAAGAAAATAATATATACTACCAAAAATGTTATCATTGCTATTTTATCTAACATTTTTATACCTCCAACTTTATATTTAAGTTTCATAATCAATTGCATTTTCTATTTTTACTTCATTAACAATGACTAGCTAAATCATTCACTGGAATCCCACCACTCCGCTAGTAGCCGAGTTGCACCCTATACGATGAGTTAAGGCTGTGCAAGTGTATCATTATAACTATTATGATCTTCGCCTTATAAGTGGCTAACTTATATTTTAGTATGAAGTTCTGCATCTTCATTTAAACTAGCTCCCATAATAGAACGTTTTTAATGAACCCATATTCAATTTTCAATGTGCTATCAAAAACATATTTTTTTGTTTTCTACTATTAACAGCAACTGAAAATTAAAAAGGTTATGGGCAAATTAAAAATTTTTTTAATTTTTTTCTTTTGCTAATTTATCTGCGAAATTTTTATCTTTTATAACTTTTATTGCATATTCAATTAAAATGCTTTTTAAATCCTCATCTATTTCCTTATTTTTGTTTTGCGAATATTTATTAATCATTGGCATTATTTTTTCTATAACAAAAACAAGCGTAGCCTCATCATGTCTTGCTTCTACTAATAATTCATAAAATTTCGTTTTTTCCATAAATCTATTCCTCCATATATCTTCTTAAACTTAAAATAGCTCTTAATTTCAGTTGTTTTACTGCATTTACATTCGAGTTTAATTTTTCTGCAATTTTAGCAAGCGATTTATTATTAAAATAATAATTTATAATTACATATCTTTGCTCTGGAGTTAATTTATCAATAGCAATTTTCAAATTATCATAATCTCTTTTTAAGTTTCCAAATCGATTATTATCATTTTTATCTGGAATTCTTGTCCATTCTACATAATTTAATTTTTCCTCTTGCTTTTTAATAGATTCATTATGTTTTTCATAGTTTAATTTTCTATGTAATAATGCTATTTGCATATAGTTTAAAAATCTAGCAAATACAACATCATCTTTAAATTCTTCATTAGACATAAATAAAACCTCCTAGTTACTCAAATTTCAAATAATTTGAATAATAGGAGGTCCTCTACATTTTCTGTATATAGACATTAAAAGAGCAGAAATGTCCATTAACTTTTTTCTGCTCTTTCTAAAATATGAAATTATTTTGACTAAATTCAAGACAATCCTCAATCTACACACCTCTAAATGCGTAGATTTTTAGAACATAAACATAAACATTTCTATAAAGCTACGCCAAAAATCTCTCATATTTTTTTCTTTTAGCATGTTTATGCTTAAATTAGTACATAGAATGGAATTGTGTCATATATAAAAATAAAAACACACAATAACACTTTAAAAGTTAATGTATGCTTTCTAAATTATTTTTATATATTAAATAAAAATCCATCTTATTCCTCCCTGCTTTTAAATAACATCATTGGTAATTTGATGGATTCCTCTTTTGCTTTAATTTTATCGACATATTATCACATTTTTCTACAAAAAAATAAAATGCTTTGTAAAATATGCAAATTGTTATATAAAAAATCAATTTTTGCTTTTCATATATGAAATTTGCCATTTTGTATAATTATTATATTCATTAAAATATATCTTTTATTGATATTTTATAATGATAATTCATGAAAAATAATGATTATTTGTAATATATATATACTTCTTTTCTGTATTTTCAATCCTAATATAACACATTTTATTTGCAAAATTTGTCGAACTTTGCAAATAAAACAAAAAATATGCAAAAAGTATCTTTTTACTTCTTGCATATAAATAACTATTCTATGAAAATTAAATTTTAAAGTGTATTATTTAAAGTTTCTATTTTTTTCAAAACTGCATTATATTCTTCTCTAGTTACTCCTGTTCCATCTAAAGATTTTTGAAATTCTTTTTCTTCTTCTGTCAAATCATTTTCTGGATTATCATAATAAATTAAAAAATCCATATATAAGCATTCACATTCATACTCTGTATATATTTTATCTTTTAATTTTATTCCAAGTTTTTCAAATATTTTCTTATCATCATCTGTAAAATAATTATTAATATCTTTAATTTCTAAACTATGGTATTTTTCAAGCCATTTTTCAAATTCATTTTCACTTAATCCCTTTTTTATTCTTTTTAGCTCATCATAGATAATCTTATAATCATCCACTGGTTTCTTTATATATCCTGCAACTTCTAATCCATCTCTTATAACATCTTCTTTATAATCAGCAGATATTACTAAAAATTTAACTTTATTATTATCATTGAAATACTTTTTTATAATATCTAACCCAGTATATTTATGATTTCTCATAAGATCTGTTATAACAATGTCTGGTTTTAATTCTTCTATCATTTTAATCTCATCATCATCATTATTGGCTATTCCAAGTATTTCAATATCATTATATTTTTCTAAATATTCTTTTATAAATTTACAAACATGGACATTGTCATCTGCAATTATAATTTTAATTTTGTTCAACATATTAAAATTTCCTTCCTTCAATTCATTATTTATTTGTATTATTGTTTCTTTAGCTGCAATATAAAAAATATCTTTCAAATTTCTTTCAAAATATTTATTTATATCATATACATAATCAAATATTTCTTCATATATTTTTCTTTTCATTTTTTTATCAATTTTATTATTATTCTCAATATCTTCTAACATCTTGTTTATTCTATTTCCACTACTGTTTTTTATAATATGTAATAATAATTCCCTAAAATTCTGTTTTTCACAAACTCTTTCAATTACATCAAATTTTATTTCTTCCATTTTCCCCTACTCTTCCTAATTTTTTCTTCTTTTGGTTTGAATAGTCTACCAAGATTAACAAATAAATATTGTAAAATATAGCATAATAACTATTGTGAAAGGATTTAATTTATTATGAAGGTAAAAAAATTAAACGGAAAATCAAATGTATTAGGTAAAAATGTTAAAAAATATAGAGAATTAAGACACTTAACTCAAAGAGAATTATCGGACAAAATTGCTCTTTTAGGTGTAGATATATACCATTCAGATATCTCTCAAATTGAAAATCAAAAATTACTATTAAAAGATTTTGAAATTATAGCTCTTTGCAAAGTTTTAAATATATCTTATGAACAATTATTTGAAGATACTGATAATATATTTGATTAGTTATTTATTGCTAGTTTTTACAATTTTATTAATTATAATATTTTTGATTAATTTAATCAAATACTTGTATAGAATATGTTGTTAATCATATTCTTTTTTATTTTCCTCCTTTCATAATTTTTTCATATTTTATTGCCCCTATTTAGCAAATTTTATTACTACTTTTCTATTTCCTTTTTATTATAACATATTCTCTCAAAATATTGAACTATTTTCGAAAATCCTCTCAATTTATTGAGAGGTTTTAGTAACTAAATTTGATAAAATTATTTAAGTTTAGAAAGGTCGTGAAACTATGGAATTTTCAGATGTTGTCGCTTTAAAGATAAAAGAATTAATGAAAGAAAAAGATATTTCCACTTATGGACTTGAGAGTCTAACTGGAGTATATAGTTCAACAATTACATTATTTCTTAATAGAAAAACTAAAACAATCAGACTTGAAAACTTATTATATATTTGTGAAGCTCTAGGAACTAATTTGTCAGTTTTTTTTGCTGATGAAAGATTTAACGAAGCTGAAGCTCAAAATTGGCTTAAAAGAAATAAAGAAAAGTAATAAAAATTATCTATTACTTTTCTTTATTTTTTATTTAAAATTTTTCTTTATAATCTAAATACCAAATTGTAATTTCTCGCTATCATTAACATGACTCTTTCTCAACTTTATTCAAATAGAAATTATATATTTTATTGTTT
>CAKPRQ010000018.1 GCA_934182605.1 uncultured Clostridia bacterium | reverse complement strand
ACATTTACAAATAATAGTGGACAAAGTGGATTAACATTAAAATATCAAATAGGAAGTCAAACAGGAACATGGACAACCTACACAGGTCCAGTAACAATGACAACAAATGGAAAAGTGTATGCAAGATTATTTGATGCAAATAACCAATACACAAACACAGCAACAGCAACAGTACAAAATATAGATAGAGAAAAACCAATAGTAACAAGTGCAACAGCAAGTACAAGTTGGGGAGCATCAAATAGTGTAACAATAACAGCAACAGATACAGGAACAGAAGGATGTGCAACAGGAAATACAGGAATAGTAGGATATGGAATAAATCAAAGTAGTACAACAGAACCAACATATACAACAGTAACAGCAACAACAAGTTTAAATACAACAATAAATAATATAACAGCAAATGGAACGTATTATGTATGGGTAAAAGACCAAGCAGGAAATACAGGAAATAAAGCAGTAACAGTAAATAGAGTAGATACAACAGCTCCAACAACTGCAACTATAGCAAGTAGTAATGTGGAAGCAGAAACATTTACATTAACAGCAACAGGTGCAGATGGAGAAAGTGGAGTAGTAAAATATGAATTCTATATAAATAACACATTAGAAAAAACAGTAACAACAACAGCAGGAAGTGCAACATATAACGTAACAGGAAAGACAGGAAGTACAACATATACTTGTAAAGTAA
This sequence comes from uncultured Clostridia bacterium, assembly GCA_934182605.1. Classification (GTDB taxonomy): domain Bacteria; phylum Bacillota; class Clostridia; order TANB77; family CAG-508; genus CALXUC01. The sequence goes on along the minus strand of CAKPRQ010000018.1, from coordinate 13,579 downwards.
TAGTATATGATAATTCGGGAAATCATAAGGAGAGTAATATTATAACAGTAACAACTCAAAGTCTAGTAGGAAAATGGGATGGAACAATATGTACTCCAAATGTATCAGAAGGTATGACAAAAGTATACTGGAATGGAAGCAACGAAATAAAAGAAGGAGACGCAGCTTATAAAGAATCAGAATGGTATGATTACAAAGAACAAACAAGTAAGACACCAAATGGAGGAACAAGTAAATGGGCAAATGTAAAAATGTCAGATGGAAGTTACTTTGTATGGATACCAAGATATGAGTATAAGATACTAAGTGGAGAAGGAACAAGTACAGCAGGAGTAATAGATATAAACTTTATAAGTACAGAGAAGACAACACCAACAGCAGGATATACAATACACCCAGCATTTACAAATTCAGCACCTAATGGAGGAGGATTTGGAGAAATACCTGGATTATGGATAGCAAAATTTGAGGCAAGTCAATCAAATGCAAGTTCTTCAAGTGCAGGAACTTCGAGCAAAATAAAAATACAACCAAATGTACAAAGTTGGAGAAGTATAACAATAGGAGATATGTATACAAAAGCATTAAATTACGATACAACATCAATAAATAATTCTGAATTCGATAGTCACTTAATGAAGAATAGTGAATGGGGAGCAGTAGCATATCTAGCATGGAGTAAATACGGAAGAAATGGAACAGAAATAACAATAAATAATAGTAGTAGTTATATAACAGGAAACGCTGGAAATTCTATAAGTGATACAAATTATTCTTCTGGAACAACAAATGCATGGAATACAAGTAAAGGAATGTTAGCAAGTACGACAGGAAATGCAAGCGGAATATACGACATGAACGGTGGTGCTTACGAGTACGTAGCAGCATACGTAGCAAATGGAAATAGTTATTTAAGTAATGGTAGTTCATTTGCAAGTACAAGCGTAACATCAAATAGTGCAAGTACAAAATACGTAACAGTATATCCAAAAGGAAGTAGCGATACACAAGCAAATAACTGGAATGCATACAAAGCTTTAACAAACTTAAGAGGAGATGCGATGAAGGAGACTGCGAGCTCGTACAGCGGTAGCACAAGCTGGAACGGCGACTACTCCGGCTTCCCGTGTTCGAGCTATCCGTTCTTCGGACGTGGGGGCTATTGCAGCAATGGTTCGTTCGCTGGAGCATTCTATTTCAGCTTCAACAATGGCGTTGCGGACAGCAGCTTTGGCTTCCGTGTGGTTGGGCTTTAGGCTTTGGGCTTCGGGGTGCACTTTGATATACCTGCACCTTGATACCATTGTATTATGTGAACTGTAAAAGGCACTATGGCTGGATAAAGGTACAAAAGTAGACTAAAAACCAATACTTATGGGGGCTGTTCCTATAAGTATTGGTACATTAAATTAACATATTAGGTATTAGCAAAATAATGTTAACATTATTTTGAGTAATATAGGGATTAACTCGTACTACTCCAACTTCCCGTATTCGAGCAATCCGTTCTTCAAACGTGGGGGCAATTACAACAATGGTTCGAACGCTGGAGCATTCTATTTCAACAACAACAATGGCAATGCGAACAGCAACAATGGCTTCCGTGTGGTTGGGCTTTAGCCTTTGGGCTTCGGGGTGCACTTCGATACACAAAGACTGTTAGGGGTCTATCTCAGATGGGCAATATTTACGGATATTGCCGAGGATTTAAAACAAAAATATTTTATGCAATTAGATTGTATCAAAGAGGGTTAATTCCTTTGGTATAAGCATAAGTTCTTATATCATAAACACATAAACAGTAAATTTATGCTAGTAACAAAATGGTGAACGTATATAATTTATGACAAGAACTATCGAAAGGTAGTTCTTGATTTAAAAATTTGAAAGGAACATGGTAAAATTTAAATGGAAGAAAACAAGAAACAAGGAGATTTGCAGATATTAAAAAAGCATATAGAACTTATTGAATATACTTACCTATTGTGTGCTAAATATCCAAAATCTGAACGATTTTGTTTGTGTGCCGATACAAAAAATGCATTAAATGAAATTTTAAGAAATTTACTTTATGCAAGAAAAGAATATTATCCTAAAAATAAATTACCATATTTGAATAATGCAGATGTAGAATTAATTTTACTTAAAACTTATATAAGGTTGGCATATAAGTTTAAGTATATTACACTACAAAATTATGAAACTTGGAGTTCTAAAATAGCAGAAATTTCAAACATGTTGGGAGGCTGGATAAAATCATGTTCTAAAAGATAAAATAACAATTTAGGAGTGTATAATTTAATATGCCAAAAAAGATAAAAAATTGTTTTTATAAAAATTTAACATTTGAAAAACTTTTAGAAGCACATTATAGAGCTAGAAAAAACAAGACTTATAAGACTGAAATTATTAGGTTTGAACTAGATTTGGAAAGAAATATTATAAATTTGCTTAATAATTTAAAAAATGGAACATATCAAATAGGTGAATATCGTAAATTTATTATATATGAACCAAAAGAAAGAGTTATAAAGGCTTTGCCATATATTGATAGAATTGTACATCAGTGGTATGTTGAAGAATTTATAAAACCATATATTATTCCGAAGTTTATAAAACACTCATTTGCTTGCTTAGAAAATCGTGGTACTCATAAAGCTGTGGAAACAGTACAAAGAGCCATGAGAATATATAAAAGGAAAAATGAAAATTATTGGATATTAAAATGTGATATTAGTAAATTTTTTTATAGTATAAATCCAGATATATTATATAGAATTATGGAAAAATATATAGCAGATAAAGCTTTATTAAATTTTACAAAATTTTTAATTTATAGTGATAAAAGTTCTAAATTAGGAATTCCTATCGGAAACTATTGTTCGCAATACTTCGCCAACATATACTTACATGAACTAGATATTTTTGTAAAACATAATTTGCATATAAAATATTATAATAGATTTATGGATGATTTTGTTTTACTTTTGGATACAAAAGCAGATTGTATTAGAATAAAAAAGGAAATAGAAAAGTTCTTAAATATTCATTTAAAACTAAAATTAAATGACAAATCAAAGTATTATCCTAGTAAAATGGGGGTTAATTATTGCGGATATAGAATTTTTGAAACACATAGATTATTACGTTCAAATAGCAAAAAGAAAATTAAGATAAAAGTAAAAAAATGGAATAAATTATACTCAAAACAATCTTTAAATTTAGAAAAAGCTAGGTGCAGTTTTACTTCTTGGCTTGGACATTCTTCTCATTGCAATTCATATAAGTTGCAAAAAAAAATTCTAGAAAATTGTAATTTTATTTATTCAAATTGCACAGATAGAAAAATTTTAGATCAAATTATAGAATTAATGGAAAACGCTTATCAGAATTCATATTAAATCTTATAAAAATTGAAATCTCAAGTATAACCGAAATGATTGTACTTGAGATTTTAATTTTTATTGCTCATCTTTTTTATTATCAATTATTTTTTGAGCCTCTATATGAAATGAATATAAAATATCAAAGCCTTCTTTTAAAGTAGTGTTATTTATATCTAATGTGGCAAGTTTAGATATAATCTTCAAAATTCTTTTATTATTATTTAAAATCAGATTATTATTAGAAATACTTTCACCAATTGTAGTATTGTTTTTAGGTTCAATTAAAACATAATCTATATTTTGTAATTTAAAGTGTTCGATGTAGTATTTTAATCTGCTTTCAGGAAATCCACATTTTAAAGTTGTATTTCCTAAATTTGTTAATTTAAAATTAAATTTTTTTGAAAGAATAAGAGCGTCATCTTCTAAAGCTATATAGAACAAGCCACTTTTAAAAAGATATAGCTTTTTAGTATCTTGGTATTTTAGTTTTAAATATTGTTCGTATAATTTTGACATTTTTTTACACCCCTAGTATAAGATAATATAATGAAGTAAAAAAAAGTATAAAAAAATAAAAAAATGTATAAATTAAATTGGAATAAAACTTAAATCAAAATTCCTTGACAATAGTATGAAAATTTGATACACTTATAAAAATTTTTAATGAAAGGAGACTTTATAATGAATAAATCAGATTTAGTAGCAATAGTAGCAGAAAAAATGGAAGTAACAAAGAAAGATGCAGAGGTAAGTTTAAATGCAGTTGTAGAGGCAATAATAGAATCTTTAGTAAAAGGAGAAAAAATTCAATTAATTGGTTTTGGTTCTTTTGAAGTAAGAAAAAGAGCCGCTAGAAAAGGAAGAAATCCACAAACTAATGAAGAAATAAAGATACCTGCATCAAAGGTTCCTGCGTTTAAAGCGGGACAAGCTCTAAAAGATGCTGTTAATAAATAGTATAGAAAGGCCTATGGTTAGGTCTTTTTGTTTACCAAAATAATAAAATTGGGGTAAAGTAAGGTTGAAAAATAATATAGTAAAAAGTCCATAGAAAATAAGTGTAAATGCAGCGTGCAAATGTTTGCTTAATATAATGCGAAATTAAAAATACCAAACCATTAAAAACAACTTTAGATAACTTTGTGCCCTTGAGCTTCTAAAAACTTAATAGCACTACTAATATTAAGTTTTTTATCTTTAGAATGAAAGTTTTTCTGAGCAAGCTTTCCATAATGATAAGGTACAAGAGGATATGACTATTATAAAGAAGGAAATAAATTCAAAAAATAACACAATAAGACTATAAATCACATCATGACATTGAATAAAAAATACAAAAACGGAAAAAATATTCAATGGAGGTTAATATGTCTAAAATAAAAAGAGATGTATATTTAAATAAAATTATTGCAAGAAGAGAAAATGGACTTATAAAAATTGTAACAGGAATTAGAAGATGTGGAAAATCATATCTTTTAGATCCAATTTATAAAGACTATTTGATAGAAAATGGAGTGAGGGAAGATCATATAATAAAAATTGATTTAGATGAAAGAAGAAATAATAAGTACTTAGACCCTGATGTTTTGGATGAATATATAAGAAATTCCATAAAAGATAAACAAATGTATTATGTGATTTTAGATGAAGTACAAAAAGTTGAAGATTTTGAGTCAGTATTAAATGGATTTCTACACATAGAAAATCTAGATGTTTATGTAACAGGAAGTAATTCAAAATTTTTATCTTCAGATATCATAACAGAATTTCGTGGAAGAGGAGATGAAATTAGAGTTTACCCTTTAACATATGCTGAATTCTGCTCAGCTTATAAAGAAAAAAAGGAAGATGCGTGGGATGAATATATAATGTATGGGGGATTACCAAGAATCTTATCATATAATACTAAAGAGCAAAAAAGTGAATACCTAAAAAATTTATTTGAACAAACATACTTAAAAGATATAATTGAAAAAAATAATGTTCAAAGAATTGATGTGTTGGATATTATTGTTAATATATTAGCTTTATCTGTAGGCTCATTAACTAATCCACATAAATTATATAATACATTTCAAAGTAACAACATACAAGATGTTTCTGTAAATACAATAACATCATATACAAACTATTTATTGGATGCGTTCTTAATTGAAAAAGCAGAAAGGTATGATGTAAAAGGAAAAAAATATATATCAACTCCATCAAAATATTATTTCACAGATATTGGACTTAGAAATTGTAGACTAAACTTTAGACAGCAAGAAGAAAGCCATATCATGGAAAATATTTTATATAATGAATTATTATATAGGGGATATAATGTAGATGTTGGTGTTGTTGAAATTCGTGAAGGAGATGCAAAAAAACAAATAGAAGTAGATTTTGTTTGCAATCAATTTTATAAAAGATATTATATACAATCTGTATTAAGTCTTCCAACTAGAGAAAAAACTATACAAGAAGAGAGACCATTAATGAATATACCAGATAACTTTAAAAAGATTATAGTAGTAAAAGATAAAATTAGACCATGGATGACAGAAGAAGGAATATCTGTTATTGGATTACAAGAATTTTTATTAAATATAGATAGTTTAGATTTATAAAAATAATGAGGTAAAAGTTGAAAAATAATATAGTAAAAAGTCCATAGAAAATAAGTGTAAATGCAATATACAAATGCTTGTTTGATATGATGTGAAATTAAAAATACCAAACCATTAAAAACAACTTTAGCTAACTTTGTAGCCTTGGGTTTCTAAAAACTTAATAGCACTATTAATATTAAGTTTTTTATCTTTAGAATGAAAGTTTTTCTGAGCAAGCTTTTCATAATGATAAGGTACAAGTAGAGGCAATACCGCGTGTTCAATTTGATTAATACAATTTAAAAGAGTATCGTAGTGATTAAGACAGACCTTCATTTTAGAATTTTGTTCATGAGAATCAAGAGAATTTTTAATAAAGATTTGTGCCTTACGCAGATTGAGCGGAGCGAAAGCAAGGAAGGAAAGGTATTCAAAATGACGTTAGAATTTATTGATAATAGTATAAATAAAAAATTAAAAAATAATGAAAATTATTATTTATTTCACCTAAATTATGTAAAATTCTTTTAAAATGCTTGAATTTTAGCATCTTTTAAAATTTTATACAAAATTCGACAAATTTCAACAAGAAAATTTGATGTAATTAATCATAGGCTTGATATACCGTTTAAGTAGAACATAAAGTAAATAAAATAAAAAGTATTTATGGTTCTTTTAACGGTATATTTTGCCTTTTATTTAATATAAGTTTAAATTTTATAAGAAAGACCAACTATAAAAAGTCAAGTGTTTTTTGAAAAAAAGTGTATGCAGAAATTCATTATTATGGTAATGAATGGAAAAAGCTGGAGCTAATAATTAGAGCAAAAGATGATTTTTCATATATTCAAAAATGTGAAATACAATTAACAGATACTTTATTAGTAAAATTGGATAATATAATTGTATTGCTAGAAAAATATATTGAAAGTACACGAACAAATAAAAAATCATAAATTTGAATATTTTAAAATATAATTTTATATCAATATTGTAAAAATTTAGTGAGCTTTTCTATATTAATTTTCTTAATAACTATTTGTCTATGTAGTTATGAAATATATAAAAGGAGGATTTAATTTGAAAGATGGTGTAGCATTAAAAAATAAACAGCAATTTGAAATAATTCCTATATTTAATGACAATGGAGAAGATGTAGAAAATGTAATTATAAATGCTTTTTTTAAATATCTTAAATATAATGACTATAAGTAAAAATTTTTTTGTCGAGTATTGCCTTTTTTATAAATTATGATATATAATTATTATGAAGTGAATACTTATAGTTTAGGAGGGAAAAATGTTTCTAAATATAAGTAGAACAAAGGGCTTTAAAGTAGGAATGTATATAAGATTATCTCAAGAGGATGGTGATAAGCAAGAAAGTGAAAGTGTAACAAATCAAAGAAATTTAATTTTAAATTACATCAAAGAAAATAAGTTAGAACTTTTTAATGAATATATTGATGATGGAGTTAGTGGGACAACATTTAATAGACCAGGTTTTAATAAGTTAATTGAAGATATTGAAAATAATAATATTAATATGGTAATAACAAAAGATTTATCTAGGTTAGGTAGAGACTATATTAAAACTGGTTTTTATATTGAAAATTATTTTCCAGAAAGAAATATTAGGTATGTAGCTTTATTAGACAATTTAGATACATTCGAAGAAAACAGTAGTGCAAGTGATATAACACCGTTTAAAGCAGTATTAAATGATATGTATGCAAAGGATATTTCAAAAAAAATTCGTAGTGTTTTCAAACAAAAGAGGGAAAATGGTCAATACATTTCTGCGTATTCACCATATGGTTATGTAAAAGATAAAAATGATCCATTATCACATTTAATTGTGGATGAATTTGCTAGTAGTATTGTAAGACGAATTTTTGATATGTACATAAGCGGTATATCTACATATAAAATATGTCATATTTTAAACAATGAAAACATTGAGCCACCAGCAGTTTACTTAAAAATGAATTTAACACATAAATCAGAAAATTATTATAAATGGAGGCCTAGTTCAGTACAAAATATTTTGAAGAATGAAGTATATTTGGGAAAATTATTGCAGGGGAAAACTAAGAAAGTAAGCTATAAGAGTGAAAAAAAAATTGAATTGCCGAGAGACTTGTGGATTGTTCAAGAAAATGCACATGAACCTATTATAGATGTAAAAACTTTTAATAAAACACAAGCTATACTTGATATAAAATATAATACTAGGTATAGAAATAGGGATTATTTATTAAAGGGCATTGCATATTGTCATAATTGCGGTAATAAGCTTACATTTGTTACAAAAACAGAAAAATATAAAGATAGAAAATATGAAAGACGATATATAATATGTTCTAAAGCTAGTAAAGGACAATGTATAAAACAATATAATAATTATGATAAAATGGAAAAAGAAATTATTGATTATATCAGAAAAGTTTGTATTTTAAATAGTAATGTTAATACATATAAAAAAGCAATGTTAAGAAAGAAAAGTAACAGTTCTGAGGTTATAAATGAATATTTATCACATATTAAACTCCTTCAAGGAAAAATAGAAGGTATAAATAAAAAAGTAGAGCAAATATATAATGATAGATTAGAGCACATTATTGATGAAAATGATTATATTAGATATTCTCAAAAATTTTTAAAAGAAAGAAAACAGATGGAGGAAAAAATACTTTCTTTAGAACAAAAAATTGATATACTATCTTCTAGTGAAAAAAAAGAGATTTCAAATCAAGAAGTAAAAGAGTTAACTGAAAAATTTTTGAAAATGAAATATATTAATAAGGAAATTCTATATGAACTTATAAACCGAATAGAAATAGACGAGAACAAGAAAATTTATATTCATTTTAATTTTAAACAATTGAATGTTTATGAAAAAGAGGATTTGGAAAATGTTAGCCTACCATAAAGTAAATAATGTAAATGCAAAAGTTGGAATCTATTTAAGAATTTCTTTAGAAGATGGTGACAAGATAGAGAGTAATAGTATAGAAAATCAAAGAAAATTAATACATGAATATTTGCATAAAAATAATTTTACAAATATATCTGAATTTATAGATGACGGTGCTACTGGTACAAATTTTAATAGAGAAGGCTTTAAAAAACTATTACAAAACGTAGAAAATGGTAATATAAATACTGTCATAACGAAGGATATGTCCCGTATAGGAAGAAATTATGTAAAAACAGGGTATTATATAGAGGATTACTTTTTAAACAAAGGTGTTAGGTATATTTCAATATTAGACGGCATAGATACATATAATGATTTAATAGGTAATGAACTTTTGCCATTTAGAGCAATACTAAATGATATGTATTCTAAAGATATCTCACTAAAGCAAAAAAGTTCATTAATTGAAAGGAAAAAAAGGGGACGATATATTGCATGTTATGCTCCTTATGGATATAAAAAAAATAAAGAAATAAAAGGCAAACTTGATATTGATAACGAGGCGGCAAAAATTGTAAAACGTACATTTGAACTTTTTTTACAAGGATTTGGTACAAGTAGTATTGCCAAAATTTATACAGAAGAGCATATACCTACACCTGCTATGCATATGCATATGAATTTAGATAAAAGCTCTATGTTATATAATGTATGGAAACCATTAACTATAAAACGAATATTAAGAAATGAAACGTGTTTAGGGCATATGATTCAGAATAAAGAAAAAACAATATCGCATAAAAACCATAAGAGAGTATATTTAGATAAAAAAGATTACATAGTAGTTTATAATCATCATCAGCCAATAATAAAAAGAGAAGATTTTGAAATGGCTAATCAAATATTAGATAGTAAAAAAACGAAAAATAGAAACAAAAAAGAAAAGACAATGTTACACGATTTATTATACTGCAAAGAATGTAATAAAAAATTATCGAGAAAAGATAATGATAATGTTTTATATTATTATTGCATTACTAGAACAAATTTTCATCTATGCGATAATAGTAGCTATTTACCATATCATACAATTGAGAATGAGGTAATAAAGTATATTGCGGAAATTATAAAAAAGTATTCAAATAAAGACACATTAAAACAGCTATATATCAATGAATATAAAAAAAATAAAAGTAAAATAAATGAATATGAAGATATGATATCTAAACTTTCACAAGAATTATTGAAAAACAATAATAAATTGGATATAATCTATAATGATAAATTAAATAATGTAATAACTATGGATATGTATAAAAAACATTCCTCAACAATAAAAGAAGAACAACAGAAATTGGAAAAGAAAATTAAAGATATAAATGGTATGATTTATATTGAAGAACAGAAAATAGAATCTTTAAAGAATAATGAAAAGAAGATTAATGATATAATAGATAAATTTTATACATTGAGTGATATTAATATAGATATTGTAAACGAATTTATAGAAAAAATTTTTATTGATAAAAATAGAAAAATTTATGTAAAATTAAAGTTTGAACTTTAAATAGTGTAATTACATATAAAATAAGATAAAAAAATAATTTAATTTTAAATTTCTGTCATTAACATATAGAGCAAGATACTGCAGTAGCTTTAGCAGAAGCTGTAGGTGGTTCTGTAGAAGGATTTGCTGTTTTAATGAATAATAAAGCTAAAGAATTAGGATTAGAAAATACTCACTATGTTACGCCACATGGTTTAGATAGTGAAGAACATTATACAACTGCTTATGAATTAGCAAAATTAGCTAATTATGCTCTAAATAATAAAAAATTCTTAGAGATAGTAGGTACAAAAAATTATACCGTAACAGTAAGCGGAAGAAGTATTAATGTTTCAAACGGAAATGAATTATTAGGATATTTCAGTGGTGTATATGGAGTAAAAACAGGCTTTACAAATGGTGCAAATCGTTGTTTAGTAACTGCATGTAAAAGAGATAATATAGATATAATATCTGTAGTTTTAGGTGCAGATACAAAAACCATAAGAACTAAAGATAGTATGAATATTCTAAATTATGTTTTTAAAAATTTTAAATATATGGATTTAGAAAGTAAAATAGAAAATGCATTTTCAGAATGGGAAGATAGTAATTTTGTTGAAGTAATTAAAGGTCAAAATTTATACGTAACATTGAAAATGGGAACTATAAGATATCCTCAAACACTTTTAAAAGAAAGCGATATGAATAATATTAATATAAATTTTGAATGTATAGATATTTTAGAAGCACCTGTATATGAAAATACAAAAATAGGAAAAATTATAGTATTAATGGGAGATAAAGAGTTTTTTACAGTGGATATTTTAGTAGAAAAGACAATTGATAAAAAAAATGTATATGATAATATATATGAAATTATAAAAGGAATTAAAAAATTTATGTTGGAAAGTAATTCATTGAATAATTAAGAAAAATATAAATTATAGGTAATGTATTTAATAATTTATATTATAGAAAAACTATAGCTTATTAAGTTAAAGTTTTTTACTATAAATATGTATAAAAAACGTGAAACTTTATTTCAAAAATGTATAAAAAATGTGAAATGTAATTCAAAAAGTGATATAAAAAACGTGAAATTCAATTGACTTATGTAAGAATATATTTATATAAATTTATTAGAACAAACCGATATCATAAAAATATTTAAAGAAGAAATTAACACTTTGGTTACTTTCGAGTACAATGATACATAAATGTTCTATATTAAAAAAACCGGAAATTCCACCTTTAGGATTTATTATTGATGACCATTAATATATTGGGAATCGGGGAATCAAGCTGAAGTTGATTTTATTTTATATAATAATGATGGAATTATACCAGTAGAAGTAAAAGCAAATGATAATGTAGGAAGCCAAAGTTTAAATGTTTATATGAAAAGATATCAACCTAAATATGCAATAAGATTTTCTACAAAGAATTTTGGATTTAATAATAATGTAAAATCTATACCATTGTATGCCACATTTTGCATAAAATAAGTTAGAAAAATACAAATTATAGACTTAAAAATAAAATCTTGGAAATACTAAATATAAAATAAAAACACAAGGGGGAAATATTTTGATTTGGAATATAATTCTAGTAGTAATTGGATTTGTTTTATTAATAAAAGGTGCAGATTTTTTAGTAAAAGGCGCAACAAGTATTGCAAAAAAATTTGGATTATCGGAAATGTTAATAGGTTTAACAATAGTAGCAATAGGAACATCATTGCCGGAGGTTTTTATTACAATTACATCTGCAATAAATGGACATTCTGAATTGATATTGGGAAATGCTATTGGTAGTTGTATATGTAACTTTTTACTTGTTATAGGTATTACTAGTTTAGTAAGACCTGTTAAATTTAATAAAAGAATCTTAAAAAGACATCTTCCAATAGGTATAGCAGTTATGGCTTTACTTTTATTTTTAGGTAACACAAGTAAATTAGGAGAAGCACATACTATTACTCGTTTGCAAGGTTTTATATTAATTTTAGTTACTATATCATATATTATATATACAATATATGAAGAAAGAAAAATTAAAGATAAAAATTTAGATAGTCAAATAATAGAAGGAGTTGTATCTAAAGAGAAAAGTTCAATATATACAATTGTAATTTATATGGTACTTGGTATTTTAGGTTTAAAATTTGGTTCTGATTTTGTTGTAGATAATTCAATTATAATTGCAGAAAATTTAGGATTATCTGAAAAATTTATTGGAATGACAATAGTAGCAATAGGAACATCTTTACCTGAAATTATAACAGGTGTTATAGCAGCGAGAAAAAATGAAAGTGATTTGTTACTAGGAAATATAACAGGTTCAAATATTTTAAATTTATGTTTATTAATAGGATTAGGTGCTATAATAAGTCCATTAGTATTTTTAACAGATTTTAATAGTAGTGTATTGATATTAATAATAATAACCTTAGTATTGCAACTAATAGCAAATACAAATAAAGATAAAGTACTAGAAAGAAGAAATGGAATATTTTTAATAATTGCGTATTTTGTATATATAATGTTTATAGCATAAAGTATAATAAGGTAGGCCCTCTAGTAGAGAACTAGAGGGCCGTTGGTTAAATAATATGCTTTTGGATAATTTCATCGAAGTTGATGAAATGCAGATTTTCATCTAGCAAAAACTCTTCGCCCTCGAGCTTTTTATCTAGTTTTAGAATCAATTTGTTGTTGATTCTTTGGAAAAACGTGCCTAATTGTTTGTAAATATTAAAGGTAACATACGAACCGTTTATTTCCAGTGTCAAAAGTGCAATTTTATGCTTTCTATCGTCCAATTCGTCAATTTCTTTTTGACTGCTGAAAGGCATAAATTCCAGCGAGATGAAGTTTCCATTATACATATTTAACTCCTATGGTATAGCTACATTTAGCTATTATATAGTAAAAAAGATAGCTTTATTATAACATTTTTCGAATTATTATGTCAAGTTTTACGGTTACAACCGCAAAATTAATCATATACTTTTTTAATCTGTTTAAAAACATTTGACTTTTTCTAAAAAACGGTATATAATCTCAAATTTGACAGTTGTAAAATAGTAAAAGACTGATAACCTTTGATACAAAAGGCTTTCAGTCTTTAA
>CAKPRQ010000017.1 GCA_934182605.1 uncultured Clostridia bacterium | reverse complement strand
AGAAAAATTTGACAAAAAAATTAAGCATTTTAAATGCTTATATCAATTTCGATGTTATGCAACTGTCAAATTCCCGAGATGAAGTTTCCATTATACATATTTAACTCCTATGGTATAGCTACATTTAGCTATTATATAGTAAAAAAGATAGCTTTATTATAACATTTTTCGAATTATTATGTCAAGTTTTACGGTTACAACCGCAAAATTAATCATATACTTTTTTAATCTGTTTAAAAACATTTGACTTTTTCTAAAAAACGGTATATAATATAGATAGAAAATGAGAGCCACAGACAATGTGTGTTACCCAAAAAAATTAGATATACACCACAAAGCTCGGCGAAAGCGTATGTGGTGTATTTTTATATTTGTTTATCTGTCCACATTATTATATAATACACAATAAGGCGATATTTATGGTTATTGATAACATTAATCCTATTATTAGGAAAAGTAAGAATTTTACCATAAGCATTCACCTCCTTACTCTCAATATAAATTGAGGTTTAGAGGTAACACACACATCTGCTTACTACACGATATTTATAACAAGAAATCAAGTATCTACGAACATTTTTTGGTATAACTTATAAGTATAATAAATACAGCAATTGTACAGCAAATTTTACACTATTTTGCGATAATCTACGATAAGTGAATTATATATAAACTGAAAAATACTCCCTTACAAAGAGAGTATTTTTGCATTTGATACCATTATGCGATACTTCATGCCATTTTATGATAATCGCTTAAAAGTACATTATCATGGAGGCGCCACCCGGATTTGAACCGGGGATCAGAGTTTTGCAGACTCGTGCCTTACCGCTTGGCTATAGCGCCATATTTTCACAAAGTATATTTATTATAGCATAATTTTTTTTGTTTGTAAACTATTTAATGAAATTTTTTAATATTTATTGTAACAACTCATGTCTTAAGCTTTAGTCAAATACCTCCTGAGTTGTTACTATTTATTTTAGCCATGAATTTTAACTTTCTTTTAAATTATATTCATATTTTTTTAAAACATTCTAACTTTTCACTAAAAATTCACAAAGAGAATATTGTTTAAATATTTCTTATATGATAGAATAAATAATACAAATTATAGGAATACTAAAAATATGTATTAAGAAAGGATGATTTAATTATGAGTAAAAAAATTAGAGTGGCACAATATGGATGCGGAAAAATGTCTGTTTACACAATGAGATATGTGTATGAGAAAGGAGCAGAAATAGTTGCAGCTTTTGATATTGACGAAAATAAATTTGGAAAAGATATTTCAACAATAATGGGAGGAGAAGAAAAAGGTGTAAAAATTGCAAATGCAAAAGATGCAGAGGCAATTTTAAAAGAAGCTAAACCAGATATATGTATAATAACGACAATGAGTTTATTTAGTGATGTTTATGATGCATATGAAATATGTGCAAAATTAGGAATAAACGCAATATCTACTTGTGAAGAAGCTTTTTATCCTATGAATTCTAATCCTACATTAACAAAAAAATTGGATGAATTAGCAAAGAAAAATAACTGTACTTTAACAGGAGCAGGATATCAAGATGTATATTGGGGAAATCTAATTACAGTATTAGCTGGAAGTACACATAAAATAACAAAAATTAAAGGAAGTTCAAGCTATAATGTTGAGGATTATGGTATTGCTTTAGCAAAAGCACATGGCGCTGGTTTAACATTAGAACAATTTGATAAAGAAGTTGCCTCTGTAGACAGAGTAACAGATGAAGAAAGGAAGAGTGTAATAGAAAAAGGAGAATATTTACCATCATATATGTGGAATGTAAATGGTTGGTTAGCAGAAAAATTAGGCTTAACTATAACACACCAAACTCAAAAAACAGTACCAACAACACACAATACAGACTTAGAGTCAAGTACTTTGGAAATGACAGTAAAAGCAGGAGATGCTACAGGAATGTCTGCTGTGGTAACAACTGAAACTGCAGAGGGAATTGTAATAGAATCAGAATGTATTGGTAAAGTATATGCAAGTGATGAATTTGATAAAAATGAATGGACAATATATGGAGAACCTGATACAACAGTTGTAATAAATAGACCTGCAACAGTTGAATTAACATGTGCAACTATAGTAAATAGAATACCAGATGTAATAAGTGCAAGACCAGGATTTGTACCAACTTGTGAAATGCCTATTTTAGAATATAGAAATAAATCATTAGATGAATATGTAAAATAATTTAAGTTCTTTGTACAAAATTTTAAGTTACAGTTCAGATGGTACTTTATAAAATCGTGATATATAGCTATTTTTAGTCAAAAAACAAGCTTAGGTGACACAATCCGGGTCTTGACTTGCAAATAGGTATATATCACGATTTTGCAAAAGTTATATGTTTCCTATTGAACTATAATAATTTTAACACTATTTATTAATAAAACATTATTAAATAGTGTTAATTTTTTAGTTTTTAAATATAAATTTTATGGGGATAAGATAATTTATAAAAAATTATGAGAAAAATTTCTAAAAAGTACTTGACAATTTCCAATTAATATACTATTGTTATATATGAAATTTGGAATATAATATCTTAATAACAGATATAATTTCTTTAAAAGGGGGTGAACTTGTTAATGAGTTCAGAAGAAATCTTTGAAAAAGTGAAAACTATAATAGTTGAACAATTAGGTGCAGAAGAATCTGCAATTACATTAGAATCTTCTTTTATAGATGATTTAGAAGCTGATTCATTAGATATAGTTGAATTAATAATGGGAATTGAAGAAGAATTTGGTATAGAAATTCCTGATGCAGATGCAGAAAAAGTTGTTACAGTAAGAGATGTAGTGGATTATATTAAAGAAAATGTGTAATTAAAAAATTACAAAAGTCAATGTAAAGGTAAACATTGGCTTTTTTTGTTACAATTCAGTAACTATTTTGTATCAATTAAAAGTTCTTTTGCTTAATTGTAACCTTTTTTCTTATTTTAATTATAATTCTAGTTGCATATTTAAGTAAACTATGCTATAATTTGAGTGTTGATTTAAATAGAAAAGAGAGGATTATATGCTTGAAATTTTACAAAAAATAGAATCAATAGTAGGATACAAGTTTAAAAATGAGGAATTGTTAAAAACTGCATTCGTTCACACATCTTATGCTTATGAAAATAAAGTACAAAGTAATGAAAAATTAGAGTTCTTAGGTGATGCTATTTTAGAGTTTGTAGTTAGTTCATATTTATACAATAATTATTCAAAATTAAAAGAAGGAGAAATGACTAAAGTTAGAGCCCAAGTTGTTTGTGAAGAAAGTTTGCATAAAGTTGCTATTAAGCATAATTTTAGTGATTTTTTGTTTATGGGTAAAAGTGAATTAATTGTAGAGGGAAATAAAAGACCAGCAGTTTTAGCCGATTCCGTAGAAGCTTTTATTGCCGCTTTATATATTGATTCTAATGATATTAATATACCGAAAAAATTTATTTTGGACAATTTGAAAGATTCCATAGAAGAAGCTACTCTAAATGTAGGAAAGAAAGATTATAAAACTGTATTACAAGAAAAGCTACAAGTACATGGTGATGTTAAAATTGAATATATAACCATAAAAGAAGAAGGTCCTGACCATAACAAAACTTTTACTGTAGAATTATATTGTGATAATAAAAAATTAAGTGTAGGACAAGGTAGTAGTAAAAAACATGCTGAGATAGAAGCAGCAAGAATAGCATTAAGTAAATTAAAGTAAAACTAAAAAAGGAGTGTGCTTGATTTTATGAAGCGTAGATATATTATACCAATTTTTGTACCACATCAAGGATGTCCAAATGCTTGTGTCTTTTGTAATCAAAAAAGCATAAGCGGAGAAGGTAAAAAAGTAACGAGCGAAGATGTAAGAAAGACAATAGAATATTATTTAAATAATTTTGAAAATGATAACACAGAAAAAGAAATTGCCTTTTTTGGTGGAAGTTTTACTGCAATTGAAAAAGAAAGACAAGAGGAATTACTAGAAATTGCTAATGAATATATAAGAGAGAAAAAAGTATCAAGTATTAGAATTTCTACTAGACCAGATTGTATAGATAAAGATATATTAAAATTTTTGAAGAAGTATAAAGTAAAAACAATAGAATTAGGAGTTCAATCTGCAAATGATTACGTTTTAGAAAAAGCAAAACGTGGACATACTTTTGAAGATGTGATAAATGCTTCTAAACTTATAAGGAGATATGGTTTTATATTAGGCCATCAAATGATGATAGGTTTACCAGAAAGTACAAGGCAAGATGAAATAGAAACTGCTATTAATTTATGCAAATTGAAACCTAAAATGGTAAGAATATATCCTGTATTAATTGTTAAAAATACAGAATTAGAAAAAATGTATAATAATGATGAATATGAGCCACTATCATTAGAGCAAGCGGTTGATAGAGCAAAAGAAGTATATTACATATTTAATAAAAAAAGAATACCAGTAATAAGGTTAGGGTTACAAAATACAGATACGATAAGTAATCCTAAAAATGAGAAAAGTGAAATTGTAGCAGGACCATTTCATCCAGCTTTTAGACAATTAGTCGAATCTGCTATTTGGTATGATGCAATGGTTACAAAAATAAAATCTACTACGGTTAAGGCTAAAATTGTAGAAATTAGAGTAAATCCTGAAAATATAAATAATGCAGTGGGGCATAAAAAAGAAAATATTAAGAAAATTAAAAACTTATATGATGTGGATGTAAAAGTTGTTGGAGATGAAACTTTAAGACCAGAAAAAATAGAGTTAAAAATAAAAGAAATCTACAAAAATTTTTTAGATGAAGAGGAAAATAAAAATACTGCAAAAATCAAGTAGTATATTTTTGGAAAAAAGTTAAATACTAATAATAAGGTGATAGGATGGCAAGATTAAATAGAAGAACAAGGTTCATTTTAAAGAGATACACATTAACATATTCAAAAATGATATTAGGAACGTTTTTAATGGCAATAGGTATTGCACAATTCTTATTGCCTAATCAATTATCTTCAGGAGGTTTTTCGGGTATTGCAACAATAGGATATTATTTATTTAATATTCCTATGGGACTTTTAGTATTTGCACTAAATATACCAGTATTTATAATATCATATTTTAGGGTAGGAAAAATATTTTTTATAAAATCTTTAATAGGAACATTTTTCTTATCTCTTTTTTTAAATATATTTGAAAATTTTTCTGCATTAACAGGAGATAGATTTTTAGGTTGTATTTTTGGTGGAATTTTAGTAGGTTTAGGAACCGCGCTAAATTTAATGGCTAAGGGTTCAACAGGTGGAAGTGATTTAATATCATATATTATTAGAAGTTATAAGCCTTACTTAAGAACAGGAAATTTAATAGCAATAATCGATATTGTTATAGTAGCGCTTAATGTAATATTCTTTAAAGAAATTGAAATAGGGTTATATTCAGCAATAACAATATTTATAATGGGGAAAATGATAGATATTGTGTTTGAAGGAACAAATTTTTCTAAAATGATATATATAATATCTAAAGATTATGAACGAATTTCTAATAAAATAAATAAAGAAATTAAAAGAGGAACTACAGGTTTATATGGAAAAGGTATGTATAAAAATGAGGAGACAACAGTTTTAGTTTGTGTTGCTTCAAGAAATGAAGTAGTAAAAATAATGCAAATTGTGAAAAAAATTGATAAAAGAGCATTTGTTATAGTTTCTAACGTAAGAGAAGTAATAGGAAATGGATTTAAAGCAATTTAAAATTATTTATTTAAAAGTAGTAGAAAAAATATTTGTAATATTGAAAGGATATAAATGAAAGTACAAGAATATGTATTAAAGCCAAAGAAAGATTTTAATTCAACACATATATTTGAATGTGGGCAATGTTTTAGATGGAATTTGCAAGAGAGTGGAAATTATATAGGTGTCGTTAAAAATTCTGTAATAGAAGTAATAGAAAAAGAAGATGAGGTTATTTTTAGAGGAGTATCTGAAAGTAACTTAAAGGATATAGTTATAGAATATTTTAATTTAGAAATGAATTATAGAGAGATAAAAAATAAACTTTCTAGAGTAGATAATTACTTAAAAGGAAGTATAGAATTTGGAAATGGTATAAGAATTTTAAATCAAGATATATTTGAAACTATTATATCATTTATTATTTCTGCTAATAATAATATACCTAGAATTAAAAAGATTATAGAAAATCTTTCTAAAAATTACGGGAAAAGAATAGAGTATAATGGAAAAATTTATTATACATTTCCAACAGTAGAAGATTTAAGTAAGGCAACAGTAGCGGACTTAAGAAATTTAGGTTTAGGGTTTAGAGATAAAAGAGTATATACAACGACAAGAATGATTTTAAAAAAAGAAATAGATATAGAAAAATTAAAGAAACTTAAAGATACGGAAAAGTTAAGAGAAGAAATTTTAAAATTAGACGGAGTAGGTCCTAAAGTAGCAGATTGTATACTCTTATTTGCTTTTAATAGATATGATGTATTCCCAATAGATGTTTGGGTAAGAAGGGTTATGAATGATTTATACATAAAAAATCCTCAAGAAAGTAAAGTAAGTAAAGTTGAAATAAAAAAATTAGCAGAGGAAAAGTATGGTAAATTAGCTGGATTAGCACAACAGTATTTGTTTTATTGTAAGAGGGAGAATGGGTGAAAAAGAGGTAATCATATGTCATTACAATTATTATTAGGTAGAAGCGGTACTGGCAAAAGTGAGTACATATATAATGAAATTAAAGACTTAATAGATAATAAAGAAAAAATATATATTATAACGCCAGAACAATTTTCATTTACTGCTGAGAAAAAGTTGCTAGAAGTTTTAGGTAGAGAAGCCGTAGTAAATGCAGAAGTTCTTAGTTTTAATAGAATAGCAACAAGGGTATTTACAGAAGTTGGTGGTTTAACAAAAACACATTTATCGAAATGTGGTAGAGTTATGCTTATTTATGATATATTAAATCGAAATAAAAAAAATTTAAAATTTTTAAGTGGTGGAGAAAAAAATATTTCAGTTGTCCTAAATGCAATAACTGAGTTTAAAAAACATAATGTAAATAATTTAGAAGAAGTTATTAATACGACAGAGAATGAATATTTAAAAATTAAATTAACAGATCTAAATTTATTATATGAAGCTTTTGAAGAGAGTATAAAAAATAAATATATAGATGAAACAGATGTATTATCTTTATTATCACAAGAATTAGAAGATAGCAAAATGTTTGATAATACTTTAGTATACATAGATGAATTTTTAGGTTTTACTGCTCAAGAATATGAAGTTATAAAGAAACTATTAAAAAAAGCTAATATCGTAACTGTAGCATTAACAACAGATTTAAAAGAAGAAGAAAATTTAGATGATTTAAATATAAAAGATATTTTTTATGAAAGTAAAAAAACAGCTAGTAAATTAATAAAAGTAGCACGTGAAGTAAATGTAAAAGTCGATAAAAGCATTTTCTTTAAAAATACATATAGATTTAAAACAGAAGAATTAAAATTTATAGAGGAAAATATAGATAAATTAGTATTATACACACCTTATGAACAAAAAGTGGATAATGTGAGAGTGTTTTTAACTAGAAATCCATATTCAGAAGTAGAATATTTAGCAAGAAGTATTTTAAAATTAGTTAGAGAAGAGAATTACGAATATAATGATATTTCGATTATAACAAAAAATATAGATACTTACAGTAGTTTAATTAAAGCCATTTTTGCTAAATTTAACATTCCTGTTTTTATAGATGAAAATACTGATATGAATGATAATTTAGTAGCTAAATATATAATTTCTATTTTAGATATAATTGATAAAAATTGGGAACATGATGCAGTTTTTAATTATTTAAAAAATTCTTTTTCAGGATATAGCGCAGATGACATATTTTTATTAGAAAAGTATGTTTTAAAATGGGGAATAAAAAATAAGAAGTGGCTAGATATTTGGAAGTTTGAAGACGAAAATACTGCTAAATTAGAAAATATAAGAAAAGATTTTGTGGAGAAGATTTTAGATTTGAAAAATAGCATAAATCAGAAAAGAGATTATACGAATATAACAAAATCTATATATATGTTTTTAATTAATAATAATTTAGAAGAAAAATTGAATAATGAAATCGAAAATTTAGAAAAAAATAATTTAATAGAAGTTGCAAATGAATATAAAGCGAGTATTAAAGTTATTTTTGATGTTTTAGATGAAATTGTTATGATTTTCAAGGAACAAGAAGTAACATTAAATAAATATAAAGAAATTTTAAAATTAGGATTTGAAAATGTAACTACAGGTAAAATTCCAGCTGTATTAGATAGTGTAACTGTAGGAGATATAAATCGTTCAAAATCTCATAAAGTAAAAGTAGTATTTTTAATAGGATTAAATGATGGTATATTTCCAGCATCAGCTAAGGATGAGGGATTTTTAAATGATGAAGATAGAGAAATATTAAAAAATTATGGAATGGAATTAGCATCAGATACATTAGGACAATTATATGAAGAACAATTTAATGTATATAAAGCATTTTCAATAGCAGAAGAAAAATTAATATTAACATATGTTTCTTCAGATAAAGAAGGCAAAACATTAAGACCTTCTTCACTTATAAATAAAATAAAAAAATATTTTCCTAAATTAAAAGTGGAAAGTGATATTACATATAAAGATAGTGAAATTACATTAGAAAAAGGTACTTTTGATGAATTACTTATTAATTTAAGAAAATTTCAAGATGGAGAAAGTATAGATAAAATTTGGTTTGAGGTATATAATTGGTATGATAATAATTATCATGATAAATTACAAACTGCAATAAAAGGGATAGATTATTCAAATTTATCATCTGACTTAAATGAAGAAAATATAAAAAAATTATATGGGAACATATTAAAAACTAGTATATCACGATTAGAACAATATAAGAATTGTCCATTTTCATATTATTTAAAATATGGTTTGAAATTGCAAGAAGAACAAGAATTATCTTTAAAACCAATAGATACAGGTTCATTTATGCACGAAGTTATAGATGAATTTTTTAAAAAATATGAAGATGTATATTTAAGAGAAGTTTCAGATGAAGATATTGAAAAGAGTATTTATGATATAATAGATGAAAAATTAAATTTACCTAAAAATTATATATTTACAAGTAATTCAAAATTTATAAATATGACAATAAGATTAAAAAAAGTAGTTGTAAGATCTATAAAATATATAGTCTACCAATTGAAAAATAGTAGCTTTAAAATACTTGGAAATGAAATGGAATTTAAAGAAGGTAAAGAATATCCACCAATTATAATGGATTTAGAAAATGGCGAAAAAGTAGAGGTAACTGGAAAAATAGATAGAGCAGATATTGCAATAGTAGGCGATAAGAAATATATAAGAATAATAGATTATAAATCTTCTGTAAGAAATATAAATTTAAATAAAGTAGTAAATGGTTTACAAATACAACTTATAACATATTTAGATAGTATTACAAAAATAGAGGATGTAATACCAGCAGGAGTTATGTATTTTAATTTAATAGAACCAATGGTAAAAGAGAAAAAAAATTTAACAGATGAAGAAATAGAACAAAAAATAAGAAGTCAATTTAAGATGAAAGGTTTAATATTAGCAGATATAAAAGTTGTAAGAATGATGGATAATAGATTACAAGTTGGAACTTCAGATATAGTTCAAGCAGAAATAACAAGTAAGGAAAATTTATCAGACAGAAGTAGAAATTTAGTAACAGAAGAAGATTTTAAAAATTTACAGAAAGAAGTAAGAAAAATTACTAAAGAAATATCAAGAGAAATTTTAAAAGGAAAAATAGATATAAAACCATTTAAAAGTGGCAAAACAACAGCTTGTACTTATTGTAATTATAAATCTATATGTAGATTTAATACTAATATTAAAGGTAATGAGTATATGAAAATTTCAAATAAAAAGAAGAATGAGATATTGGATGAAATAAGGGAAAAATAAATATTTTTAATTTATTTAATGAATTTTGAAAATTTTTATTAATCAAAATTGTATTCTTTTTAAAGAAGGTTATTTTTATAAAAGAATTAATGAAAGGTAGAAGGTGAGTTTAATGAAGAAAAAAATTATAGTAATAGTTATTGTATTAGTAATTGCGATATTATTAATTCCAATACCAATGAAATTAAAAGATGGAGGAAGTACAGAATACA
The DNA here is from genome assembly GCA_934182605.1 of uncultured Clostridia bacterium. Classification (GTDB taxonomy): domain Bacteria; phylum Bacillota; class Clostridia; order TANB77; family CAG-508; genus CALXUC01. The sequence continues at coordinate 15,186 of CAKPRQ010000017.1, read as the reverse complement.
AAGCTTTATTATATTCAGTAACTAAATACCATCAATTAGCTCCAGTTGAAGAAAATGGAGAGAAAGAATATTTAGAAGGGGTAAGCATTAAAATATTAGGAAAAGAAGTTTTTAATAATAAAGAAAAAGCTATAGTAGAAAATAATGAAAGTGTAATAGATAATGAAAATAATACTGAAACTGAGAAAGTTGGAAATGCTTCAAATAGTGAATGTGTTATCATATTTGGTGGAATTACTAATATATCTGCATTAGATAAATTTTTGGATAATGTTGACAGATATAATAAAAATCCTATTTCTAGTGAAATTAAATTTGTTAATTACACAATAGAAGGTGACGAAGTTGTAACAACTCTAAAATACGATAAAGATAATGATACACTCACTGTAATACGAGATTACACAAAGGATAGATATGGTTCTCAACAAATAGTGACAGATATATTTAAAAAGGGAGAATTTGATTTAGTTAAAAGAATAAGAGATGAATATATTGATATAAATTTAATTGTTGATAAAAATGAATCTGAAGAAATTATGATTTGTGCATATAATAAAGATTCTGAAAAAAATAAGGATATAGATAGAGTAAAAGTTAAAGATGTGTTATCAAAAAGTAATGAATTTGATATAAATAAGTTGGTTAAATATAATGGAACTTTGTATGCAAAATCAAATGCAGTTATAGATTATGCTGGAAATCCCGATGGCCCAATAGGAACAATAAATAAATTAATTGGTGAAGAATATTTACCAACTCTAAATGGTGAAACTAATGATGAAGAATTGCTTAATGCTGAAGTAAGTGAAGCAAATGAAAAAATAATGGTATTATATTATAATAATGTGTATGTGTTATATCAAGCTGTAAACGTTAAAATTTAGATAAGTTATATAAAAAAGTCGATTCTCTTATAATCGACTTTTTTAAAAGTTATTTATGTTTATATATTATTATAAATGTTTAAACTCCATGAAATAATTACTAAAATAACAATTATTGGTATAATAAGAAATTTATATTTCTTGAAAAAGTTTTCTAATTTATTAGTATTATTAATATCATCTATAAAAGAAAAAATTAAATATAAAGTAAAGAATACTATTATTGGAATTGTTAAAATATTGTATTTAAAGGATAACTGGATATCTCCATTTAATAATGCAAAAAAAGATCTAGTTAAACCACAAGCTGGACAAGGTATATGAAATAAATTATAAATTAAGCATATTCTTATATTGAAAATCTTTATAAATATAAGATATATGCTTATTATAACTATAATTATTAAATTAGTTTTAGTCCTTTTCATAATTAATTATATAATTCCCATTATTTTTTCTAAATTCTTTTCTTTAGTTCTTTTCATAATCAAGAACCAGTCAATAACAGTTAAGATACCACATAATCCTGCTGTTAAAAGTTTTAGTATACCCATTCCAATATCTCCAATAAAAAATCTATCAATACCTAGTGTACCTAAAAATATAGAAACTATTAACAATACTGTTGGATCTTTTAATTCTACTGTTTGTAATAAATTAAAGTTATCATCACTTAAATTTTCTAATCTAGTTCTTATCATTGGTAATGCTGATGTTTCAAAATATTTACCATTTGTTAACATATACATATCTACTCTTGATTTATCCATAATAAACAATTCCTTTCTTAATTTTATTTAGAAGGTTATATTTTATAATAAAATTTACCTTCATCTACTTTCTATTATACAATATTTTTCGACAAATGACAATATATTTTTATCTATAACATTAAACATCTTGCTTTTATTTCTGAAACGATGTATAATAAACAAAGTTAAATATAAGAAAGGATAAGCCAAAATGAGCAATTATAAAATTTCTAATAAAAGGAAAATGGTAATAGGGATAAAGGAAAGTATTTCAAGAATAGTATTATTTTTCTTGTATAGGGGAATTAAAGTTTTATATAAAAAAGATAGTAGAGTTAAAGAAGAGTTAGATGCATTAAATGATGGTTTTATATTAGAATTAAAAACATCATTTAATGGACCTAAATTAATTGTAAGAAAAGAAAACAATGATATTATAAAATTAAAAGAAACTGGAAATGTAGATATATCAATTTGTTTTAAAAGTATAGATGCTGCTTTTTTAGTGTTAACAGGAAGGTTAGGAGTAGCACAAGCATATGCAGAACATAGATTTACATTAAAGGGAGATATTGCAGTTGCAATGGCAGTAGTAAGGTGTGTAGATTTAGTTGAAAGTTATTTATTCCCTAAATTTATAACTAAAAATATATTAAAAGAAGTTCCAAAAAGAGAAAAATCTATGTTGAGCATTTATAGGAGAATAATTTTAAATTTTTAAAAATTATTTTAATATATAGCTATTGCAAATTAAGAGCTAGATTGTTAAGCTATTGCTATGTTTTAATTAAAAATAGTTATATATCAAAATATTAATAGATAAAATTAAAGGAGAGTAGTAAATTATGATACCAGATTATTATGAATTTCAAAATAGTACAAAAATATTATCTGGAGAGTTCGCTTTAGAAAATATTCCAGCAGAATTAATAGGATTAAATGGAAAAAATGTTTTGTTAATTTCTGATAAAGTTTTAGAAAATATAGGAACAATGCAAAAAGTTATAGAGGCTATAGATACAGAAGATATAGAGATTAAAGTTGTTTATACAGATGTTCCTTCAGATTCTTCAATAGAGGTCATAAATAAAATTGTAAAGATTTATAAAGAAAATAATTGTAATAGTATAGTAGCTGTAGGGGGAGGCTCTGTAATAGATACTGCAAAAGGTGTAAGAATGGTTTTATCTCAAGAAAAAGATGATATTATGGAACTTGCAGGTTGTGAACTTATTACTTATGGAAAACATATTCCTTTCGTAGTAATACCAACTACTTCAGGTACCGGTTCTGAAGTTACATTAGTTGCGGTTATTTTAGATAACTTTAAAAATGTAAAAAAGGAATTTATATCATATTTTCTATTACCAGATGTAAGTGTTTTAGACCCAAGGATGACTTTAACACTACCTAAAAAAATAACGGCTTCAACTGGTATGGATGCATTGTGTCATGCAATAGAAGCATATACTTGTTTACAAAAAAATCCTATTAGTGATATATATGCTATTAGTGCTATTGAAATTATTAGAGATAATTTATTAGAAACAGTAAAAAACGGGGATAATAAAAAATTAAGATTAGCTATGGCAAATGGTTCATTAATGGCTGGAGCCGCTTTTTCAAATTCGATGGTGGGATTAGTTCATGCAATAGGGCATGCTTTAGGTGGTGTTTCTCATGTACCACATGGTGATGCAATGGCAATACTTTTACCACATTGTATGAGATATAATTTAGATAAAATGAGAGATAATTATTCAAAATTATTATTATACATAGCTGGTGAAGAAGTTTTTGTAAATACTCCAAAAGAGAAAAGGGCTGAAAAGGTAATAGAAACAATAGAAGAGTTACTTAGAACTTTGAATACAGAAGCGGGATTACCTATTAAATTATCACAAGTAGGTGTGAAAAAAGAAGATTTTGAAGAAGTGGTAAAAAAGGCTTTGAATGATGGAGCTATGATTGTAAATCCAAAGGAAGCTAAACGAGAAGATATATTAGAAATTTTGAATAATGCGTTTTAGGTGAAAAATTACTAAAAATATTGATTATTACTAAAAAATATGGTATACTGAAACATATAAAGCAATAAATTTTTATAAATTGCATATAATATCATTGCTAGTGATAGTAAAAAAGTTGGTGAATCCAGCCATTAAATTGGAACTTAAAAAAGAAGGATTAGGGGTAAAACTTTAATCCTTATTTTATATGAAATTGCATTAATTTTGCCAAAATTTATTTACAAACATATGTTTTTATGATATAATACTTCCATCTTAAGGAGGTAATTTGTTATGATTAGAAATTTAAAAATTGTTAGAGTTAATTCAGATTATTGTGATTATTTAAGAATATATGATAGTAAAGTGGCTTATTATTGATAATTACTCTTATAGTAATATATTTTAAGAAAAGATAACTAGATTTTTGTTTTAACTTAATATATAATATATTAGAAATTTATTTAAAAGGAAAGGTGCTATTATGAATGTACAAAACATAGTTAAGAATCAAAAAAAGTTTTTAGAAGAATTAAAAAGAAAAGATATTCAATATAGAATAGAAAAGCTAATGGCATTAAAAAACGTTATAAAAGAAAATGAAGATGAAATAGCAAAAGCCTTATATAAAGACTTAAATAAAGATAAAGTAGAAAGTTATATGGTAGAAATGGGAATGGTTTTATCTGAATTAAGTTATATTATAAAGAATACTAAAAAATGGGCTAAACCTAAGAGAGCTGCTACACCATTATCACAATTTTTAGCAAGTAGTTTTATAGTACCAGAGCCTTATGGAGTAGTGCTTGTAATGTCACCTTGGAATTATCCATTTTTATTAACAATGCAACCAGTAATAGGAGCTTTAGCTGCTGGAAATACTTGTATTATTAAACCTTCGCGCTTTTCTATAAATACTTCTAAAATTATAAAAAAGTTAATTGAAAAAGTATATGATGAAAAATATGTAAGTGTAGTATGGGGCGAAGATATTTCTGAAGAACTTTTAAAACAAGATGTAGATTATATTTGTTATACAGGTAGTCCAAGAGTAGGTAAAATAGTTATGAAGGCAGCAGCAGAAAAACTTATACCAGTTACATTAGAGTTGGGTGGAAAAAGTCCATGTATAGTTGAAAAAACAGCAGATATTAAACTTGCTGCTAGAAGAATAGCATTTGGAAGAATATTAAATTCGGGACAAACTTGTATTGCACCAGATTACATATTAGTTGAAAAAGAAATAAAAGAACAGTTTGTAGAAGAATTAAAGAAAAATATTATAAAAATGGTAGGAGAAACTCCATTAGAAAATAAAGAATATCCTAAATTAATAGGAGAAAAACAATTTAATAAAGTAAAAGAAATGTTAGTAGAAAAAGAGATTATATATGGTGGTAAATATGATGAAAAAACATTAAGGATAGAACCAACTATTTTAAAATGTACATATAAATCAAAAGCAATGGAAGAAGAAATATTTGGCCCATTATTTCCAATAATAGAATTTACAAAAATAGATGAAGTAATAAAATATATAACTTCAAATCCAAAACCATTAGCATTATATTTATTTACAAATAATAAGAAACTTCAAAAAAGAGTATTAAGGGAAGTGTCATTTGGTGGTGGTTGTATAAATGATACAATAATGCATATAGCGAGTCATAATATGCCATTTGGTGGGGTAGGAAATAGTGGAATGGGTTCATATCATGGTAAATATAGTTTTGATACCTTTAGTCACTATAAATCTATTTTAAAAAAGTCTAATTTGTTAGATATGCCTATGAGGTATCATCCATATAAGGAGTCAAATTATAAATTGATAAAATGGTTTTTGAAGTAATTATACTAGAAATTTTGTTTAATTCAATTGGCAAATATTTGACTTTTGCGTTATAATCTAAAATAATGAAATTTGTTCTGATAAATGCTGTAAGCATTTACTATATATATAGAACATAGGAAGGTGTTAATATGAAAGTTGATTTAATTTTAAAAAATGGCAAATATTTAGATGTTAAGTCAAGGAAATTTATTAATGGTAACATAGCAATAAAGGATGGAAAAATTTTAGATATTAATGGTGAATATATAGCAGATGAAGAAAAGGATATAAACGGAAAATATATAGTTCCAGGATTTATAGATGGTCATATTCATTTAGAAAGTTCAGTAATTTCTCCAGAAGATTTTGCAAAATTAGCAAGTATCCATGGAACAACGGCAGTTGTAACAGATCCTCACGAAATTGCAAATGTATGTGGTGTAGATGGAGTAAAATATATGTTACAAAAGACAAAAAAATTGCCGATATCTGTATATTTTATGATTCCATCTTGTGTACCGGCTACTGAGTTTGATGAATCTGCTGAAAAATTAGATAGTGTTGATACAGCCAACTGTTTCAAATTAGATGAAGAAAGAATTTTAGGATTAGCTGAAATGATGAATTATCCAGGAGTTATAGCAGGGGATAAAGAGGTACTTTTAAAAATTGCTGAAGCACAGAAACTAGGAAAAAGAGTAGATGGACATGCACCAGGACTATCAGGGGATGATTTGAAGAAATATATCGAAGCAGGAATACAGTCAGATCATGAATGCACTACAATAGAAGAAGCAAAAGAAAAAATAGATGTTGCAAGGAAATTAAAAAAAGATTTTTATGTTATGATAAGACAAGGAACGGCTGCAAAAAATTTAGAAGCGCTCGTTCAATTAATCAATGATTTAGATTATAGAGAAAATATAATGTTTGCAACAGATGATAAACATCCAGAAGAGTTGAAAAATGAGGGACATATAGATTATATAATTAGAAAAGCTATTGAATTAGGAGCAAATCCAGAGGATACATATATTACTGCTACGCACAATGCGGCAAAATACTTTGGATTAAGCAATTTAGGTAAAATTGAAAAAGGATGTATTGCAGATTTAGTAATATTGGATGATATAAATCTAGTTAAAATAGATAGTGTTTATAAAAGTGGAATAAAAATTACAAAAGAGAAATTAGATAATTGGACTAAAAATAAGGTAGAAGAAAAATTAGAAACAAAAGTTAGAAATTCAATAAATATGAGAACAGTAAATTTAGAAGATATTAATTGCAAGGGAGTACCAAAAAAGGTAATAGGTTTAATTCCGGGCCAACTAATAACAACTGATGAGGGAATTACAAATAATTATGATTTGAAAAAGGATATTATCAAAGTTGTTGTTATAGAATCGCATAAGGGTACAATGCATACAGGAATAGCATATTTAAAAGGGATGGGATTAAAAAGAGGAGCACTAGGAACTACAGTTGCACATGATTCTCACTGTATGATACTTGCAGGAACAAATGATGAAGATATTATTTTAGCAGCAAATGAAATTATAAAAATGCAAGGTGGAAAAATATATGTAGAAAACGGAATAGTAAAAGCAAGCCTTGCATTACCAATAGCAAATTTAATGACTGATGAGGATTCGAATGAAGTTATTAAAAAAATGAAAGAACTTAAAAACATGATAAAGGTAAATGAAGGAATAGATCCATATATGAATCTATCATTTGTTAGTTTGCCAGTTATAGGAGATATTAGATTACTTCCTAGTGGTGCATTTGACGTTAAAAGATGGAAAGTTATTAATCAAGAAGAATTAAATTTTTAAGTATATTAAAGGAGTTTTTGTAATGAACAATATAGAACAAGTTATAGCAAACGAATTAGGAATAAGGGAAAAACAAGTAATAGATACTATAAAACTTATAGATGAAGGAAATACAATTCCTTTTATAGCAAGATACAGAAAAGAAGTAACTGGTGGATTAAGTGATGAAATTTTAAGAACATTTAATGAGAGATTAACATATTTAAGAAATTTAGAGAATAGAAAAGAAGAAGTTAAGAGATTAATAGACGAACAAGGCAAGTTAACAGAAGAATTAGTAAAATCTATAGAAGAATCTACTGTTTTATCTGAATTAGAAGATATTTATAGACCTTTTAAACAAAAAAAGAAAACAAGAGCTACTGTTGCAAAGGCCAAAGGATTAGAGCCATTAGCAGAAATTATATATAAGCAAGAAGAAAAAAGACCTATAGAAGAAATCGCAAAAGAATTTTTAAATGAAGAAAAAGAAGTTAAAACTGTTGAAGAAGCAATACAAGGGGCTTTAGATATTATTGCAGAAAATATTTCAGATGAACCCAAATATAGAAAAATTATTAAATCATTATGTTTTAAAGAAGCTTTTATTGCTTCAAAAGCAGTAAAAGAAGAAGAAAAATCAAATTATGAAATGTATTATGATTATAAAGAAGGTATATTAAGAATACCAAGCCATAGAATTTTAGCTATTAATAGAGGGGAAAATGAAGAATTTTTAAAAGTTAAAATTGAAAAGCCTGAAGAGAAAATAATACAAATGTTAGAAAGAAATATATTAAAGAAAGAACATACACAATTTATAGATATGTTAAAAGATACTATTTTAGATAGTTACAAACGTTTAATTGAACCTTCTATAGAAAGAGAAATTAGAACAGAATTAACTGAAAAAGCAGAGGTTAAAGCTATAAAAGTATTTGGACAAAATGCTAAACAATTATTAATGCAACCACCTATTAAAGATATAACAGTAATAGGATTTGACCCAGCTTATAGAACAGGTTGTAAATTAGCTGTAATAGACTGTACAGGTAAGTTATTGGATACAGCTACTATTTACCCAACAGAGCCTCAAAATGACGTAAATGGAGCTAGAAAAGTATTATTAGATTTAATAAAAAAATATGATGTAGATATGATAGCTATTGGTAATGGTACAGCTTCAAGAGAATCTGAAATTTTTGTAGCGGATACTTTAAAATTAGTAGAAAAAAACGTGGTATATGCTATTGTAAGTGAGGCTGGTGCTTCAGTTTATTCAGCTTCAAAACTTGCAACTGAAGAATATCCGGATATAAACGTATCTCTTAGAGGAGCAATTTCAATAGCAAGGCGTTTACAAGATCCATTGGCAGAACTTGTAAAAATTGATCCCAAAGCAATAGGTGTAGGTCAATATCAACACGATGTAAATCAAAAAGTATTATCTGAAAGTTTAACAGGTGTAGTAGAGGATGCAGTAAATACTGTAGGAGTAGATGTAAATACAGCAACACCATCATTACTTTCTTATGTCGCTGGAATAAATGGAACTGTTGCAAAAAACATTGTAAAATATAGAGATGAAAATGGAAAATTTAAAGAAAGAAAAGAATTATTAAAAGTAGCAAAATTAGGTAAAACAGCATTTGAGCAATGTGCAGGATTTATAAGAATATATGACGGGAAAAATCCTTTAGAAATTACTGCTGTTCATCCAGAAAGTTATGAGGCAACTAAAAAATTATTGGAAACATTAGGATTTAAAGTAGAGGATTTATCTAATAAAGAAAATTATAGTAATTTAAAAGAAAAATTAAATAATTTACTAATACCTACAAATTACTTTAAAATAAAAGAATTAGCAGACAATTTTGAAGTGGGAGAAATAACTTTAGTAGATATAATAAAAGAATTACTAAAACCAGGAAGAGACCCTAGAGAAGATATGCCAAAACCAATATTAAGAGCAGATGTACTAAAATTTGAGGATTTGCAAGAAGGTATGGTATTAACAGGAACAGTAAGAAATGTAATAGACTTTGGTGCCTTTGTAGATGTAGGAGTAAAACATGATGGATTAGTGCACATATCAGAAATTGCAGATAAATATATAAAAAATCCATCTGAAGTAGTTGCCGTAGGAGATATTGTAAAGGTTAAAGTAATAGGAATAGATAAAGAAAGACAAAAAGTAAAATTAAGCATGAAGATTTAAAGACTTTTTTTAAAATATTAATATATACGTATTTGAGATATTTTATTAAGAAGTTGTGAATATTAATAATTTTAAGAGTTTAAAATAAAAAGAAAGGAAGTTGTGTATTTGAAAGCAAAAAAATATAATATAATGAGGCCTCTTATTATAATAGCGTTATTATGCATTCCTATTATTTATAGTTTTTTTTATTTATATGCATTTTGGGATCCTTATGGAAATACTAAGAATATTCCAATAGCAATTGTGAATTTAGATAATGGGAAAGAAGAAGAAAATTTAGGAAAAGAACTAGTTCAAAAAATTGTAGATGAAGATGTGTTGGAAATTAATCAAATGGATTCTAATATTGCTGAAGAAAAATTAGAAAATCAAGAAGTTTATGCTATAATTACTATACCAGAAGATTTTACTGAAAAATTGAACAGTGTAGAAAATGCGGATAGAGAGATAACTACAATTACTTATTCTCCAAATCAAAAATCAAATTATTTGGCATCTCAGATTATATCAAAAGTTGTGTCGAATATTGAATTGGAATTACATAAAGAAGTGAGTGGAAAAGTTGTTGATAAATTAGTAAGGCAGTTGAATACTGTTCCTGATGATTTAAGCAAAATAAGTGAGGCAGCTGAAGAAATTAAAAACGGCACAGCAGATTTAAAAGATGGAACAGAGAAAATTGATGAAGGTACTAATACTTTATATAAAAACTATGAAGAATTTAATACAGGTGTGAATTCTGTTACAGATGGAAGTAAAAATTTAGAAGATGGAATTTTTAAATTAGATAATGGAATTGAAGAAGTATATAATGGAAGTAAAGAGTTAACAACATCTTTAGATAAGTTAAATGAATTAGTTGTAGGTATAGCTACTTTGAAAGATGGTTCTAATAATTTAAATAGTGGTGTTACAGAATATGTAGAATCATCTAATTTATTATATAAAAATATTGAATTATTAGTTCAGAGTATTATTTTATATGGTAATTCGAATCCAGAATTTATAATGGCAGATCCTAATATTGCTAAAATTTATCAAATAGCTAAAACTATAAATGATTCAAATTCTATTCAAAGTTTAATATCTGCAAGTGAAAGTTTAGTAGCTGGGTCAGAAAACTTAAATACTGGTATAGAAAAAATTAGCGAATCTACTAATAGAGCGCCAGAGTTAGAATCGGCAATAAAAAGGTTAGAAGGAGCCTTAGGTCAAATAAATGATGGCTCAAAATCTGTAAGAAATGGTATAGTGGATTTAAACAATGGCTTATCAACTTTAAATGAAAATTCTATAAAAATTAGAGAAGGAATTAGAGAATTAAGTACTGGAACTTCAGTAGCATTAGATGGAAGTAAACAATTATTAGATGGAGTTACAACATTTAATAATGAAATTGATGAAAGTTTAGTTGATACTAAAAAGGAATTAGAAAAACTAGATGGTTTAAGTGAGTATACAGAAGAACCGATACAAATAGTAGAAAAAGATTATGGCACGGTAGATAAATATGGCATTGTATTTGCACCATACTTTATGTCTTTATCATTATGGGTTGGAGCATTAGTATTATTTATAGTATTGTATTACGATTCAGAAAATAGATTTAAATTATTAGGAAAAAATGCACCTAATAAAATATTAAGAGCTTTTTTATATTTAGTCTTAGCTATAGCGCAAGCTTTAATATTAGGCTTTTTACTAAAATATTTATTAGGCTTTACAGTAACTAATGAGTGGGGATATTATTTATCTTGTATATTAATATCTACGGTGTTTGTGTCAATAGTGCAATTTTTAATAGTAAACTTCAATGATGTTGGAAAATTTTTAGCGATATTATTACTAATTTTTCAACTTACAGCAAGTGGCGGAACATTTCCTATCGAAACTACACCAGAATTTTTCCAAAGTTTATATATGTTTATGCCAATGCATTATTCAGTAGATTTAATTAAAGAAATGTTGATTTCTATAGATAATAATATTATTATGAATAGTGTAGGAGTATTAATAGGATTTTTAATTACAACAATTATATTAACATTATTGTTTGATATTATAAAATTAATTAAAAGGTTTGTACTTAAGAAAAAAGAAGCTAAAAAAGGTATGACAAGTTAATTGTAGTATATATAGCTATTTAAAAATCTATACTTTATTAAGTTAAGATTTTAAATAGCTATATATTGTGATTTTATAAAGTATTTAGTGAACTGTAAGTAAAATTTATTTTTTTTGTTTTTGCGTATTTGAAATATGTAATGATTGTATTATATAATTAATTTTTTGGTTAAGTATATTTGTAATATCACAATGCTTTTTATAGTTATTATAGGAAACATATTTATTATTATAAGCTAAGTCAATTAATTTTTCTTGAGAACATATAAATTTTAAAGTTCTTTTTAGATAATATATTTTTGTTGTGATTTTTTTTTCATTGTTTGCGTACATTAAATTTTGTAATCCCTTATAAATATTTAATTTTGTATCTGCAATAAGGGCTTCTGTTTCTTTCTCTGGAAAAGTCTCAAGCAAATCTATAGTGAAATAAATAAGTTTTAAATAATATTCCGTGAATATTATTTTATTATTATTTAGTGCATTCATTATTTTTCCTCCTTATTTTAAATTTTATGTTATTTGTATATAACAAAATGCACAAATATAATAGTAAAAAGTAAAAAAAAATAAAAAATATCTAAAATTAATATTAATTATAATATTAATTTTAGATATTTTTTAATTCATTTATTTTATCTCTTAATTCGGCTGCTTTCTCAAATTCCATCTTACTAGCACATATGAGCATTTCATCTGTAAGCCTTGTTATAATATCATCTATGCTTTCAGATTCGTTTATTTCATATTTAGTCTTAACATCTTCAATAATACTAATTTTAATGGTATCCCTTATAGATTTTTTTATAGTCTCTGGTACAATTCCATGTTTTTCATTATATTCCATTTGTATTTTTCTTCTTCTATTTGTTTCAGAAATAGCCTTTTCCATAGAATCTGTTAGTTCATCTGCATACATAATAACCTTACCATTTGTGTTCCTAGCAGCACGTCCAATAGTTTGAATTAAAGAACGTTCAGAACGCAAAAACCCTTCTTTATCTGCATCTAGTATAGCAACTAAAGAAACTTCAGGAATATCTAAACCTTCTCTTAAAAGATTTATACCAACTAAAACATCAAATTCTCCAATACGTAAATCTCTTATAATTTCCATTCTTTCTAATGCTGGAATATCAGAATGCATATATCTTACTTTTATATCTACATTTTTTAAATATGCAGTTAAATCTTCAGCCATTTTTTTAGTTAGAGTTGTAACAAGAACTCTGTCTTTATTCTCTATTCTTTCTTTAATTTGTGTTATTAAATCATCTATTTGATTTTCTATAGGTTTAACTTCAATTTCTGGATCTAATAAACCAGTAGGTCGTATAATTTGTTCCACTATTTGTTCAGAATGTTCAGCTTCATATTTTGCAGGTGTCGCACTTACAAATATACATTGATTTATTCTTTCTTCAAATTCATTAAATTTTAAAGGTCTATTATCAAAAGCAGAAGGAAGTCTAAAGCCATAATTTACCAAAGATTCTTTTCGTGCTCTATCACCATTATACATCCCACCAACTTGTGGAATAGTAACGTGAGATTCATCTATTAATAGTAAGAAATCTTTTGGCATATAATCTAATAAAGTAAAGGGGGCTGAACCAGGTTTTCTGCCACTAATATGCCTAGAATAATTTTCAATACCTTGACAAAAGCCAGTTTCTTTAAGCATTTCCATGTCAAAATTAACACGTTCTTCAATTCTTTGAGCTTCTATAAGTTTATTCTGTTTTTTAAAAAATTCTATTTGAGTATCTCTTTCCTTTTCGATTTCTGTAATCGCTCTTTCCATTTTATCTTTATTAGTAACATAGTGAGAATTTGGGTAAATGAAAACGTGTTTTAGTAAATTTACTTTTTTTCCGTTTAATGGATTTATTTGAGCAATACTATCAATCTCATCACCAAAAAATTCAATTCTTAAAGCAGATTCATTTTCGTTAGAAGGGTAGACCTCTAAAATGTCACCTTTAGCTCTAAAAGTACCTCTTTTAAAATCAATTTCGTTTCTAGTATATTGTATAGCAACTAATCTTTTTAATATTTCATCCCTTGACTTTTGCATTCCAGGTCTTAAAGAAATTACTAAATTTTCGTAATCTTCTGGGTCACCTAAGCCATAAATACATGAAACAGAAGCAACGATTATAACATCTCTAGTTTCATATAAAGCTGCTGTAGCAGAATGTCGTAATCTGTCGATTTCATCATTTATAGAAGCATCTTTTTCTATATAAGTATCTGAAGAAGGTATATATGCCTCAGGTTGATAATAATCATAGTAACTAACAAAATATTCAACATTATTTTCAGGAAAAAACTCTTTAAATTCCGAATAAAGTTGCCCTGCAAGTGTTTTGTTATGTGCTAAAACTAGTGTTGGTTTTTGAACATTTTGGATTATATTTGCCATTGTAAAAGTCTTGCCAGAACCAGTAACACCAAGCAAAGTTTGAAATTTTTTACCTTCTTTAATACCATTACTTAATTTTTCAATTGCTTGTGGTTGATCTCCAGTAGGTTTGTAATCAGAATGTAATTTAAACATTATATCTCTCCTTTATGATTTTACTTTCTTTTTTTACCTCTTATTTTATAAAACCAAAATACAATTCCTAAAAATGTAATTATTAATAAAATTACAACAATATGTGAAGCTTCATTAAGCAAACTCAATATGTAATCTTTTTTGTCTCCAGCAAATGCACCTACACAAACAAGAGTTGTATTCCATATTGTACTTCCTAAAACAGTGTAAACGATAAATTTAACTAAAGGCATTTCGCTCATACCAGCAGGAATACTTATTAAACTTCTAACAACAGGAATAAATCGACAAAAAAATACAGTTTTATTACCTTTTTCATTGAACCATTTATCAGCAGCTTCAACATCTTTAGGTTTAATTTTTAACCATTTTCCATATTTACTATTAACAATTGTAATCAATCTTTCCTTATTTAATATTTTTCCAATATAATATAGAATAATAGCGCCTAATAAAGAACCTATTGTAGCAGCAATTATAACTCCTATGACTGTAATATTACTATTCGTAGTCATAAAACCACCAAAAGTTAAAATTAATTCACTTGGAATTGGTGGAAATACATTTTCTACTAATATAAGTAAGCATATACCAATGTAGCCATAATTATTCATGATTTGTATAATTAAATTTTCCATAAATTCATCTTTCTTTTTATAAAATTAACAATAAAAATAATAACATAATAAAAGTTTAATTACAATAGATATTATAGTTTTTTGTACAAATATCTTAAAACATAGTATATTTATTAAATGAGATGATATTCATATATAAAAATATATAATTAAAAAAAGTAAAAAAAATGTATAAAAAAGTATTTACAAAATAAAAAAAGTATGGTATTATATATACGTGCTGTTTAAAGTACAAAAAAACATCAGAAAATTAGTAAAAATACTACTGATTTTTTTGTTTTATATGTCATAAAATTTAGTAATTTAAAATAATGAAAAATTTATAAAAAATTATTAAAAAAGTGTTG
>CAKPRQ010000016.1 GCA_934182605.1 uncultured Clostridia bacterium | reverse complement strand
TTTCCTTTTTTATACATTTAGGGTGAAATATTTGCTTACAAACTTTTAAGGTGATTTTATCATAAATTAAATACAAACAGAAACTTTAAGTATAGAAATAATAGAAATAACATCAGAAGATTTGAATATTGTTAAGAGTGTTATAAATAGAAATAACGAAGAAGAAAATAGTATAGCAAAACTTTTAGAGTTGATAGGTGTCCCAAACGATAAAATTGGATATAAATATATTGTTGATGCTATTTTATTATGGAATAAATATATGGATATAAATAAATTAAATATAACATTTATATATAAAAAAATAGCAATAAAGTATAATAAAAATATTTTTTCCATAGAAAAGGCAATCAGAAAGTGTATAGAACATAGTTTTACATATGGTAATTTAAAAGAATTAAATAAATTATTTTTAACAGATATTTCAAGTAAAACAGGAAAGATTAATAATAAAAAATTTATTTCTAAAATTGCCCAGTACATAAACAGGGAAAAAAATTAAAAAAATTTTGCAATTCGACCTTTTTCGACCTAATAAGATGATATAATAAGATCATTAGTATAACTTAGACAAAATCAATTCTACTTATATATTAAATTATATTAAGGAAAGGAGTGTATTATAGATTTTTAATTTAATATATAAGTGGAGCATGATTTTATTAGTTATCAGTTTTATAAATAAAATAAAGTAAATTGAAAAAAATGGAGGAATATTAATGAAAAGTAAAATTTTAAGCTTAATTGTTTTATCGATTATAGTATTATTAATTTTTAGTATTAATTTACCAACTTACGCAACTACTACAAACTATGCAAGAGCATTTGGCTCTTATATAGTTGAAAATGAACCAGGAGCATTACAAAATCCGATAGACACAAGACCTTCAGTACAACATGCACAAAGTGTGTATTCGTCAATGGGATATAATTCTTCATATGTTATAGATCCAAGTGTTATTACAATGCGTTCAAATTTTGCATCCCAACCTGTGATTCTACTAATAAGAGGACATGCAGGGCCAGATGGATTTGGTTTTAAGAATTCATATCTTGGAATTTCTGACATAAATAATTCTTCATACTTATCTTATAATAATTTACCATCTGGAAGTTTTAATAATATGAAATTATTAATTTTAATGGGATGTTCTACTGCTAGCCAAAGTGCTAGTAACAATATTTGGAGAACATCTTACTTAAAAGTAAATAGAGGTTGTACAGTTATTGGATGGAAAGATAAAATATTTACATCATCTGCAAATCCATGGTGTCAAAATTTTAATACTGCATTAAGTCAAGGATATACGGTTTCGCAAGCTATGAGTTATGCAGATAGTCAAAATTATATAAATAATAGTGTAAAAGATAGACTGGCAATGGGTGGGTTAAGTCAAACATTAAATTTGTCTTCAACAAATGAACTATCTTCAGTATTAAAGACTAATTTAAAAGAGGCAACTTTAATTGATGAAAATAACTTTTATTCCCCTTCTGAAACTATAAAATATGATGAAAATAATTTAAAAAATATTTCAGAACTTATAAGTAAAATATATAATGAAAAAGATGTAGAGAACAATTATAAGATTACAATTTCTAATAGTACTAATATAGATGATTCGGGAAATACTGAAGATATATATATAGTTGATTATATATTACAAGTAGATGGTTTTGATACAACAAAAGGATATAGTGTCCGTATTGAAGATGGAGAAGTAAAATATATTGCAAATAACATGAATATTATAAAAAAGAATGGAGAGCAAAAATTAGTTAGCCGTGATGATATAGCCAATTTATCAAATGGATTTAAAATGCCTTCAAATATTGAACAAATAATTAATGAATCTAAAGCAGCTTCTGCAAGAAAATGTTTAGTGGCTACACCAACTTCTTATAATGAAAAACAAGAAATTCAACTATATTATGATATAGATAATGATAAACATTATGTAATTGTTCATACTACTAACAATTTAGAACATGATATTAAATCTGTAGTATCTGATTATTATGAAATTTAAAGTAAATATTTTAATATAAAGATATTTTAATAAAATTGAGGAGCAAATAATATGAATAAAATCTTAAAAATATTTGGAATTATAGTAATTATAGCAATTTTGGTAGCTGGAGTTATTTATGCAGTGAAAAAAATAAATAAACAAGAAATTTTGCCTACATTTACTAGTACTATAGAAGAAGGAGATATGGATACTATGTGGGTAGGAACATTCCAACTTGTATGGAACGAATTTATGGATGAGTACGTAAAAGGAAATGTAGAATTTACGGATGGAGAATCTGAACTGTCTAAAGAGTTGAACAAAAAGAGCTTCACAAAAGAAATGTTAAATGAAGAAGATTACTACATAGAACATGGACTTACAAATAAAGAATTACAAGAGCGTATATTAACTAATATAAAGAATAAATTTAATATAGAAAATAGTAATGTTTTAAAGAATATAGAAGAACCAAAATTTGAGAATAATCTAAATCATTACACTTTATATGCTATGTTAAACAAGAATTTTACATTTTATAAACCATTTGATTTAATTCCATATGCAAGTAAATTTAATAATGGAGAAAAGGAAGTAAAATACTTCGGTATAGAAGGAACTGAGGGTTTAGAGGAGAACATAAATGTAATGTTCTATAATGAAAATAATGACTTTGCTGTAACATTAAACACAAAAGAAAATGAAGAAGTAATTTTATATAGAACCGAAAATAGAGGAACATTTGAAGAATTGTATAGAGAAATGTTACAAAAAGAAAAAATGTATACTGGAAGTAAAGAATTTGGAACGAATGATGAGATAAAAATACCATATATAGAATTAGAGAAGGATATTAATTATAATGAGTTATGTAATAGAGAAATAAAAGATTGTGGCATATATATAGATAAAGCAATTCAAAGTGTAAAATTTAGTCTAACAGAAAAGGGAGGAAATCTAGTAAGTGAAGCCATAAATAGTGGTACCGTAGAAAGTTTGATTGACTTTGATTCGAGAAAATTCTATTTTACAGATACATTCGTATTATTTTTGAAAGAAAAGGATAAAGAAAAACCATATTTCGCTTTAATGGTAAATTCAGATGAATTTTTGAAGAATATTTAAAGCAAAAAATTATAAATTTGAAGAAAACTAAATATTCGATAAAGAAGTGAAAACTATATATTTTTTAAAACATATATAGTTTTCACTTTTTTACTATACAAAAAATAATAAAATAATTTATATAAAATAGTTTTGACTCTCTACTTAGAGTAAATTGTATAAATAAAATGTATAATACTAGATTATTTAAATTTATTAAATATTAAAATAAAATAATTATTTTTATTTTTACTATATAATGAGAAAAAAGTTATATTTTTTTTAAATTAATGCATCCATTTTGTGCAAAACTTCTATCTAATATATAGGAGGGATTGCATTGAAGAAAAATAAAATTATAATATTAAATGATAAAAATGATAATACAGACGAAGTTTTAAAACATTTAAAAAAAGATATATTAGATATAGAAATATTAGAAATAACATTAGAAGAATTGAATATAATTAAAAATGTTTTAAATAAAAATATTAGAGCGATTAATTATATAACGAAAAAATTAAACTTGCTAGGTATTCCTAACGATAAGGTGGGTTATAAATATATTACCGATGCAGTATTTTTATGGAATAAATACAATATAAAAAATAACTTAAATATAACATTTATATATAAAAAGTTAGCAATAAAATATGATAAGAATATATGTTCTATAGAAAAAGCAATAAGGAAATGTATAGAATATTGTTTTACATATGGTAATTTAGATGAATTAAATAAATTATGTTTAAGAGATATTTCAATACATACAGGTAAAATTAGCAACAAAAAATTTATTTCAAAAGTAGCTCAATATTTAAAAGAGAAAGAAAATTAAAAATATTTTAGAATTTAATATTTTTTAATCTTTTTATGTATTATGCATAATAATTTCTAAAAATTATTAAAAGTAAAAAAATGAATTATTTATTTAATTCATTTTGTTTTTTCCATATAAAAATAAGTACTAACAGTTTCTATAAAATATTTTGGGGTAATATTTCTATAATTATTAAATAATTTTAAAATTGATTGCGAATCAATAAATTCTCTATATGTATTTAATGGTATTAAAGAACTTCGTATACCATCTCTTATTGTTTCAATGGTAGTATCATATTCGTTTGCTACAATTTCAAAAAGTTCTTTCAAAGAACAGAATGTATTTTCAGAATATTGGGAATAATAGCAATGAGTTATTGCTGATTTAATATATTTTGTACCTTTAGAGCTTAATTTTTTTAATTTTTGTTGGAATAAAAATATTGACAAAACTCTATTAGTATGATATTATAAGTGTATTTAAATAGGAGGGATTTTAATTGGAGAATGAGGTACATTGCATTGAAGAAAATGAAATAAAAAATAAAAGAAATGTATTAATTGGCGGTGCTTGGCCTTATGCAAATAGTTCTTTACATTTAGGACATTTAGCAGCATTAATTTCTGGAGATTTTCTAAAAAGATATCATGAGTTGTTAGGGGATAATGTATTGTATGTTTCTGGAACCGATTGCCATGGAACGCCTATTACGGAAAGAGCTAAACGTGAGAAAATAAAACCAAAAGATATTGCAGAAAAGTATCATAATGAATTTAAAGATATTTTTCAAAAAATGAATTTTTCTTATGACTTATATACAAAAACTTGTGATGATTATCATAAGAAACATGTAGAAGAAATGTTTTTAAAAATGTACAAAAATAAATATATTTATTCAAAAAAGAACTTGCAACCATATTGTGAACATTGTGATAAATTTGAATCTGATAGAGAATTGGAATTAGTTTGTCCTAATTGTGGTTTGGTTACAAAAGGAGACCAATGTGATTGTGGATATGTTCCAAACGAAGATGATTTAATAGGTGCAATTTGTAGAGAATGTGGAAATAAAACTATACAAAAAGAAAATACTCATTTATATATAGCATTGTCAAAATTTCAAAAGCAGATAGAACAATACGTAAAAGATAAGCAAAAAAATTGGAGAGTAGCATCAGTAAATGAAACTGAGAAGTATTTAAAAGAAGGTCTGAAAGATAGAGTCGTAACAAGAGATTTGTCTTGGGGTGTCGATATTCCAATTAATGGTTTTGAAGATAAAAAAATGTATGTATGGATTGATGCTGTATTAGGGTATGTTACTGCAACACAAAAAGTTTGTAAAGAAAAAGGATTGAATTGGGAAGATTTTTGGAAAGGAAATAATAATATTAATATATATATGTGTCATGGAAAAGATAATATAACATTTCATACGATAATTTTACCAGCTTTACTAATGGCCATGGAAGAGAATTACCATTTGCCAGATGTGATGGTTGCAACACAATACTTAAATATAAACTCTGAAAAAATATCAAAAAGTAAGGGAAATGGAATAACAATACAACAAATGATAGAAGAGTATAATGTAGATTCTTTAAGATATTATATGATAGCTTATGGACCAGAAAATAAAGATGTGGATTTTACAATTGAAAATTATATAAATGTGCATAATTCTGATATAGTTAATAAATTTGGAAATTTTGTAAATCGAACTTTAAGGTTTAAGGATTTAACTGAAATTCCTTTAGGTGTTATGGATAAACAGCTAATAGAAAAAATTGATCAAACATATAAAGTGGTTTCTGAGTATATAGAAAATTTAGAATTTAAGAAAGCATGTAATAGAATATTTGAATTGATAGAGATAGGAAATAAATATTATGATGAAAGAAAACCGTGGATACAGAAGAAAGAAAATATAGAAGAATTTAATAATACTATTTATACTTGTACTAATGTAATTGCTAATTTATCTAATTTACTTGAACCAATAATGCCACAAATATCTAAAAGATTAAGAGAATATTTAAAAATTGAAAAACCATTATGGAAACAAATACAAATAAAAGAAAAAGTACTTCTTGAAAATATAGAGATACTTTTCAATAGAATTGATATTAATAAAAATAGATAATAAAAAAAGCAAAGCAAAACAGTATAAATAAAGACTGATTTTGCTTTTTTATGTATTAAAAAAGAAGGATTGTGTTTGAAGTGAATAATATACTTAATAAAAAAAATAAGGAAGAAGTAAAGAAAGAACTAAATAAAGTAATAGATATAGGAGTAAATTTTAAGTGCCAAGAAAACTTCGCTCAAAATAAATTTACAGAGGAGCAGATACAAGAACTTTTAGAAATGCCAATAGAAGGTATTGAACTTGATAAGTTGATAGAAAAATTCAAAAAAGAAATTTTACCATATTGCTCAAATTTTTCTACAATTAATTTCATGGGATTTCCTGATGCAGGCAATTCAATAGCAGGATTAAGTGGTGCGTTTTTCAGTGATTTGCTTCAACAAAACTTAATAAATTCAAGTTTTTGTGCTCCTATTGCAACGTTTATGGAAATAGCTGTAATTAAATGGTTAAGAGAATTGGTAGGTTATAATATTAAACCTATTAAAAATATATATGATGTTGGAGGAATTATTACATATGGAGGTACAGGAAGTAATGCAACGGCAATGCTTTTAGCAAGGGAAAACCACATAAAAAATACAATGAGTAATGGAGTAACAAATCCAAATGATTATAAGGTAATTATTCCAAATGGAATAGGGCATTATAGTATCAAGAGTAGTTGCATGTGGCTAGGATGTGGAGATAATATTATAGAAGTTCCAACAAACAACTTTAAATATGATTTAGAAAAATTAAGAGAAGTAATAAAGAATAATAAGGGAAAAATAATGTGTGTCGTTGCATATGTGGGAGATAGCAGAACTATGTCAATTGAAAATTTACAAGAAGTTTATGAAGTCGTAAAGAGTGAAGATAAAAATATATGGCTACATGCTGATGCTTGTCATGGATTTTCACTTGCATTTAGTGAAAAATTAAAAAATAAAATAAAGGGATTAGAGCTATTTGACAGTATTTCAACAGATCCTCATAAAGTATTAATGATACCATATACATTAAGTGCACTGTTAATAAAAGAGCCAGAAAAGATTAAAATGATATCCTCGACATCTGATTTAATAATGCAAGAACCTTATGCATTTGGTCAAGTTACACCATTTATAGGGTCAAAAAGCTGGATATCTTTGAAAGCATGGTTTGTATTGAAAAACTTAGGCGTAAGAGAAATAGGAAATATAATAGAACGAAGACATTATATGGCGATGTTTTTAGGGGATGAAATAAATAAATCAAATGATTTCGTTTTATTAAATGATATCAATATAAATTCAGTTGTGTTTATGTATGTTGGCAATAAAAATAATATTAAATACAATATTGATGAACTAAACAGTATAAACAAACAAATAAAAGAGACTATAGATGATGAGAAAATATATTATTTACATCAATTTTTAATACCAGACAATTTAGGTGTTTTGCAAAAAAATATGGTTGTCTATCCGTTAAGATATATGTCTGGAAATGATAATATACAACAAAGTGACATAAAAAAGATGCTTTCTTATGTCAGAAAAAAAGCAGAAGAAATTGTAAATAAAATAGATGGAGGAAAATAATGTGAATAGCTTGTGCTTGAAATTTAAAAATGAAATGTATAAAGAATTTCCCAAATTGGATTTTGGTATAATAATATATGGTTCAAATATTCTAAATGTTAATTCAAGTGATTTGGATGTATGTATTATTTGTGATAATATTTGTGCTGAAGATAAGGAAAAAATAACTAAAAAAGTTATAGAGTTTCATCATGAAAATAATTTAAAAATTGATCAAGAAGTCCCATACGAAAGCAAATTAATATTGTCGTATCAAGATATAATAGATGCAATTATCGATAATCCTTTTGTAAATAAAGGTATAGTTTCAATTAATCCAATTGTGAAAACCAAAGAGTTTCTTGCATCAAAAGAAATGAAAAAGAGACTAATATTAAATATACTTACAACGAAACACATATCAATTAATTGTAAAAAAATTATTAATGAATATGAAGAAAAAGCTTGGGATCTTATACTTAATATAATTGTTGAATATGCAAGTTTGAATGATTTATCACCAGAAAACATACTAAAAAATCTTTATTGTGATGCCAATACTGGAAATGAAGGTGAAATGTTCTTGGGATATAAAAACAATAATATCGAAAAGGAAAATTATTTAATAAAACAAATAAAGAAGGCATTAAATAGATATAAAAAGAAGAAAAAAGAAATAATTCTATGTAATAATTTAAATCCATATTTGCCTGATAAAAAAATGAGATTGAAATTGGCCTCAAGCGTAAAATTATTAAAAACTTATCCGACTGCAACATCAAATAAGGTAAATAGAGTAATATCAGATAAGTTGAGTGTCCCAATAGAAACGATAATCGTTACTAATGGTTCTACAGAAGCATTTGACTATTTATTAAGAATACCTAATATAAAAAAAGTTGGAATTTTTACTCCAACATTTTGGGGATATGAAAGTGCATGTAAAAGAAATAATTGTAACATTATAAAAATTCAGTTGAAAGATAACAGATATTATGAATATAACAAGATTAATGAATTAAGTAAAAATGTAGATATGATATTTTTATGTAATCCTAATAATCCTACATTAGATACTTTAAATAGAGAGAAATTGTTAAATATTATAAGAAAAAATCAAAATTGTCATTTTGTAATAGATGAAACTGAACTTGTATTTAATGCAGACTATTTTGAAAGAACATTAATTAATGAAACCATAAATAATATTAATTTGTCAGTTATTACATCAGTGTCTAAATTTTTTGGAGTGCCTGGTTTAAGATGTGGTTTTATTATTACAAACGAAGTTAATGCAAAAGAAATTAATAAAGTTAGAATATTGTTTTCTATTAACATATTTTCTGAATTGTTTATGATAAATTATTTTAATAGATTTAATGATATAAAATTAATAAATAAAATTCAGAAAAATTTTACATATCTTATTTCAAATTTAAATTCAAAATATATAACAGAAATAACAAATGCAAATACAGGATTTATTTTAATAAGATTTGAAGATTCAATTGATGTTAATGATTTAACAGAGTTCCTACAAACTAATGGAATTGTAATTAGAAACATAAAAAAATCATACCCTAATTTTTTAGGAGAATGTATAAGAGTATCAGCAGGAAAAAGAAAAGAATTTAGTAATTTGATTAAGTATATTAATTTATATATGAAAAATAAAACAAAATAGAAAGGAAAAATATATGTATAATATTGACAAAGAATTATTTGTAAGAGAAGAGTTAAATGGTATAACTGTTTATGATATAGTAAAGAATATTTATAAATTTTATGAAGGAGTTTGTTTAGAAGAATATTTTTTAGAAAATAAATATTTAGAAAAAAATAAATTTGAGAAATTTTTAGAAGAAAATAAAAATGCAATTTCATCAAATATAAAAATAAAATATCCATTTAGAATAAATTGGCTAGTTTCTGATGTATGTAATTTAGATTGCATTTATTGTTGTGCTAATAATAAAATGAATCCTGCAGAACTCGACAGAGAACTTTTAAAAGAAACTGCCAAACATATATTGACATTATCACCATTAACAGTAGGATTAACAGGAGGAGAGCCAACACTATGTCCTGAAATTGGTTCTATAATTGACATATTAGATGGTAAATGTGCTATTGTTATAGATACAAATGGAACAACTTCTAATTTAGAAAAATATATTGATAAGATAAAAAATAGTAATACTACAGTTAGAATAACAATAGATAGTATAGATAATGATATTTCAAATAAAGTTAGACCTTATGATGAAAAGCAAATTGAGAAAATAAAAAGAAACATTGAATTATTAAAACAAAATAATGTAAGAGTTAGTATACATACAGTAGTTACAAAAATAAACTATAATTCAATAATAGAAATAGGAAAATATTTGCGTAAGTATAGAATAGAAAAATGGCAACTTTATCCTGTAAATTATTCTGAAAAATGTAAGAATTTCTTTGATGAGATAAGAGTTCATAATGAGGAATTAGAAAAACTTGAAAAAGAATTAAACAAGGAATTAGGAAAAGATATGTTAATAAGAGTTTATAGAAATCAAATCGATTTTCGTGCAAAAGGAGTTATTTTTGTAAATTCTATAGGAGAATTTTATACAGATACTATATTTAATGGTATAGATATGATTGGAGAAAAACCAAGTTTACAAAATTTAATTGAACATACAAATGTAGAAAATCATATTAAAGATTATTTATTTAATTAAATTAAAAGTATATATGAAAAGATTGGTTGTGTTGATATGATAAAACAAGAAAAGATTTTTGATTTGCCAAGAATAGAAACTAAAAGACTTATTCTTAGAAAATTTACTGAAAATGATATTGATGATTTATATGAATATGCAAGTGATAATGAGGTTACAAAATTTTTGTCGTGGGATACATATAAAAGTGTAGATGTTGCTATAGATTATATTGAGAATATATTACTAAAGTATTCTAAAAATGAAATTGCACCATGGGGAATCGAGTGGAAAGAAAATTCTAAGATGATTGGAAGTATTGATTTTGTAAATTATGATAGAAAAAATTTTTCTGCTGAAATTGGTTATGTGCTTAATAAAAATTATTGGAATAAAGGAATAATGACAGAAGCATTAAAAGAAATAATTAAATTTGGATTTGATAAAATGGAGTTAATAAGAATTGAAACAAGACTTAATTCAATGAATATAGCTTCTGAAAGGGTAATGGAAAAAAATGGGCTTAAATATGAGGGAACTCTGAGGAAGAAAGAATTTTTAAAAAATAAATTTATAGACGTAAAATATTATTCTATTTTAAAGGATGAGTATTTTAAATAAGAAAATGTATATAAAGAAGATATATTGAATAAGAAAAAAATTAATAAACAAAATAATTGAATGCCTTATTAAATAAGGAGGTCTATAATAAAGTTGGAAGTTGCGATATTGTAGACAAAGAGTCTATGAAATTGCATACAGCATATCTGAAAATGTTCTGAGAATTACGTTATAAAATAATAAATTTAAAGAATGTATAAAAGAAATATATAATATAAGCGTAAATATCTACATGGAAAAAAAGTTGGAATTTTAAATAAAGATGTTAGTTTTATTCAATAAATTATGAGAAAAGTTTTATTAATGTATTAGCGTATATCTCTAATAAGATAAACTACATATTATAAAGATATTGTAAAAAAATAGCTATCAGACAAATTAAAAGACGAAATAATCTATAAATATTTTCTTATATGGTTAGATAATAAACTATTTTGTAAAAAACAAAGTGATTTAATAAAAGAAATAATGAATTTATTTCATTATAATTAAATGCTTATTTTAAATTAGTAAAATAAAAATCTAACTCTTTTGAGCTAGATTTTTATTATTTTGATACAATAAACTACAACCAGAAATGAGAAAAAATAGGATAAGATATGAAAAATTTGAGTATATGAATCATTAATATATTTTTTGTTGTTATACCAATATATAATAGATTAATATTTTATCATACTAAATTTGTAATAAAAAAGAATTATTTATTTAATTCATTTTGTTTTTTTATATGAAAATAGGTGCTAACAGTTTCTATAAAATATTTTGGGGTAATATTTCTATAATTATTAAATAATTTTAAAATTGATTGCGAATCAATAAATTCTCTATATGTATTTAATGGTATTAAAGAACTTCGTATACCATCTCTTATTGTTTCAATGGTAGTATCATATTCGTTTGCTACAATTTCAAAAAGTTCTTTCAAAGAACAGAATGTATTTTCAGAATATTGGGAATAATAGCAATGAGTTATTGCCGATTTAATGTATTTTGTACCTTTAGAGCTTAAACTAAAATTAAGTTTTGTAAGTAATAAATTTATTTCTTTTTCTGTTAATATTGGAATACTGAATTCTGATAACATTAATTCTATATTTTCTAATAGATGTTTTAAATCATGAGATTTTGTAAAAATTTGATAAATTTTTGCAGTGTTATAGAGAGAAAGTTTATCATTTTGATTATTAATAATCAAAATGATATTACATTTATTTTTTCCGTTTTTATTAAATATAGATATCTTATCAATTATATCAATATAATTAATATCATTAATTATACTATCTAATATTAAAATATCAGGTTCTATTTTTAAATATTTGTTTAAAGTATCTAATCCAGTAGTTGACTTTTCTATTTCATAAATCAAAAATGTACAACAGAAATTATTGTAGTTTATATCTGAACTAGCCATTAAAATTTTATATTTCATAGCAACCTCCACAAATATACTATTCAAATAAACATACAGATATTATACCATTTATATTATGTAAACACAATAAAAAGTAATAAAAAATGATAAATAAGAATTAAGATATATACACTTAATCAAATTATTACATTTCTATTACATTTTTATTACCAAAATATTACATTTTTTAAATTTTACTTGACATATTCCAAAAATGTAATAAAATATATATATAGAAAAATTGGAAAGAATTGAGTGTATAAATTATGAGAATAATAAGTGGAACATCAAGGGGTTCAAGATTAGTAACATTAGAAGGTACAGAAACAAGACCAACACTAGATAGAGTAAAAGAGCCATTATTTAGCATAATACAAATGCATATAAAAGATGCAAGAGTTTTGGACTTATTTGCAGGTAGTGGTGCATTAGGATTAGAAACATTGAGCAGAGGAGCAAAATCAGCTGTATTCTCTGATATTTCTGATAAGGCTATAAATGTAATAAAGCAAAATGTAGAAAAAACAAAATTAGGTGAAAAAGCTATAGTTTTAAAAGGCTCATATGAAGATATTTTAAAACAAATGAAAAATGAAAATAAAGAGTTTGATTTGATTTTTTTAGATCCACCATATAAGGGTGGCTTGTTGGAAGATGCCATAAAGAGAATATTAGAGTATAATTTATTAGTAAAAGAAGGAATTATAATAGTTGAAACAGATATGGAATCTGAATTACAGAAATTGCAGAATATAGGATTATATATAAAAGACATAAGAAAATACGGTAGAGTTATTTTACTATTCTTAGAGCGAAAGGAGTAAATGTATGGAAATATACACTTTATTAGAAGAATTAGAAAATATGATTGAAAATGCTAAAAAATTACCTTTTTCAAATAAAATATTTTTAGATAGGGATGAGTTGTTTCAAATTATAGAGGATATTCGTTTAAAATTACCTGAAGATTTGAAACAAGCAAGATGGGTAAGAGAAGAACGCCAAAGAATCCTTACAGAAGCTCAAAAAGAAGCTGATGATATAGTAAAAGAAGCTGAGAATAGAATAATTGCAATGATAGATGAGCATGAAATTACAAGAAAAGCATATGAAAAGAAACAAGAAATAATTGCACAAGCGAATGATATGGCTCGTGAAATAGATAAGGGAACTAAAGAGTATGCAGACGGTATTTTACAAGAATTAGAAGGAAATGTAAAAGAAATTACAACTAAATTACAAGAAACTATAGCATATGTAGATAATAAAGTAAATGAAACTTTAGTTACGATAGATAATAATAGAAAAGAACTAAAATAATTATTTTGAATGGAGGAATCAAATGGCTGCAAAGAGAAGAAAAAAAAAGAACGATGACATTAAAAAGAATGTTCAAATTACTTTATTAATAATATTTAGTGTTCTATTAGGTTTTTTAATATTTTCTGAATCTGGATTGTTGGGACAAGGCATAAGTACAATACTAGGTGGATTAATGAGCTGGGTTAGATATGTATTACCAATAGGTATTTTTATTTTAGGAGTATATTTAATTTTTAATAAAAGTGAAGGTTTAAAAGGTAAAGCTATACTATATTTAGCTTTACTCTTATCTATAATGGTAATTTTTTCTGTAAATCAATTTTCGGGTGGGACTTTTGGTATAAATAGGGATTTGAATGATATCTTAAATGCAGCATATGATTTGGGAACTAAAGATATAGGTGGAGGTTTATTAGGTACTTTAATAGCGTATGGCTTAATTAACCTTGTGGGGGAGATAGGTACATATATAATTTCAATTGGAATTGCTGTAATTGTAGCTGTATTTATTTTTGGCTTTAGGCCTGCAGTAATTATAGAGAATTATATGGAAAATAGGGAAGAAAAGAAAAGATTAAGAGAGAAGGAAAGAAAAGAAGAGGCTGAAACTGAAGAAAGAAGAGTAGATAAAAAGAAAAAGCAACCTGAAAATTTAGATGAGCAAATAGAAATTAATATTCATGAAAGTAAGCCAAATAATAATGTAGACTATATTGAAAATAATATATTTAAGAAGCATAAAAAAGATAAGAATAATAAATTACAAAGAGAAACTGAATCTCAAAAAGATAGTCAAGACGAATTGTTTACAGAACAAACAGAGGAAAAGGTTGATAAAACAAAACAAGTTTTAACTTTAGATCATACAATGGTGGTTGAAGATGTAGAGTATGAATTTCCACCTATTGAATTATTACAATCGCCTAGTAGTAAAAAAACAATCGCTAAGAAAGCATTAACAGATACGGCAAGTAAATTGCAAAAAACTTTATATAGTTTTGGGGTATCAGCTAAAGTAGAAAATGTATCTGTAGGCCCTGCTATTACAAGATATGAATTAAAACCTGCAGAAGGCGTAAGAGTTAGCAAAATTGCAAATTTAGCTGATGATATTGCTTTAAATTTAGCTGCAGAAAGTATTAGAATTGAAGCCCCTATTCCAGGTAAACAAGCAGTAGGAATAGAAATTCCAAATAAGGAAAAAGAAGTTGTTTTATTAAGAGAAATAATAGATACACCAGAATTTAAAGATGTAGAAGCTAAAACAGCATTTGCTCTTGGAAAAGATGCAGCGGGCGATGTAATTGTAACAGATATTGCAAAAATGCCACACGTTTTAATAGCAGGTTCAACAGGTTCAGGAAAGAGCGTATGTATAAATACATTAATAACAAGCATAATATATAAAGCAAAACCTAGTGAAGTAAAACTTGTTATGATAGATCCAAAAGTAGTAGAACTTTCTGTATATAATGGAATTCCACATCTTTTAATACCAGTAGTGACAGATGCCAAAAAAGCTGCAGGAGCTTTAATGTGGGCTGTTCAAGAAATGGTACATAGATATAGTCTGTTTGCTGAAAAAGGTGTAAGAGATATAAAAGGATATAATAAAATATTAGAAAATGATGGTGAAAAATTACCACATATTATAATAATTATAGATGAATTAGCAGATTTGATGATGGTAGCAGCAAAAGATGTAGAAGATGCAATTTGTAGATTAGCACAAATGGCTAGAGCTGCGGGAATGCATTTAGTAATAGCAACACAAAGACCATCTGTAGATGTAATTACTGGATTAATAAAAGCAAATGTACCTTCAAGAATAGCTTTTGCAGTATCATCAGGAGTAGACTCAAGAACTATTTTAGATATGTATGGTGCAGAAAAATTATTAGGAAAAGGAGATATGTTATTCTCACCAGTAGGCTCATCTAAGCCACAAAGAATACAAGGAGCATTTATATCAGATGAAGAGGTAGAAAAAATAGTAGATTTCTTAAAAGCAGGTGGCGAAGTAAAATATAATTCAGACATAATAGAAAGTATAGAAAAAAATAATAGTACAGATAAAGAATTAGATGAAAATACAGATGATGATGCAGATGAATTTTTAAACGACGCAATAGAAATGGTTGTAGAAACTGGACAGGCTTCTACATCATATATACAACGAAAGTTTAAAGTGGGATATGCAAGAGCAGGACGTATAATGGATCAAATGGAAGCAAGAGGAATTGTATCTGCTCCAGAAGGAAGTAAACCTAGAAAAGTTTTAATGACTAAAGAAAGATGGCAAGAATTAAATATGGCACCAACTGAAGATGAATAACAGCGATTGTTAAGCAACAGCTAAAAATACAAAGGGGTGAAAAAATGAGACCTTTACTAAAAAATTTAGGTAAAGTAAATTATAATAACATATTAGAAAAAGTTTTAGAAAATAAAGATTTTACAGCAAATACAAAAAGTTTATTATTAAGTATGTTGTATAAACTAGAAGTTGCTTATGACGATTATAAAATAGTAAAGGTTTTTGTAAAAAGTAAGGATGAATTTTTACAGGATATTATAGAAACAATAGATAAAAAATGTGTAATAATAAAATTAGTAGAACCTTCTTCAAAAATAGGTATACAGATGATTAATAATCATGAGCAAGCATTTATAGAAAATCAGGTGGCACTAGTATGTTTCCCTACAGAAAAATCTCTACTAGTAGGAATAACAATGTTAATGGATAATAAATTTTACGTGAAACCTGCATATAGGATGATAAATTTTGTCATAAGTGATTTTTTAAATTTAGCATATGGAGTTAATATACAAGAATGTATATATAATTTTGATGGATGGTCATGGAATAATCAATTTGAATTAGAATATCAATTTTTGTATAGTATTCTATATTATAATCTTCTAAGTATAGTAGATTTGGAATTTATTGAAGACTGGCGAAAATGTCAAAATTCAGAAGATTATATTGAAAATTTAATGAAAATTTTAATTAAAAAGTATGGAGAAAAAAATACAAAAAGATTAATTCTATTAGTGTATAGAGTATTTTTAAAAATATTGATAAATGGATATAAAGAAGAAACTTTAGAGATACTAGAAGAAGGTAAAAAAATAAAAGAAGCTATAGACTATATGGACAATAAATCAAAATATATGCAAGACATTTATGATAAAAAGAAGGATATAAATAACAGAATAAAAGAAATTGAACAAATGATGTTAGATAAAAATATATTAAAAGAAAAATATCACGAATTAAATGAAACATTACCTTTGGGTAAGCAAATATTTAGTGTACGAAGATTTTCAACAATGATTAAACAAGAAAGAGAAAATTTATATAATGAAATAAAAAATTATAACCAAAAGTTAGATCCTAAAACTTATTTAAAAGAAAAGAAAGATTTAGAAGATAAATATCTTAAGTTTTCAGATTTGCATAAAATGGAAAATAGTAGAAGTACTTTAAAAGCTGACATTATTCAAGTACAAAATAAGTTTTTGGAATTAAAAGAATTTGAAATTCCTAAAATAGAAAGTAAGAAGGAAATCTTAAATAATATATATGTATTGCGATATTATAAAAATATGAAAGTAAATAAAACCATATGTTTAAAAGAAGAAAAATTATTGAAAAAATCTATAAAAAATTATGAAAGAAAGCTATTATCCAAAGCATATCAAAATAATATGTTTATAGCTTTTACTAAAAATATATTGCAAAACATAGAATTAGTATCTGAAATATTAGATACAAAAATAATTAACTTAAAAGATATAGAAGTATTATTAAGAGTTGAAAATAATAAAATAATAATGGATATATATGATGGCGAAATTTTAGATGTTTCATTAAAATTAAGCGAAAATGTAAAAGAAATTAATATTAAAACTAATAAGAAAACTAAGTTGTTAGTGTAATTTCTTGAAATTGCAATAATTCATAAGAGAAAGGATGATTTTTATATGAAAGTAACTTTTTTAGGAGCAACAAAAACTGTAACAGGTTCTAATATATTAGTTGAAGGAGCAGGTAAGAAATTTTTATTAGATTGTGGTATGTATCAAGGTAAAATAACGGCAGAATATCAAAATACAGATGAATTTGCTTTTAGAGTTGAAGACATAGATTTTATTTTATTATCACACGCACATATAGACCATTCTGGAAGAATTCCTAAGCTATATAATGAAGGTTATAGAAATCCTGTGTATGCAACTAAAGCTACTTGTGATTTATGTGGTATAATGTTGCCTGATAGTGGCCATATCCAAGAGACCGAGTCGGTTTGGAAAAATAAGAAATTAATAAGAAATGGGAAAGAACCTATACCACCAATTTATACAGCAGAGGATGCATTAAAATCTTTAGAGATTTTTAGACCTGTTAAGTATGATGAAATAATAGATATAGATGAACATATAAAAGCTAGATTTAATGATGCTGGCCATATGTTAGGTTCTGCTATTATAGAACTTTGGGTGGAGGAAAATGGAAAAACAGAAAAACTTGTATTTACAGGTGATTTAGGAAATAATGACTTACCATTATTACAAGCCCCAACGATGATAGAAAGTACTGATTATTTAATCATGGAATCTACCTATGGTAGTAGATTACATCAAACATATAAAGATGAAGATAGAGCAAGACAATTTTTAGATATCGTTACTGAAACTCTAGAAGGTGGAGGTAAAGTAATAATTCCGTCTTTTGCAGTAGGAAGAACTCAAGAA
Source organism: uncultured Clostridia bacterium (assembly GCA_934182605.1). GTDB lineage: Bacteria > Bacillota > Clostridia > TANB77 > CAG-508 > CALXUC01. The sequence goes on along the minus strand of CAKPRQ010000016.1, from coordinate 13,182 downwards.
ATTCTTTATGAATTAAATAGAGCTAAGGAACATAATAAAAATGATGAGGAATTTCAAAGAAAATATGAAAAATTGATGAAAACTACTGTATATGTAGATAGTCCATTGGCTATATCTGCAACTGAAGTCTTTAAACAAAATATGGAATTATTCGATGAAGAAATTCAAAAAGAATTAATGAACGGAGATCATCCATTAGAATTTCCTGGACTAAAATATACGAGAACAGCAGAAGAATCTATGATGTTGAATGATGACCCTACACCTTCAATTATAATATCTGCTAGTGGTATGTGTGAAGTTGGAAGAATTAAGCAACATTTAAAACACAATATTTGGAATCCAAGAAATACTATACTTTTTGTGGGCTATCAAGCACCTGGAACACTTGGTTATACAATAGTGAATGGGGCAAAAAAAGTAAAGATATTCAGCGAAGAAATTGCAGTAAATGCAAGAATTGAATATATAGAAGGATATTCAGGGCACGCAGACCAACAATGGTTAATGAATTTTATATATTCATTTATAAATAAACCTAAACATATTTTTTTAGTACATGGTGAATTAGAAAGTCAAGTAATTTTAAAAGAAAAAATAATAGAAGAAACTAAGATACCTGTAACAATACCAAATTATGGAGATGTTTATGAATTATCAGAATTAGTAAAAATGATAGATAAGGTTCAAGGTGAGCATAAATTTAAATTCTTACGTTTAGAAATATTAGAACGTTTAGAAACATTAAAAGAAGAAGTTGTTGATATGGGAGCATACGTAGAAGAAGATTTAAAAGATGAAGATATAAATGATGAAGAATTAATAAAAGTAAACGACAAAATAAAAGAATTAGAAAAACAAATAGTAAAAATAATAGAGAGGGATCAAAATTATGATAAGAAAGTATTTTAATGATGCCATAATCGGAAATAGTAATGTTGTAGCATCTTTTTCAAAAAAAGGAGAGCTTTTAAGAATATTTTACCCTAATACAGATTATAGACAATTTCTTGATTTTATGTTTACAGGTGTTAAGATAAATGATTCAAATATAATTTATTTGAGTAATGATATAAATAATACTTATAAACAATATTATACAGAAGGAAGTAATATTTTAAACACAGAGATATTTAATTCATACTTTAAATTAAAAATTTTGCAAACAGATTTTGTACCGGCAAATAAGAATTTTTTAGTAAAAAGATATGAATTTAGAAATGAAAATTCTATAGATTTAGATATAAACTTTATAATTTATTCTAAATTAGTAAGTGATGTGAATAATCAAGTAAGTGGATTATGTAGCAATAATATTTTAAAACAATATATGCATGACTACACATTTGCAATTTTTTCAAAAGAGAAAATGTTATCATACCAAATAAATTCTACAGAATCTAATATAGAAACTGGAGTAATAAGTGGTAAAGATTATGTAGGAATGTCAACAGATTCTAGCGTATCATATGATTTAAATATACTTAAACCTGGTGAAAGTAGAATTTTAGATATATATGTATATATTAAAGAAAATTCTACTAAAAATAATATGGAATCAATAGATAAAGAGATTGAAGAAATTTTAAAATTAGATGTAAAAAAAGAAATGGATTCTACAAAAAGATATTGGAACAAGTATTTGAGAGAGCATAGCCTAATAGATTTGAAAGAATACGCTACAATTCCAAATGTAAAAAAGATATATGAAAGAACTATATTGCTATTTCCATTATTAATGAATTTTAAAACTGGTGGAATATCAGCTGCTTTAGAAGTAGATGAAGGGAAAACTAGATGTGGCTCATATTCGTATTGTTGGCCACGCGATGCAATATATATAACAGAGGCGTTAGATAATTTAAATATGGTAAAAGAGGCAGATAAATTTTATAATGTCTTTTGTAAAAATACTCAAAGTACAAATGGAATGTGGGAGCAGAGATTTTATACAGATGGAACTTTAGCACCTTGTTGGGGATATCAAGTAGACGAAACTGCTTCAGTTATATATGGAGTATACAACCATTACTTAAATACTAAAAACGAGACATTTTTAAAAAATAATTTGAAAATGTGCGAAAAAGCAATTCAATTTTTATTAAAATACTTAGAAGATGAATTAGGAATAGTTACTATTTGTGATGATGTAGTTAAAAATGAAATTTTGGAAGAAAACGCAGAAAGGAAAGATAAAAAAGAAAAATTAAAGCCTAGTTACGATTTATGGGAAGAATGCGAAGCAATACATACATACTCATTAGCAGCAATATATTCAAGTTTTGAGATAATGCAAAAAATGTACATAATAGTATTGCCTATGTATGAAAATAACCGTTTAAAACAGGAAAAAATAAGGAAACAAAATTTAATTATAGAGAAAGAGATAGTTGAATTAAAAGATTATATTGTTAAAAATTGTTATGATAATAATTTAAAATCTTTTGTAAGAAACAATAAAGATAAGAAAATGGATATAAGTTTACTAGGATTAGTAACACCATTTAATGTATTTACACCTGCAGATAAGAAAATAAAAAATACTATAGAAAAAATTAATCTTACAATAAGAACTTATAGAGGAGGGTACTTAAGATATGAAGGAGATAATTATATAGGAGGAAATCCTTGGGTTATAGCTAATCTTTGGATGGCAGAATACCATATAAAAGATAAAAATGTAGAAGAAGCTAAGAAGTGTTTTGAATTTGTTATAAAATCTTGTTCAGAACTTGGCTTTTTAGGAGAACAGGTAGATAATAAGGAGATGAAACCTGCTTGGGTTATTGGACTAGGATGGTCCCATGCGATGTTTATTAATGTGCTTAAGAAATTATGTAATTAAAAAGGAGTTTTTGTTATGAATATTAAAGTTGATTTTGATAATGTACAAATTTCTGAAAAAGAGATAATGAAATTTGATAAGTCTATTAAGGAGTTTGCAACTGATTTAGAAAGTCGTTCTGCAAAAGAAGATGATTTTGTGGGTTGGTTACACTTACCAACAAATTATGATAAAGAGGAATTTGAAAGAATTAAAGTTGCAGCAAAAAAAATACAAGAAAATTCAGATGTTTTTATAGTTATTGGTATAGGTGGTTCGTATTTAGGGGCAAGAGCTGTTATAGAGAGTTTATCTCATACATTTAGTAATTTACAAAGTAAAGATAAGAGAAAGACACCTCAAATATTATATGTTGGTAATAATTTGAGTCCAAATTATTTAACTGATTTGTTAGACATAATTTCTGATAAAGATATTTCTTTAAATGTAATTTCAAAATCAGGTACAACTACAGAACCAGCTATTGCTTTTAGGGTTTTAAAGGAATATGTGGAACAAAAATATGGTGAAAAGGAAGCTAAAAATAGAATCTTTGTGACTACAGATAAAAATAAAGGTGCTTTAAAGAATTTAGCAAATGAAATGAATTATGAAACCTTTGTGGTACCAGATAATGTAGGCGGTAGATATTCTGTTTTAACTGCAGTAGGATTACTTCCAATAGCAGTTGCAGGTATAAATATAGATGAACTTATGGAAGGTGCAAGATTTGCAGAAGAAAAATATACAGATGAATCTTTAAAATATAATGAATGCTATAGATATGCAGTTATTAGAAATTTATTATATAGAACAGGAAAAACTATAGAAATATTAGCTAATTACGAACCTAAAATGCATTATATAGTAGAGTGGTGGAAACAACTATATGGTGAAAGTGAAGGCAAAGAAGGTAAAGGAATTTTTCCAACAGGAATGGATTTTACAACAGATTTACATTCACTAGGTCAATATGTACAAGAAGGAAAAAGGAATTTAATGGAAACAGTATTAGAAGTTGTAGAGCCGAAAAATGATATAACTATAAAATTAGACGAAGATAATGTAGACGGTTTGAATTTCTTAGCAGGAAAAACTTTAGATTACGTAAATAAAAAAGCAATGGAAGGTACTATAGAAGCTCATGTTACTGGAGAAGTACCTAACATAAAAATAAGTTTAGAAAAATTAGACGCAAAAACATTAGGACATTTAATATATTTCTTTGAAAAAGCATGTGCAATATCAGGAATGATATTAGGAGTGAATCCTTTTAATCAACCGGGAGTAGAAGAATACAAGAAAAATATGTTTAGATTGTTGGAAAAACCAGGATACTAATTTTACGAAAGGAGGTTCTATTAATGCCTAAAGTTACCACCAATGATAATGCATTAAAAGAAAAATTAAAATACTTAAATTTGGATTTAGAGAAAATTCCAGAAATTTTAACAGAATATAGAGAATTAGATTATAGAATTTCAAACATTGGTGAGGAAAAAGATGGAGTTGTGTATAAGAATATTCCTATAGATAAAATACAAATTTTGCTTACTCCCAATCCTAAAAATGAAAATATGAGAAAGAAGTATAGTGAGGCTATTCCATTATATAAATTTTTAAATTTAAATGGAAATGAAGAAGATATAGAAAGATATACAATATTTTTAGGAATTTTAAATAATGTTCAAATTGAAGATATAGAAGAGATAGAAAAACAACAAGAACAATTTCAAGATAATATACCTTTTAGAATAAAATATGAAAAAAGTTTTTTATGGCAAATATATTATTCACAAGTTACAGATACATATTTTATGCTAGTTTCTATAAACGATTTAGAATATTCACATATGTTTTATCTATTAAAAAAACAAATTGAATTTAGTAAATCGAAAAAAAAGAATGTTTCTACTATTTATGTTCCAATAAGTAGATTAGAATATTCAAGAAAAATTTTAGACAAGTCTGAAATTAGAGATATAGAAAATTATTTATGGATTTTTACTGGCGAATGGGTTACTTCTTATGAAGTGTATGACAAGGAAAATAATGTAACTCTACAAATAGTAGGTAAAGCAAAAGTATACAATAATGTTGAAACTGAGTACAAGATTAAATTAAGAACTAAAGAAGAAGCACAAATGTTTTATAAACAAATTAAGGCTCTCTTTATATTAAAAACTGAATTGAGTCAGTATTATAAATTTGAAATAATGATTAATAAAAAAAGTGAATTAGAATTTTATTTTGAAAATAAAAATTTAATATACAGTAATTTACCAGATTTTATCAAGAATGAATATGTAAAAGTTGAAAACGAATTAGTTATAAAACAAGATTATATAAATCGTTTAAAAGATATATTGAACGAAATGAAAATAATTTGTTTTGACAGAGAAAAAGAGTATTTAGAGAAAGAAAAAGTGATTTCTACTTTTTTAGAGTGTAAAAAGAGTTTCTTTGGAAAAATAAAATTTTTCTTTAAGAGTAAAAAGAGTAATAATAAGCCTATTCAGCAAGAAGATATTGCCGAAAATAAAAATGAGGTAAAAGTTAAAGATGACGCTTTATTTGTATTTTCTTCAGATGAAAAGGATAAGTTTACAATAGAAGATTTAGTTATGATTTATGCTAAATACGATATTTTAATAAAAGATATTAAAAATTTGCAATTAGATATAGAAGCCTTAGAATTGAAAACTAAAAATTTAGAAAGAAAAATTAGAAATTCTCAACTTTATATAGATGAAATTGAAAATCATAAAAAAAGTATTTTTGAATTTTGGAGATTTGCAAATAAAGATGAGCTACCAAGTTTAACAGAAGGTGGCCCTACAATTTCTATGAAAAATAATATTAAGAAAACTTTCTCATTCGACCTTGATTTTGAAGATTTAGGTAATAAAGTAGATAAAATGCAAAGAGCAGAACTTACTAAAAATGAGATAAATGCTACATTTTTAGCAAGTACAGAACTATTAGATGCTTTAAATTTTATAAAAAATATTGAAGGTAAACGAAAAGAAATAATAGATAATATATTTGAAAATTTAAAAGAAGAATTAAATACAGAAATTATAGGCAATATAGATTTTGATATTTTTGGAAATATGACAGAAGAAAGTACAAAGGTAAAAACTATTGCGAATAAACATCATAGAGAAATAGAAAAAAATAAGTTAAATATTTTAGATATTAACAAGGATACAACAAAAGAAGAATTTTTGGAAATTATAGAAAGAAAGCGTAAAATTATAAATGAAGCAATGGAAAAGATAACTGTTCCCATAGAAATGGATTTATACAGAGTAGTAAAAGGAAATACATTGTTAGATATAGATGAATTATGTTTGTATGATATGAATCCTATAAATTGCTTCGAAGAGCAAAAGAATAGTAAGGAAACTGATGTGAATTTATACAAAATAACGATAAAGGAAAATATGCATGCATTATTTTTATCTAACATAATTTTTTATGATAACAGTAATGATACATTACCAGTAGGAATGAATTTATCGACTAAAGTTTTAATAGATACTAATATGTTTGAATTTGCATTAAGAGATAGAAGAGAATTTAAAACAAATTTGTATTCTAGCAATGATGAAGATGCTTCAGAATTAAAAGTTAAGAATGTTACTGTGTATGAATATGAATTAAAAAGGAAATAATACAGTTAGGAGTGTGATTTATTTGAAAAATTATTTTTTTACATCAGAAAGTGTAACAGAAGGACATCCTGATAAATTATGTGATAATATTGCAGATAAAATTTTAAATGAATGTATGAAACAAGATAAAATGTCAAGGGTAGCTGTAGAAGTAATGGCAGCTAAAGATACTATTTATGTTGCGGGACAAATAACGACAAATGCTAAAATAGATATTGAAAAAATAGTAAGAAACCATTTAAAAGAAGTTGGATACGATAATGAAAATTTAGATATAGATTATAGAACTTGTAAAGTTTTAATAAATATAACTAAACAAAGTAACGATATATCTGCAATAGTTGGAAATAAAGGCGCAGGAGATCAAGGAACCGTTTTTGGTTATGCTTGTAATGAAACAGAAGAATTAATGCCACTACCAATAATGGTGGCAAAAGATTTAACAAATCGTTTAACATATGTAAGAAAGAATGATTTAATAAAAGGATTAAGACCGGATGGGAAAACTCAAGTAACAGTAGAATATAAAGATGATAAACCTGTAAGAATTGATTATATAATAGTATCTACTCAACACTTAAAAGAGAAAAATATTGATGAATTACGAAAAGAAATATACGAAAAAGTAATATTAGAGAGCAAATATAGTAATTTAATAGACGAAAAAACGAAAATAGATATAAATAAGAATGGCCAATTCGTAATAGGGGGACCTTTGGCAGACACAGGCGTAACAGGGAGAAAGTTAATGGTAGATACTTATGGGGCAATGGCAAAACATGGTGGAGGAGCATTTTCTGGAAAAGATTTAAGCAAAATAGATAGAAGTGGAGCATATATGTTAAGAAAAGTAGCAAAAGATATAGTACAAAAAGGATTGGCAGATAGGTGCGAAATAGGTGCAAGCTATGCTATAGGAGATGAAAACCCTATATCAATTTACTTAAATACTTATGGTACTAATAAAATAAAGGAAGAAGAAATTCTAGAAGTTATAAAAACAGAATACGATTTAAGTGTAAGTAATTTAAAACAAGTTTGTGGTAACAACTCAGTAGGTATTTGATTAAATCTTGCATTTTATGTAAATTTATGGTATAATATTATCAAATTTTTAACTTTATAGGAGCAATTATGTTGGAAAACAACTCTGTTGTGAGATTCCAAGAAGAACTTGTTCGTTATGGTGGTACCATCATGTGGAAGAACACATTTAGTTCTTGGACTAAGGAAGAACAGCTGGAGATGATCGCATATATTCACGGGTTTATTATTTATGCTCAGACTGATTTGGGCTTTATGCAACCTCCTTGGATTGCATTTGAGCATAATTTCTCATATGACATCAAAAAGTTTGCGAGCATTGCAAATAAGTATTATATAAAAACAAGAGGAGTATATACACACACTGTATTTCAGATTTATCCTAAAAATGTATTCCTGTTTCTCGAGGATATAAGTGAGATGGTTGAAGTGCACAGTGAGTTTAGAGAAATTCCGCACTATAAGCTGTTCCACTTTTTGAATCGTGTGGAGGTAGCCAAATATTACGGCAATGAGGAAAAAACTATGGAGATTGTTTTGAATAAAATGAAGGCTGCAAACTTGAGCACATATATTCCAACAGTAATGTTCTTACCCGAACCTAAATATTATGAAATTTAGGAGGGGTTATGAAAAGCTAAGAGGAGGTACGAAATGTACCTTCTCGATTTTTAATAAGTTACAATTCAGTAGATAGACATATAGTTTTAGCAAAATCGTGATATATAGCTATTTGTAAGTCAAGACCCGGATTGTGTAACCTGAGCTTGTTTTTTGACTAAAAATAGCTATATATCACGATTTCATAAAGTCCCCTCTGAATTGTAACTTTAATAACTAAAAAATTTTTTTTAATTACTAGACTTTTGACTCAAAATATTATATACTAATATAGGCGAGATGGTAAAAATCGCATAATAATAGAAATAATTCATATAAAAGAGGGAGTAATATGCAAAATAATGAAATAATAGAACAATTAAAATATATAGAGAAAATTAAAGAATTAAATAAAGAAAAAAATTTAAAGTATCATATAGTAACAATGGGGTGCCAACTAAATGAAAATGATTCTGAAAAGTTAGCAGGTATGTTAGAAAAAATGGGGTATATAAAAGAGAATGACTTTAAGAAATCTAACATTATTATATTTAATACCTGTTGTGTACGAGAGAATGCTGAAGAAAAATTATTTGGTAAAATTGGAGAAGTTAAAAGATTAAAAGAAGAAAACGGTACTATTTTAGTAATAAGTGGATGTATGATGCAAGAACCTCATATAGTCGAAAAGATAAAAAAAAGTTACCCTTTTATAGATATAATTTTAGGTACACACACACTTCATAAATTACCAGAAGATTTATATAATATTTTAAATACTAAGAAAAAAATTAGAGATATTTTAGATATAGATGGTAAAGTATATGAAGGGTTACCTATTAAAAGAAGTAGTAATAAAAAAGCTTCTGTTACAATAATGTATGGTTGCAATAACTTTTGTACTTATTGTATAGTTCCTTACGTGAGAGGAAGAGAGAGAAGTAGAAAAGCTAGTGATATTTTATTAGAAATAATAGAGCTTGCTAAAAATGGATATAAAGAAATTACCTTATTAGGGCAAAATGTAAATTCATATATGAGAAGTGAAAATGAAAGAGAAGGCTATGATTATAAAAATACTAAAATGAATATTACAAAAGAAGATATTGTTAATATTGAGAATGAAAGAGATAGAATAGATGAAGAAGTAAAGACATTTGCAAAGCTATTAAGAGCTATAGAAATGATAGATGGTATTGAAATTATACGTTTCGTTTCACCCCATCCAAAAGACTTTACTGATGATGTTATAGAGTCAATAAAAGATTCTAAAAAAGTTAGTAGAATTTTACATTTACCACTTCAATCTGGAAGTACAGAAATTTTAAGAAAAATGAACAGAAGATATACAAAAGAACAGTATTTAGAATTAGTAAATAAAATAAAATCAGAAATTCCTGATGTATTATTTTCAACAGATATTATAGTGGGATTTCCAGGTGAATCTGAACAAGATTTTCAAGATACTTTAGATGTTGTAAGAAAAGTAAATTATGAACAAGTATTTATGTTTATATATTCTATAAGAGAAGGTACAAAAGCTGCTCTTATTGAAGAACAAATACCTGATGAAATAAAACATGAAAGATTTAATAGACTAAAAAACCTAGTAGAAAGTCAATTTGAAGAAAATAATAGAAAATATATAGGTAAAGTAGAAAAGGTTTTAATAGAAGGTTACAGTAAAAATAATGATAAAACATTAACTGCTAGAACAGATTCTAATAAAGTAATAATAATAGAAGCTGATAGTGATATGATAGGTAAGGTAGTAAATGTAAAAATAGTTTCAGAACATAAATGGTATTTGAAAGGAGTAATTATTTAATATGTCAATAGATGAAGTAGATATGTCTAAAGTAACCCCTATGATGCAACAATATATAAAAACTAAGTTGGATTATAAAGATTGTATATTATTTTATAGGCTTGGTGATTTTTATGAAATGTTTTTTGAAGATGCTTTAATTGCTTCAAGAGAGCTAGAAATAACATTGACTGGTAAAGATTGTGGATTAGAAGAAAGAGCACCTATGGCAGGTGTTCCGTTTCATGCTGCAGAAGGATACATTTCTAAACTTATTGAAAAAGGATATAAAGTAGCAATTTGTGAGCAATTAGAAAATCCAAAAGAATGTAAAGGTATTGTAAAAAGAGATGTTATAAGAATAGTAACTCCAGGTACTGTTATAGAAAGTAATATGTTAGAAGAGAAAAAAAATAATTATATTATGTCTATATATAAGAATGGTCTATACTTTGGTTTATCTGTTTGTGACATGACTACAGGTGAGTTTTATTCTACTCAGATTAAGGAAAATAATAATTTTGAAAAATTATTAGATGAAATTGCAAAATATTCTCCTGCAGAAATTATTGTTAATGATTTATTATTTCAAACTAATGAAGAATGTAAAAAGATCAAAGATAGATTTAATGTATTTATTTCTAAAGAAGATGAAAGTTCTTTTAATAATAATTATAATAATTTAAATTATGCTTTTTGTAAAACGAATGGAGAAAATGTCGATAATTTAGACGAATATTTATTATGTATTTCTTCTATAAATGCATTAATCACATATTTAACAGAAACACAAAAAGTTAAATTAGAACATATTAATAAAATTGTTATATATAATATTGCTCAATATATGACTTTAGATGTAACTGCTAGAAGAAATTTAGAGCTTACAGAAAGAATGAGAGACACTTCTAAAAAGGGAACGCTTTTATGGGTTTTAGATAAAACTTCTACTTCCATGGGAGGAAGGCTTTTAAGAAAGTGGATTGCAGAACCTTTAGTTAATGTGAAGGAAATTAATAAGAGATTAGAAGCAGTTGAAGAATTAAAGAATAATATTATTTTGAAAGATGAAACTGTTGAATTGTTAAAAAAGGTTTATGATATAGAAAGATTAGTGGGTAAAATATCATACGGTAATGCTAATGGAAAAGATATGATTGCATTAAAAAATTCTATATATCAAATTCCATTTTTGAAAGAGATATTGAAAAGAAGTGAAAATAATTATTTAAAAGAATTGAATAATGAATTAGATGAATTAAAAGATATTTATGATTTAATAGATAAGGCAATAGTGGACGAGCCTCCTATATCTGTGACAGAAGGAGACCTAATTAAATTGGGATTTAATGAAGAATTAGATGGATATAAATTAGCGTCAACTGAAGGCAAAAAATGGCTAGTAAATATAGAAGCGCAAGAGAAAGAAAAAACAGGAATTAAGAATTTAAAAATATGTTATAATAAGATATTTGGATATTATTTAGAGGTAACTAAATCTTATTTAAGTTTAGTACCAGATACATATATAAGAAGACAAACTTTAGCTAATTGTGAAAGATTTGTAACGACTGAGTTAAAAGAAATTGAAGAAAAAATAATTGGTGCTCAAGAAAAAATGTTTAAATTAGAGTATGAATTATTTTTACAAGTAAGGAAAGAGATATCTGAAAATATAACAAGAATACAAAAAGCTGCTAATATAATTTCTATATTAGATGTATTGTGTTCTTTTGCTAAAATTGCTGAAGATAATACTTATGTAAAGCCTGCAGTAGATAATGAAGGTGAGATAATTATAAAAGAAGGACGCCATCCAGTTATAGAGAAAATGATGAACTTCGGTGAATTTATAACTAATGATACTATATTGGATGAAGAATCAAATAGATTTGCAATTATAACAGGGCCTAATATGGCGGGTAAATCTACATATATGAGACAAGTTGCTCTAATTACACTTATGGCACAAATAGGATCTTTTGTACCTGCAACAGAAGCAAAAATAGGTGTAGTCGATAAGATATTTACACGTATAGGTGCAGCAGACGATTTAAGTATGGGCCAAAGTACTTTTATGGTGGAAATGATGGAAGTCGCAAATATTATGAAAAATTGCACAAAAAATAGTTTAGTGATATTAGATGAAATAGGTAGAGGGACTTCTACTTATGATGGACTTTCTATTGCATGGGCAGTTTCAGAATATATGGCAGATAAAGAAAAATGTGGTGCCAAAACTTTATTCGCAACACATTATCATGAATTAACTGCTTTAGAGGAAAAACAAGAAGGAATAAAAAATTACTCAATAGCTGTAAAAGAAAATGGAGAAGACATAATATTCTTAAGAAAAATAATAGAAGGTGGTACGGACGAAAGCTATGGAATACACGTAGCTAAACTTGCAGGAGTTAATAACACTGTTATAAAAAGGGCAAACCAAATATTAAGAACGATAGAAAGAAAAGGAAGTATAAATACTAAAGATATAGAAAAAGAAAGTTCTACATCTAAGAAACAAGTAGAGGGACAGTTTGATTTTTATAATTATAAATTAGCTGAAATAGCTCATGAATTAGATAAAGTTGATTTAAATGAATTAACACCAATTAATGCTTTAAATATTTTAGTTAAAATAAAGGAAAAGTGTAAATAGGAGTGTATGTAATAAATAAGGCGGCCCACAAATGTGGGCCGGTTGAGACTTAGTCTACGAAAAAGACCATTTCCCCTTGCCGAGCAAAGTTCAACTGACAGATATCTTTTGCGGCCTTTTTGGAGCCTTTAAGGATATATCCTTGTTTTTTAAAAACCTCTTCCAGTTCACTCGCATGACTGCATTCGATGTATGCGATGAATCCTGGCTCAAGCAAGAGCAAATCAAGGTTCGCATACTTTTCGACGGAGCTTTCAGCGGGGAAAGTCTTTACAGCACCGTGTTCACCGTGAGTCACCATGAAAGGATGCGGGAAATGCTCCAATTCTGGACTCACAACATAGGTGTCGTTTTTCGGGCCGGCACACCCCGACGTTACACAGAAGCAAAATACCATAGCCAGGGAAGCCAAAAACTTGAACATAGACGTCCTCCTAAAATAATTTGGGTTAATTATATTATAGATAACTTTTATGTAAAAGTCAAATTAAACATGTCAATATTTTTTGAATATTTCACTAAAAAATATCTTTATTTTATTAGCGAATATTTCACCTATGTATAATCTTGT
>CAKPRQ010000015.1 GCA_934182605.1 uncultured Clostridia bacterium | reverse complement strand
TAAATCCCTTTATAGTACTTTCATTATCAGATGTATCTATTCCTGAAAAGTTAAATTTTAATATATGATATTTATTTCTTAATTCTGTTGGATTTTTTCCTATATATGTTTCAGCAAATAATCTTTCAAATTTCTCCTTCTTTTTTATGTCATAATAATTTTCTAACATACTTGTAAATAATGTTTTGCCAAATTTTCTCGGTCTTAAAAACATTATATATGGTGCTGATATGTTTTCTAATTTTTCTATATATTTACTTTTATCTACGTAATAATAATTATTTTCTTGTAATCTTTCATAATCACTTATTCCATAAGGTAATTTTTTCATTTTCCATCTCTCCTATATTTTTTAAACTTTACATATATTATACTATATATAATATTAAAAGAGCAAGATTTTTCTTTAAATTATATTAATATACTTTTATATATGAGATTATTATATGTCTTTCTATTATTTTTCCATTTATAAATACCGTATCATTTGTTTATGATAAAATAATAACAAATTTACTAGATTTTCTAAATTTAAAGGACTATCTCTTACGAAAGCATTCGGATATTTTCTAGCTATTCTTTTACCTTCTTCACTTCTTAAAAAATCTAATATTTCTTTTATTTTTTTATATCCAATCATATTTAGTACTCCTTTTATTGTTTAATTATATCAAAAAAAATTATAAAATAAAGTATTTTCTTTTATTTTATAACTCGAATTTATATATCTTTTTATTATATTTCCTTAACTTAACAACATTGGGGGTACCCCGTTAGGGGAAAATTTTTACTTCTTAAAAATTTTCCCATTAACCTTTTCTAATTTTTCTGTTATTTTTCTAGTCTCCGATACTAACTAGTTTAGTGTTCTTTAGGACTCAGAGCTACTTTATATAAAGCCCAACACGAAAACCGCTCGCCAAGGTGGCTGTTGTCCACGCTGTTGGGGCTGCGGTAAGAGGCTGGGCGGACTGAGCCGCCATAGTCGTAACTGCCACCCCTGCGGACACGGTAAGTGCTACTAATTGTAGTTTTTTCCATAGTCCATTCCACTACATTACCTGCCATATCATAGATATTTTTTTGTCTAAATCCATCTCTGGCACCACATTCAGCCGGAGCACTTGTTGAAGCAATATCGTCTGCACCGTTTGTTCCACTATAATTTCCTTTTCCTGTTGATTCAGTTGCATAGCCTGCATCTCCTCCATATGCTCCTATAAATCTTAATGCTGTATCCCATTGTGCTCCATATATTAATGTTGATACAGCTCCATAATTTGCATCTCCTACTGAATACATACTTCTTGCTACTGTTACTGCTCCATTTCCTGGATTTGTATCATTGTTTGTACCATTATCGCTCCAAGATATTCTATTCCACACTTTTGCACCTTGTTTTGATACAGGTTTTACACTTCCATCTGTTGCTAAAGTTACTCCTTCTGGCTTTCCTGCCTCAAATCTTGCTATATAAAATCCTCCGTTATTCGTTACACTTGTCGAAATTTCAGTTGGTACTGCTTCATTATCATCAACTTTCACTTTTCCATTGTCAAAATCATATCTCTCAAATTTCACATTAGTACCATCAACTGGTACCCACACAAACTCATTTCCTGTACTTTCAGTTCCAGTAACTTCATCAGTTATTACTAATCCTTTTTGATATCCATCTGCACTTCCCCACGTTGCATTATTTTCATTTACCGGTGCGAATCCTTTTGGGATTATTGGATTATTATATGTTCCTGTTGCTTGTCCATCAAATGTTTTATTTTCATTCACTATCTCTCCTATTGTTGCTCCGCCTGCTGGTGGATTATTTTCTTCATCATCTACATTCCCTAAATAATTATCAATTTCATTCATTAAAGTTTTAATTTTGTCTGCTTCATTTCTTGCTGCATTTTCATAACTTTCTGTTGCTTGTCTTGTTCTATTAAACAATCCATTACCATCTACTATCGCTGCTATTGCAACTCCTGCTAATATCAACATTACGACTACCGTGATAACTAAAGCAACTAGGGTTATTCCTTCTTGTCTTCTACTATTTTTTGTAAATTCTTTCATGCTCTTATTCTCCTAATTTTTTTTATTTTTTTCCATCTGTTTTTCACTTAGATATAACTTTTAAAAAATATATCTAATTACTAGTTATCACTTAGATTATTAACCTTTTTTGTAATTATTATACATCTTTTTTTAGTTTTATCTAGGCTGGTATTATATTAGCATATTTTATTTTTTTTTGCAATACTTTTTTAATGAAATTTTCTAACTTTCGTTACAGATAACAGTGTAATCCATAAATTACTTAAAATACTAAGATTAAATTTAAATTAAATCTTTAGTATCAGAATAACTTCCTAATTCAATAAGTTTTTTATCTGAAAAGTAATTTATTTTCATAGAATCCTTTACTTTTTTCAAAGTATTTGCAGCTACTTTTTCAGCATCTTCGCTACCTTTTTTTAGTATATTAAATATTTCCGGAATATCTTTTTGTAATTCTTTTCTTCTTTCTCTTATAGGTTTCAATTCCTCTTGAATTATATCATTTAAGAATTTTTTTATTTTAACATCGCCCAATCCACCTTTTTTATAATGTTCCTTCATTTCTTGTAGATTAGCATATTCTGGACAATATTTTGAAAAATCTTCATCTTTTGAAAATGCATCTAAATAAGTAAATACAACATTTCCTTCTACTGTTCCTGGATCATTAACACTTATGTGATTAGGATCTGTATACATATCAAATATTTTCTTTCTTATAACATCTGGTTCATCTGATAAATATATACAATTTCCTAGTGATTTACTCATTTTTGCTTTTCCATCTAAACCTGGTAATCTTGAGCAGACATCATTACTAGCTAAAACTGCTTCTGGCTCCACTAAAGTTTCTCCATATATGCTATTAAATTTTCTTACTATTTCTCTCGTTTGTTCAATCATTGGTAATTGATCTTCTCCTACAGGTATTATTGTAGCTTCAAAACCAGTTATATCTGCTGCTTGGCTTATTGGATATGTGAAAAATCCTGTTGGAATATTACTTTCAAACTTTTTTAATTTAATTTCATTTTTTACAGTAGGATTCCTTTGCAATCTTGAAACTGTAACTAAATTCATATAGTATGAGGTCAATTCATATAATTGTGGAATTTGTGATTGAATAAATATAGTTACTTTTTTAGGATCTAATCCACAAGCCATATAATCTAGGGCTACCCCAATTATGTTATTTCTAACCTTTTCTGGATTATCTGCATTATCTGTTAATGCTTGAGCATCAGCAATCATAATATACATTTTTTCATAATTTTCTTCATTTTGTAAAAGTACTCTGTTTTTTAAAGAGCCTGCATAGTGTCCCAAGTGTAGTTTTCCAGTTGGTCTATCACCTGTTAATATTATTTTTTTATTTTCCATAATTAATCTCCTATATACTTTCTAATAATACTTTATTTTACCCAAAGAATCCTCTTTTCTTTACTGGAGGTTGCTCGTTCATTGTTTTAGCTAATTTAGTTAATAAATCTCTTTGTTCTGTTGTTAATTTCTTAGGCACTTGAACATTTACTGTGAATATTAAGTCTCCTCTCCAAGATTTATTTATAGCTTGGAACCCTTTTCCTCTAATATAGAATTTTGTTCCTGTTTGTGTTCCATCTGGTATTTTATATTTTTCTTTTGTTCCATCTACCATTGGTATTTCTAGTTCTGCTCCTAGGGTTGCTTGTGTAAATGTTATAGGTATATCTACAAGCACATTATCTTGTTCTCTTTTAAATATGTCATGTTTTTTAACTCTTACAATAATATTTATATCTCCTCTAGGACCTCCATTTGTTCCTAATTCACCTTCATGACTTACTGTTAATATTTGATTATTATCTATACCAGCAGGGATTTTTACATCTATTGTTACAGATTTTCTTATCTTTCCTTTTCCTCTACATTCTGAACATGGATTCTTTATTATTTTACCTGTTCCTCCACAATTTGTACAAGGTCTTGATGTTTTCATTTGTCCTAAGAGTGTTGTAACTACTTGAGTTACTTGACCAGTTCCTTTACAAGTTTGACAAGTTTCTGGATTTGTTCCTTTTTCGCTACCTGTTCCATTACATTCTTTACATTCTTCATTTCTATTTACAATTATTTTTTTAGTTACACCTAAATATGATTCTTCAAATGTCAAATCTAAATTGTATGTAATATCTTGACCTCTTCTAGGTCCATTGGCCCTAGAATTTGCAGATGTTCTACCGCCAAAATCAAAGCCCATATTTCCAAAAACAGATGAGAAAATATCTCCCATATCAAAATCAAAGCCATTCCCTGTATATTGGTAATATCCTCCATTACCACCAGCACCACCATTAAAACCTTGAGGTCCATTATGTCCAAATTGGTCATACATAGTACGTTTTTGTTTATCTGATAATACTTCATATGCTTCTGATACTTCTTTAAATTTTGCTTCCGCTTCTTTTTTATTATCTGGATTAGCATCAGGATGATATTTTTTTGCAAGTTGTCTGTATGCTTTCTTTATTTCATCTTCGCTTGCATTTTTATTTACACCTAATACTTCGTAATAATCTCTTTTATTTGCCATTTTTTAGACATTCCTTTCTTGAAGTTAATAAACTTACTTAAAATGGGACAATTATTTTTGCCCCATTTTTTTTTATTTATTATCTGCGTCATCTTCTACTTTATATTCAGCTTCTGTTGCACCACTATTATTTTGTCCTCCAGCTTGTGATTGATTTGCTGCACCATTTGCTCCTGCTGCTCCACCTGCTTGACTATATAATTTTTCAGATACTTCATAGAAAACTTTTGTTAATTTATCTGAAGCTTCTTTTATCATTTCTACATTATTACCTTCTAATGCTTTTTTAGTATTATCTATTTCAGTTTCAATTTTTGCTTTTTCTTCGCCACTTATTTTATCTCCTAATTCATCTATTGTTTTTTGGCTATTATATACTAAACTTTCAGCATTATTTTTAACTTCTATTTCTTCTTTTCTCTTCTTATCTTCATTAGCATGTGCTTCTGCATCTTTTATAGCTTTTTCAATATCTTCATCAGATAAGTTTGAACTTGCTGTAATAGATACTTCTTGAGAATTTCCTGTTGCCATATCTTTTGCAGATACATGTACTATACCATTTGCATCTATATCAAATGTTACTTCAATTTGTGGTACACCTCTTGGAGCAGCTGGAATTCCTGTTAATTGGAATCTTCCTAATGTTTTATTATACGCTGCCATTTCTCTTTCACCTTGTAAAACGTGAACTTCTACGCTTGTTTGACCATCTGCTGCTGTAGAGAATACTTGTGATTTTTTAGTTGGTATAGTTGTATTTCTTTCAATTAATTTTGTAAATACTCCACCATAAGTTTCAATTCCTAATGATAATGGTGTTACATCTAATAATAATAAGTCTTTAACATCTCCAGATAATACACCACCTTGAATAGCTGCACCTATTGCAACACATTCATCTGGATTTATACCTTTATTTGGTTCTTTACCTGTTATTCTTTTAACTGTTTCTTGTACTAATGGAACTCTTGTAGAACCACCAACTAATAATACTTGGTCTATATCATTTGCTGTTAAACCACTATCTTTTAAAGCTTGATTTACAGGTTCAATTGTTTTATCTACTAAATCTCTTATTAATTCTTCAAATTTAGCTCTAGTTAATGTTATATCCATATGTTTTGGACCTGTACTATCTGCTGTAATAAATGGTAAATTAATATTTGTTTGTTGCATTCCAGATAATTCTATTTTAGCTTTTTCTGCTGCTTCTTTTAATCTTTGCATAGCCATTTTATCTGTGCTTAAGTCTACACCTTGATCTTTTTTGAATGTTTCTACTAAGTAATTAATTATTCTTTCATCAAAGTCATCTCCACCAAGTCTATTATTTCCACTTGTTGATAAAACTTCGAATACTCCATCATCAATTTCTAATATAGATACATCAAATGTGCCTCCACCTAAATCGTATACCATTATTTTCTTATCTGCAGATTCTTTTTCACTTCCATAAGCTAAAGCTGCTGCTGTAGGTTCATTTATAATTCTTAATACTTCAAGACCTGCTATTTTACCAGCATCTTTTGTTGCTTGTCTTTGTGAATCGCTAAAATACGCTGGAACTGTAATAACAGCTTGTGTTACTTTTTGTCCTAAATAATTTTCAGCATCTGTTTTTAATTTTTGTAATATCATTGCTGATATTTCTTGTGGTGAAAAAGCTTCTCCATCTATATTAACTTTTCTATCTGTTCCCATATCTCTTTTAATTGAGATTACAGTATGATCTGGATTAGTTACAGATTGTCTTTTTGCTATTTGACCTACTAATCTTTCTCCATTTTTTGAAAATGCAACTACAGATGGTGTTGTTCTATTACCTTCTGGATTTGGTATAACTACTGGTTCTCCACCCTCCATAACTGCTACACATGAATTTGTTGTTCCTAAATCAATTCCTATTACTTTTGACATTTTAAAATCCTCCTAAAATAATTTTATTTATATTTTTTATTTACCTACCACCCAACCAAATTAAACATTCTAGTTTGCTACAACTACCATTGCATGTCTTATAACTTTTGTGCCAACCATATATCCTTTTCTAAATTCTTGAACTATTTCCTTTTCTCCATATTTTTCATCTTGAACACTTGAAACAGCTTCATGAATTTCAGGGTCAAATGTTTGACCTACAGTTTCTATTTTTTTAACACCGAATGATGTTAGTACATCTTGGTATTGTTTTAAAACTAATTCTACTCCGTCTTTATAATTTTCATCTTTAGTTTTAGCTTCTACAGCTTTTTCTAAATTATCTAATACTGGTAACATTTTTTCCACAATATCTGCAATTATGCTACCGTATAGATTCTCTCTTTCTTTTGAACTTCTTTTTTTGTAATTTTCAAATTCTGCCATTATTCTTTTTAATCTATCTGTTGTATCATCTAACTCAGCTTGACATTTTTTCAATTCTTCTTGAAAATCACTTGTTATACTTTCTTTTGCATCCTTTTCCTCTAAATTTTCTTTAACATTTTCTTCCAAAGCTAATCCTCCTTATTATTATTATTTAATTCCTTATTAATATACTTCATAATTGAAATAACTTTTGAATAATCCATTCTTGTTGGACCTATTATCCCAATTGTGCCTAAATTTTTCCCATTTACCACATGTTTAAAGGTTACAATACTATAGTCTTTTAATTTTTCATTACCATTTTCATTACCAATATATACATTTATATCTTTTACACTTTCTTCCTGTTCTAGATTTTTTAAGAACTCCTTTTTGTCAACTATATCTAAAAAAGACTTAGCTTTGTCAACTTCATTAAACTCTGGCATATCTAAAATATTCTTAGCACCTTTTAAATATATATTTTGACATTCTATTATGGCTTTATTTATTTGCTCTATTATTGACTTTATTACATTGATTTCACTTTTCATTTCTGAAATAATATATTCTTCCATTGGCTTTGTTATTTCACTTAATGGCATTCCCTTTAACTTAGCATTAAATATTAAATTTATACTTTCTACTTGAGATTCTGTAATATCTTCCTCAAATTTAATCATAGTTTCTTTTATTAAACCATTTTCTGTTAATATTATTGCCATTAAAATTCTACTACCTAATAAAACAAATTTTATTTCTGATATAATTTGCTGTGCATTATCAGGTCCAATTGCTAATGATGTATAATGAGTTACTTCGGCTAATGTATTTGTTACAATCTTTGTAACTTCTTCTAATTCTACAGCTCGCGATTCTAATTTAGACCTTATATATTCTATTTCTTCTAAACTTATTTTATCTTCTTTTAATAATTGATCTACATAGAATCTATAACCTTGTGGTGATGGTACCCTTCCTGCTGATGTATGTGGTTTATCTAATAAACCTGCTTGCTCTAATTCTGCCATTTCATTTCTTATTGTAGCACTACTTATATTCAAATCATTTTTCTTTAATAAGCTTCCTGAGCTTACTGGTTCAGCTGTTTCTACATATTCTTCAACTATTGCTTGTAAGATTTTTTTCTTTCTTTCACTTAACATTTTATCACCCTCATTAGCACTCTTTTTAAGTGACTGCTAATATAATATAACAAAAATTAGCAATTGTCAAGAGGAATTGCTAATTTTTTAAAATTTTATGTTACTGTTCAGTAAAAATTTTATAAAAACTTGATTTTCTTCAACAATTACTGTATGTTTTATTTGTTCTGCTATTTTACTGTTATTAGTTTTGTCTTTATACCATTTATAAATTCTAATTCCAGAATATAATAATATAGAAAGTAACATTATATATATAACAAGATTTAAAATTGCTTTCTTATATTTCTTACTCTTATTCTTTTTATTTCTCATTATTTACATTGTCCTTTCTTTTATAAAAGCTAGCTAATAACTCTAGCTAGCCTTTATATGTTATTTGTACTATTCTCTTACTTTTTTTCTGTTTATTACTATTAAAATTCCAATAGTTGATATAGAAGCAACAAATAGAATTACACTTGTTGTTATATTATCTCCTGTTTTTGGATTATTTGTATTTTCTTTTTGAACATCATTGTTAGTTACACTATTGTTCTCTGGTTGTTCTTCTTTTTCAGTATTCTCTGTACTTCCTGTACTTCCTGTATTTTCTGTATTTTTGCTATCTTCTGGTGTTTCATTTTGTTGTTTTTCTTTTATTGTAAATTTTGTTATAGCTTCTCCATTATCTGAAAAAGCAACTTTTAATGTATGTTCTCCAACAGATAATGTTTTTAAGTATTCATCTTTTAATGTGATAACTGTGCTTCCTGTTTTTGAGTCATAATTTGTAGAATCTATTAATTTATCATCTACATATACTTTGTTTGTAAATAGGCTATAGTCTGCATCTATTCTAAATGTTGCATTTTTTGATTCATCAATAGTATATATTTGATTTGCACCTTCAGTAAACTTATATTTTTTAGGACTAACTTCTTCTTTTACATATTGAAATGTAAATTCATAAGTACATCTAGTATAATAATCATATCTTGTTTCAAGTACAATTCCACCACTAGCAATGTCACCATCAAGATTATCATAATCCAATGCAGAACCTGTATATTGCATATGAAATCCTTTAAAAACTTCACTTTTTTTAGTTCCAACATTTACTGCAGTTAATATTGCTTTATTTTCTGACCTATTTCCAACAATCTTTATAACAGCTTCACTTTCATTGTCTGTTTCTAATAGACCTTTATTGTCTCTTTTGTAATATAGTGTTTTATCTAAATCTGCAAATGATTTTAATCCTTCTGTTAACTCATCAGTTTTTGAAAAATCTATTACATATTCTTGACCATTAGTTAAATCAATTACACCTGTTGATGTTATATCATCGTAAACATTTTCAACCTTTGTATTAACAGCTACCCCTCTTCTTACAAGTTTAACATCTAATGTCCCACTAAATTTGCTCGAATCTAATTTGAATGTAGATTTAGTTTCTCCTACTATTGTTGTCATAGGGTAATACCAATTATTGATATTTAATCTAGGTGTATTAGCACCCGTTACACTTGTATCTTCAATTTCTTCAATTACAAACTTGTACTCTGCTTCTTTTAAATCAATTACCATATTATTTGAAATATCAGTAACTACCTCATCACCTTTGAATAATTGTACCTTTGCTATCTCACTATATTCTACATAACCATCATGAATTGTTCCACCTTTAAAATTTAATGTTACTTCATTTTTGCTTTCTGCATATACTGTGGTTATTGGAATTATTAAACTAACTAATAAGGAAAATATAAGAACTATTGATAGAGTTCTTGTTTTTACCATTCTTTTTCACCTCCCTTTTATACTTTTTTCTTTATTATATCACAAATAAATATTTATTGCATCCTTTTCGCCAAAGTTTCATTTGTTTTTTTGGCGATTGTGTTTTTTATGTTTTTATGATATATTATAATAAAATGTGTATTGCAAATATGGAGGTTTTTCTATGTTTTTTTGTGAACAATTAAATAAATATATAAAACAAATTGAATGTTCTTCTAAAGAACTTGTAAATGCTTCAGGTCTATCTACTTCTGTTATTAGTCGTTATCGTAGAGGAGATAGAAATCCTAGTATAAGAAGTAAGCAATTAGAGCAATTAGTAGATGGTTTATATAAACTTTCTAGTTCTAAAAACTTAGATATACCAAAAGATGAAATTTATATCAAACTTTCTAACACTTTAAATGATGTTTCTATTGACTTTGAACAATTAAGAAAAAATTTTAATGAACTTATTTCAGCATTAAATATTAATATGACTGAATTATCTCGCTCTAGTTCGTATGATTCTTCATTGCTTTCTAAAATTCATACTGGAAATGCTAATCCATCAAAGCCTAAAATTTTTATTGAAACTGTTTGTAGTTTTGTTGTAAAAAAATATAAATCCGAGGATAGTAAAAAAACTGTGTCTATTCTTATTGGTTGTAATTTAAAAGACTTAACCAATAGTTCTAGCTATTATAATAAGCTATTAAACTGGTTTTCTACTGGCTCAAGTCAATCTCATAATTATATAGATGATTTTTTGAATAATTTAGATAACTTTGACTTAAATGAATACATTAAAACTATACATTTTGATGAAATGAAAGTACCTTCTATTCCATTTTATAAAGCAACTTCTAAAACATATTATGGTATAGATGAAATGAAAAAAGGAGAATTGAATTTTTTCAAAGCTACTGTTCTTTCAAAAAATAATGAACCTGTTTTTATGTGTAGCGATATGCCTATGGAAGATATGGCACAAGATGTTGAGTTTGGTAAAAAGTGGATGTATGCTATTGCTATAATGCTAAAAAAAGGCTTACATTTGAATATTATTCATAATCTTGATAGACCATTTAATGAAATGATGTTAGGTTTAGAAAGTTGGCTACCAATTTATATGACAGGACAAGTTTCTCCATATCTTTTAAAGGGATTACAAAACAATATATATTGTCATTTTAATTATGTGTCTGGAAGTGTTGCTCTTTATGGAGAATGTATTAATGGATATCATGATAAAGGTAAATATACTTTAACAACTAATAGAACTGATATTTCATATTATAAAACAAAAGCAGATTGCTTACTAAAAAAAGCTAATCCTCTTATGGAAATATATAAAGAAGATTCTAAAAATGCCTATTCTGTGTTTCTCTCTTCAAGTGTTAAATTAAAAGCTAATCGTAGAAGAATTTTATCTTCTTTACCAATTCATACTATTTCTGATGGTTTACTTTTAAAAATTCTAAAACGCAATAATATTTCAAACGAGGATATTGAAAAGATACAAGAATCTGTAAAAGTTCAAAAAGAATTATTAGAAAATATAACTCAAAATTATACTTTTGAAGATGAAATATCAGAACTTTCAAAAGAAGATTTTGAAAAAGCTCCTCTTGCACTCTTTCTTGCAGATATTTTTTATGACAAAAAGATATATTATACCTATGAAGAATATTTAGAACATTTGAATTTGACTAAAAAATATGAAAAGAATAATAAAAATTATGAGTTAAGTGTAAATAGTAATACTACATTTAAAAATATACAAATTTTAATCTGTGTGAACAATTGGGTTATGATTTCAAAAGCAAATAGTCCTTCTATTCACTTTGTGATTCATCATCCTAAACTACGAAATGCAATTGAAAATTTTATTCCTCCAGTAGTAGAATAAACTTAAAATATAGAGCAGATAAATTTTCTGTTCTATATTTTGTAATTTCTTGTTATGTTTTACTTATTGTCACTTATCATTTTCTCCTTAAAAATAAGAATAGAAATAATTAAAGCTAGTATAGTATATATACTAAAAACAATTATATTTCTTATTGTTATACTTTCTAAATTAGCATTCATTACACCTTTAATAATAGTTACACAAGATTCAAAAGGTAAATATTCACATATCCTTGAAAACACATCTCCTAATAATTCTCTAGGAAAATACATCCCACTTGTAAAGCAAACAAGTTGAACTACAATACTTGATATTCCTGATGATGCCTTTTCTGAAAACATACTTCCCAATATTATACCTATTGCTATAAAAAGAATAGCAACAACTATTGAAATAAGTATAGCCCAAATAATATTAATGCTAAAACTTAATCCTAAAGCAATGGCAAGTATAAAGAACAATACATTTTGAATTAGTATAAGTGGAATAATTGATAACATATAGCCTAATATATATTCTATTGGTTTCATCGGACTTATACCTAATCTAATAAGTAATGATGATGTTCTATCTTTGCTTACAAGCATTGCTGTAAATAAAGTTATAAATGAAAATCCAAACACTACAATTCCTGGAGTAAAATTGTGTAACTCATAACTTTCGTTTGGAATATTTATTTGTTTAAATATAAATAATAAAAATAGTGGTAACAATACAGAAAATATTATACTTAATGGATCTCTTATTATTTCCTTAAAATTTCTTTTTGCAAAATTTAGTGTTCTCATTATAATTCACCTCCAGTTGCAATTTTTACGAATGCATCTTCAAATTTTTTTGTACCTGCTCTTTTTATAAGTTCTTTAGCAGTTCCTACATCTACTAAATTTCCCTTTGCCATAATTCCTATTATATCTGATAAACTTTCTGCCTCTTCCATATAATGAGTAGTTAAAATAATTGTAATTTTGCCTTTAAGTTTTTCTATTACATTCCATAATTCTTTTCTTGCAATTACATCAAGACCTAGTGTTGGCTCATCTAAAAATAATATTTTAGGCTCATTTATTAGAGCTATTGCAATAGATACTTTTCTTTGCCATCCTCCTGATAATGTCTTTGCTTTTTGATTTAAAACTTCTTCTAATTTAAACATTTTTACAAGCTTATTAATCTTTTCTTCTTTATTAGGTATTTGATATACTCCTGCCATAAATTCTAGATTTTCTTTTACAGAAAGATTTGGAGCAATGGCTGTTTCTTGAGGAGATACATTTATGATTTCTTTTATTTTTTGTCTATCCTTAATTATATCTAAACCATTTATTTTAATTTCTCCATCTGTTGGTAAAATTAGTGTTGATAGCATTTTTATAGTTGTTGTTTTACCTGCACCATTTGTACCAAGTAAAGCAAATAGTTCTCCTTCATTTATCCTTAATTCAATTCCATTTACAGCTGTTTTTTCTTTGAATTTCTTTGTTAAATTCTTTGTTTCAATAGATAGCATTATTTATTTCCTCCTTTTGGAAATACTTTATCTGTTAAATCTTCTATTGCATCTGCCTTCAATAAAGCTATTCCTTTTTCTTTGTCGCAAAGAACAATAATAGAATCTCCTGGCTTTATATTAAACATATCTCTTGCTTCTTTAGGTATTACTATCTGTCCTTTTTCTCCTACTTTACTTATTCCTACAAATTTATCTCTATCCATTTTAGCCTCCTTAATTATACTTGTTATACCTTTCTTACTTATTATACTTTGTAAAAATAAAAAAAGCAATAGAATTCTTAAAATTTCTATTACTTTTTATTTATTACCTCGTTCGGAAAATTACTTATGTTACGAACATCTTGCTAAATGACAAATTACTATTTGCATTTAACTTTATTTCGTTAATTGATAACTTAGTTCTATCAATTCTTTTACCAATGTCTTGTCCACTTTTTCATCTATAATAATTGTATTTCAATATTCCTTATTCATATGATGTATTTGTCAAGTGAAAATCGACCCCTTTTATAAATGAATTTTGACCCCTCTTAAAGTTTAAAAAAATTAATCTTCTATCAACTATTCTACTATTACTTGTACTTTTCCATCTGACCTTAAGTATGGAATAATGCCTTCTTTTCTAACTTTTGTTAATTGATATCTCCACTTTGCTTTGTTAGGTTGATATCTATGTCACAAGTTCTGTAATCCATATTATATCTAGCATCATCGTAACCTACTTCTTTTAATTTCTCCCTTACAATGCTTTCAACATCTAAAATTGCATTTGATGTTATTTGTCCTGCTACTGTTACCTTTCCGTTTATTAATTCTATTTTTAAAAAATTCATTCTTCATTATTCCTGCCTTTCTAAAAATGCTATAATTTAAAAAAAGTCCAAAAAAAGATAGGTTTTTACCTATCTAATTTATAATCAAAGGAGAGGAAACTCTACATATTACAGCATTCTTTCATTTTATCATAAGGAACAATCATCGTTATTACTAATGCTATTAATGTTATTCCATTTTTTTCTTTTACTTCACTTTTTAATTTTTCTTTTTTGAGAACAAACTGATATGCGAGTTTTTTTAGTATCATTTTTTCTCCAAGAGTCTTGAAAATACTAACCTTTAAGATTAAAATTGCCTCAAAAAAATTTTTTAATACCTCATTTTTATATTATTCTAAGTATACCCAAATATTTTTAATAAATTTAATTCTTTATAAAATTCGCTATATTTTTTTAATAAAACACAATAAGATAGACCTATACTATCTATGTTGGGGGCTAGCCCTTACATTTTTACCTATTTTTAGTATAGTTCTATCTTTAATTTTATTATTCAATTTTAAATATCTAAATATTAAAGTTTTTTTATTTTCTAAATGACAATATACGATATATATATATATATATATACAGCCATGCGGGTTTTCACGTTCTCTTTTATTTTTTTCATATTTTTTTCCTTAAATAACTTCTTCTACATAAAATTTTTCAAAGCCTACAAACACTACATTGAATAATACGCATCTAATGTTGTTGTAAACAATGTCTTTCCAAATCTTCTTGGACGTACATACATACAATATGCTTCTTTTTCAATATCTCTTATATATTTTGTCTTGTCTATATACTTAAATCCTTCTTTTCTTATTCTTTCAAATCCTGATATTCCATATGGTATTTTTGTCATCGTAAATACCTCCTCGCATAATATTGTACTATATAATGTGAAAAATAGCAAGAAAATTTTCTTGCTATTTATGAAACTATAAATTATAGGTTACAATTCAGTAGAGGAACAAATAGCTATTATTAATTAAATCTTCTAAAATAATTAGTATGTAATAATTCATGTGCCTTATGTCCGCCCGGCTCTCCTAAATATTCTTTATATATTTTTTGAAGTACAGGATTTTCATGTGATTTTCTTATTACACTTTTTTCATCTATTGTATATAATGCATTTGCTCTTAAACTTCTAATATCAATTAATTCACGTTCTTTGCTACTATGTATCGGTTGGCCTCCTCCCATTACACAGCCTCCTGGACATGCCATAATTTCTACAAAATGATATTTTGATTTTCCCATCTTTATTTCTTCCATTATAATTTTGGCATTTTTTAAGCCATGTGCAACTGCAATATTTATATTTCTCCCATTTATATTGAGTGTTGCTTCTTTAATACCTTCTGCACCTCTTACTTGCTTAAATTCTACTTTTTCTAACTCTTTGCCTGTTAAAATTTCTTCTACAGTTCTTAATGCTGCTTCCATTACTCCACCTGTTGTTCCAAATATTGCTGCCGCACCTGTAGCTTCTCCCATTGGTGAATCAAATTTCTCATCTTCTAAATTTATAAAGTCTATATTATTCTGTTTTATAAGTCTTGCTAACTCTCTTGTTGTTATTACAATATCTACATTTGCTAAATTATTATTTTTTAATTCTTCTCTCTTAGCTTCATATTTTTTTGCAATACAAGGCATAACAGATACAACTACTATCTTTTTAGGATCAATTTTTTCTTTTTCTGCATAATATGATTTTATAAGTGCTCCAAACATTTCGTGTGGAGATTTACAACTTGATAAATGTTGTAATAATTCTGGATAATTAATCTCTATGTAATTAATCCACCCAGGACTACAAGATGTTATCATTGGAAATACTCCATTATTCTTAATTCTTTGTATAAATTCTGTTCCTTCCTCCATTATTGTAATATCTGCACCTGTATTTGTATCAAAAACTCTATCAAAACCTAATCTTTTTAATGCAGAAACCATCTTTCCAGTAATATTTGTTCCAATTTTTATTCCAAATTCTTCTCCAAGTGCTACTCTAACTGCAGGTGCTGTTTGAACTACTACATATAAATCTTTATTATTTAATTTTTCTCTTAATTCTTTTATGCTATCTTTTTCTTTTAATGCCCCCACTGGACAAGCTTCTATGCATTGGCCACATAACGTACAGTTTGATTCGTTTATACTATTATCAAAAGCACAAGAAATTCTTGAATTATTTCCTCTTCCTGCTACAGATATTGCGGAAACACCTTGCACATTTTTACATACAGCAACACATCTTTTACATAAAACACATTTACTTGTATCTCTAACTAATGATGGAGATAATTCATCTATTATTCCGTTTTTATTTCCATCATATTCTAAATCATCAATATTAAATTGAATAGCTAATTTTTGAAGCTCACAATTTCCATTTCTGGTGCAACTTAAACAACTTCTATTATGCTCGGATAATATTAATTGTAACATCGTTTTTCTTGCATTATATATTTTTTCAGTATTTGTTCTTACTACCATTCCTTCTTCTGCTTTTTGGACACATGAAGCAACTAGATTTCTTCTTCCTTCTATTTCAACTAAACACATACGACAATCGCCAATTTCGTTTATATTTTTCATATAACATAATGTTGGAATATCTATATTTATTTTTCTAGCCGCTTCTAAAACTGTTGTACCTTCTTCTACTTCTATATCTTTCCCATCTATATTTAGTTTTATCATATAAAATTTCATTCCTTTCTTATTTTGCTCTAAAGGCACACATAGTTATGAAAGTATTTTCTTTCAAACTAAACATCTATACATCACGACATATGTATTGCTTTAAAAGGACAATTTTCAATACATAAGCCACATTTTACGCATTTACTTGTATCCACTACATGTGGCTTTCCTACTTCTCCTGATATTGCATTATTAGGACAATTTCTTTTACATAATCCACAACCTTTACATTTTTCCGGATTAATTTTTACATTACATAATGCTTTACATTCTCCTGCAGGACATTTTTTATCTACAATATGAGCGATGTATTCATCTCTAAAGTATTTTAAAGTGCTTAATACTGGGTTTGGTGCCGTTTGTCCCAAACCACATACTGCCGTTTCTTTTACTGTTAAAGCTAATTTTTCTAATTTATCTAAATCATCTAAATTTGCCCTTCCTTCTGTTATCTTTTTTAATATTTCTAACATTTTCTTAGTACCAATTCTACATGGTGTACATTTACCACAAGATTCGTCTACAGTAAATTCTAAATAGAATTTAGCTAAATTAACCATACATTTTGAATCATCCATAACTATAAGTCCACCTGACCCCATCATTGAACCTATTTGAGCTAAAGATTCATAATCTATTGGTGTATCTAAATCTTTAGAAGTAATACAACCTCCAGATGGACCTCCTGTTTGAGCCGCTTTAAATTTTTTTCCATCAGGTATTCCACCACCAATATCATATATAATTTCTCTTAATGTTATTCCCATCGGCACTTCTACTAATCCTACATTATGTATATTTCCACCTAATGCAAAAACTTTTGTTCCTTTAGAATTTTTGGTTCCGATACCTGAATACCATTCTGAACCTCTTAAAATAATTATTGGAATATTAGCAAATGTTTCTACATTATTTATTAAGGTAGGTTTTCCAAACAATCCATATGTAGCAGGAAAAGGTGGCTTAACTCTTGGTTGCCCGCGTTTACCTTCAATTGATTCTAAAAGTGCTGTTTCTTCTCCACAAACAAAAGCTCCCGCACCTAAACGAATTTCTAAATCAAATTCCATTTCGGTGCCTAATATATTTTTCCCCAACATTCCATTTTTTCTGGCTTGTTTTATTGCTACATCTAACCTATGTACTGCAATAGGGTATTCTGCTCTAACGTAAATATACCCTTTACTTGCACCAACTGCATATGCAGCTATAATCATGGCTTCTATTACAGAATGTGGATTACCTTCTAATATGCTTCTATCCATAAAAGCTCCTGGATCCCCTTCATCTGCATTACATACCACATATTTTTCTACAACATTTGCCTCTTTTACAAAAGACCACTTCTTACCTGTAGAGAAACCTGCTCCACCTCTACCTCTTAAGCCAGATTTAGTAATTTCTTCTATTACTTCTTCTTTTGTCATATTATTTAAAACATGTTCTAATGCTTTATATCCTTCATTTTTTATATAATCATCTATATTTTCTGGGTCTATTCTACCACAATTATGTAAAACAATTCTTTCTTGTTTATTATAAAAATTTAAATCATCTAATTTTTCAATTACTTTATTATCAATTTCTCTTACTAATAATCTTTCTACAATTTTACCTTCTTTTATATGCGAATTTACTATTTCGTCAACATCTGATATTTTAACATGGGCATAAAAAATGTTTTCTGGCCTTACAATTACTACAGGACCTTTTGCACATAACCCGAAAACAACCAGTTCTTATAACTTTTACTTCATTTTCTATATTTTCTTTTTTTATTACTTCATTCAATTTTTCTATTATCTCTTTAGAATTAGAAGATGTACAACCAGTACCACCACAAACTAATATTTCTCTCATTTTTACCTCCTAGTATATATTTATATTATGACCTTAAATAGAATTATTATCTTTCTCTTTATATTCTTTTAAAACTTTTTGTACCAAATCTATTGTAGCATTTCCGTACACTTTATCATTTATCGTAAATACAGGAGCTAATCCGCAAGCTCCTAAACATCTGGTAGGTTCTAGTGAAAATTTTCCATCCGCCGTAGTCTCACCAACTTCTATACCCAACTCATCTTTTACTTTTTCTAATATTCGCTCTCCGCCTTTCACATGACACGCCGTTCCTTGACAGACACATATATTATATTTTCCTTTAGGTTTTAAAGAAAATCTTGAATAAAATGTAACTACTCCATATATTTCTGAAGTTGCAATATTTAATTCTTTAGATATATACATAATTGCCTCTTTCGTAATATAACCATAATGTTCTTGTACTCCATTTAAAATTTGTATTAAATTACTTTTATTAGTACCATATTCATCTATTATTTTTATTAAATAATCGTCTATTTTATTACAATTACACATTTTAATCTCCACCTTCTATTTTTTTATAAAATATACTAATAGTTTACTATAAATATCATTAAATTACAAATGTTTTTTAAGAAATTTTAAAAATTTAGGTAACAACTTAGCAGGTGTTTGAGTAAAGCTTGCTATATAGTTATTTGCAAGTCAAGACCCTGATTGTTAACCCTAGCTATGTTTTGACTAAAAATAACTATATAGCAAGCCTTTTAAAGATTAAGACCTGAGTTGTTACAAATTTAGTAATTATTCAAGTCCTAATGTTTAAAAAACTTGGTAAATCTATTACAAACCATATATAAGTCATATCATATAAACTTTAGTTTGATTAATAATAGTTATATACCAAGCTCTAAATAATTTTAAAATTTATTTTTATCTGTTTTATTAATATCCTCTTTTCTTCTATCTTCTTTACGTCTATCATCTTTTGAGGCCTCTTTATCTGGAATTATATCTTCATCTCTCCTTTTACAAACACGTCTTTCATCTTTTCTTCTTTCATCAAATATATCTCCATCTTTATTCATTACTATCATAATTTCACTTTCCTTTCTAAAGTAATTTTATTACTTTTCAAGTTCGTCCTCTTTTTCTTTTTGCTTTCTTGTTTCTTTATTTTCCCCTTTAGGTAATGTTGTTTCCTCAACTTTTAACTCTTCTGCTAATTTCTTTCTGCTTTGTTTTCTATCTGATAATATTCTCTTTTCTAAGGCTTCTATACTTTTAGCACTTTCTGCTTTTAATGCTTCTATTTCTTTTTTATTTTCCTCATTTATCTTTTCTTCATCTGTAGAAAACATTGCTCTAAGAGCTGCAAAAAAGCCAGTTTTATTATTATTATTAACTTCTTCACTTACCATAATTTTCTCTTAAATTTTATTTAAGAAATCTCACCTACCTTGATATAAAATATACAACTATTTTTATTTTAGCATAAAGTAAGCTATTTGTCAAATTTACATAATAACGTTAATTCATATAGTCTCTTAATCTCTTACTTCTACTAGGATGTCTTAATTTTCTTAATGCTTTTGCTTCTATTTGTCTTATTCTTTCTCTTGTAACCATAAATTCTTTTCCTACTTCTTCTAATGTACGTGCTTTTCCATCGTCTAAACCAAATCTTAATCTTAATACCTTAGCTTCTCTTGGTGTTAATGTTTCCATTACTTCGTCTAATTGTTCTTTTAAGAGCGTATATGCTGCTGAATCATGTGGTGCAGGGCTATCATCATCTGGTATAAAATCTCCTAAATGACTGTCATCTTCTTCTCCTATTGGAGTCTCTAATGATACAGGGTCTTGTGCTATTCTTTGAATTTCCATTACTTTTTCTACGCTCATATCTAATTCTTTTGCTATTTCTTCTGGTGATGGTTCCCTTCCTAATTGTTGTAATAGATGTCTTGATGTACGTATTAATCTATTTATTGTTTCTACCATATGAACAGGTATTCTTATAGTTCTTGCTTGGTCTGCTATAGCTCTTGTTATAGCTTGTCTTATCCACCATGTTGCATACGTACTAAACTTGTACCCTTTTGTATAATCAAATTTTTCTACAGCTTTTATTAATCCCATATTTCCTTCTTGTATTAAATCTAAAAATAGCATACCTCTTCCAACATATTTTTTAGCAATACTTACTACCAATCTTAAATTTGCTTGACATAATTTTTTTCTTGCCTCTTCATCATTGTGCAATATTCTTTCTGCTAATTCTGCTTCTTCATCATAACTTAGAAGTGGAATTCTTACTATTTCTCTTAAATACATTCTTACAGGATCATCTACCGCTACATCATCAAAATTAGGATTTTCTAATTCTTCTAATGGTATTTCCTCTACATTTTCTAAATCTTCTATTTCAGGTTCAATAAAATCGTCTTTTAATACATCTACACCAGCTTCATCGAATGCATCATATACCTTGTTTATATCATCAACTGAAATATCACCTAATTTATTAGCTAATTCTGCATATGTTATATTTCCTTTGGCTTTAGCTTCTTTAACTATCTCCATTACCTGTTCTTTAGTTAACTTATTTTCGTGTTGTTCTTCTTGTAAAGTTTCTTCTTTTTCTAACCCTTTTTTATTTTCCTTACTCATTTTTTTACCTCCTATTTAGATTGAGCAATTTTTACTAAAATTTTACTTAATTCGCTTTCCAATTTTAAGATTTCTTCTGAACTTAAATTGGGATTTTTTAATTTTTGAATTATATTATTTCTTTCTATTAATAACTTTTCTTTATTGAAGTTCTTTATAACATCTTGTAAACATTTATCTATATCAAAGTTTTCTTCATTTTCTATCATAATTGAACTTAATTTATTAACTACATTTTCATCCTCAAAAAGAATTAAAAAATCTTCTATATCAGTATTAGTTTCTTCATACTTATTATATAGTGTTTCAATAATTTTCCTATTTATTTCGTTTTTAAAATCCTCTGGTTTTATTACATCTTTTAATTCTTTATATACTTTATATTGTGCCATAATTAATAACTTTATTATTAAATTTTCTTTTTTTTCACCAATGGAAATTTTTTCATTTTTTGGAATATATAATTCTGCCCTTACTTTCGGCATTTCTAGTATAGCTTTAGATGATGAATTTGCATATTCCAATTTATTTACCTCCGAATATATCGCTTCTTTTGAAATTTTATATTCTTCAGAAATTTTGTCAATATAAACTTCTTTTTCCATCTTATTATTAACTGTTGACAATACTTTTGCTATTTGATTTAAAAACTTTATTTTATCATCTACATTACTTAAGTTTAAATCCTTTTTTAATACTTTTACTTTAAACTCTACTAATGAGATTGCATTATCTACTAATTTATTAAAACCTGCACTTCCAAATTTTATGATATACTCATCAGGATCCTTTGCACCTTCCATCTGTAATACTCTTACATTTATACCTAAATTCTGTAGTATTTCTAACCCTCGTAAAGTTGCAGCTTGTCCAGCTCCATCTGAATCATATGATATTATAACTTGTTCCCTATTTCTTAATAAGCGTCCTTGTGCTTCTGTAAGTGCAGTTCCTAAAGAAGCTACTACATTATCTAAACCTCTTTGATATAAAGAAATAGCATCCATATAACCTTCAACTATTATTATTCTCTTATCATTTGATTTTTTAGCTAAATTTAAGGCAAATAAATTTCTGCCTTTACTATATACTAAATTTTCATTAGTATTTATGTATTTAGCCATATCTTTTTTATCTTCTATAATTCTACCACCAAATGCTATTACTCTATTTCTTACATCCATTATTGGTACCATTAATCTTTTTCTAAATCTATCTATATATTTACCATCATCTGTTATTGTTGCTAAGTTTGAAGCATATATCTCATTATCTGTATAGCCTTTTTGTTTTAAATATGTATACAACTCATTATATATACCTGAATATCCTATTAAAAACGTTTTTAAAGTTTTATTATCCAATTTTCTTTTTTTTACATATTCTTGTGCTAATTTTGATGTTGGTTTATATAAATTTTCGTGAAAAAAATTAGCTGCCAATTCATTTATTTCATAAATCTTCCTTTTTAAATTTTGTTTTTCAGTGTCTTCAATATTGCCAGAAGTTGGTAATACAATTCCTGCTCTGTCTGCCAAAAATTCAATTGTTTCTTTAAATGAAAGATTTTCTATTTTACTTATAAATGTTATTGAATTTCCACCAACTCCACAACCGAAACAATGAAAAATTTGTCTATCCGGAGATACTGAAAAAGATGGCGTATCTTCTCTATGAAATGGGCATAATCCCATATAATTTCTACCACTTCGTTTTAAAGTTACATATTGTGAAACAACGTCTAAAATATCATTTCTATTTTTTATTTCTTCTATTATTTCATCACTATAAAACAATCCCAGTCCTCCTTTTATTATACACATATAATATTCGACATTTATTTCTTAAATCCTTCTTATTTATTCATAATATTTATTTTTATGTTAACTATATGCACAAATATTATAATCCTTTGAAACTTTTCATATTTAAAATTATTGTTAAAATTCAATAAGAAAACACTTGGCTGGGAACAAATCGGAAAGCCCTAATATTGTACAAATCTTATTTTTTCTCTTTGGCTTTCCTATTGTATAAAAAAATAATATAATTTTATCCTAAAATTATATTATTTTTACTATTAAATTTTATAAATTTATATTATGCATCAAATGGTATAAATTTATTTACAACATTATTTGGAGTTGAATCATTAACCTTATGTGCACTATTTTTTATGTAAGATAGATTTATTTTATTATCTATTATTTCCTCTATTTCTGATTTATCTAATTGTTCTGCTAACACTAACTCACTTACAAGAATCTGTTTAGCATTTAAAAGCATTTTCTTGTCTCCTGTTGATAGACCTTTTTCTTTTTGTTTGAAGCTCAAAGATCTAACTATATTTGCAATTTCATATATATCTCCGCTTTTCATTTTCTCTATATTTTCTCTATATCTTCTATTCCAATTTGGATCTTCTTCTACACTTTCTTTATCAAAAACTTTTATTACATTTACAGCTGTTTCTTTATCTATAATATCTCTTACGCCTATTTCTTCTGCTTTTTCAACAGGGACCATTACTTTAACTTCACCTGGCATTTTTAAAATATAATATGCTTGTTTCTCACCTGCTAATTCTTTTTCTTCAATTGATTCTATCACACCTGCACCATGCATAGGGTATACAATTTTATCACCTATATTAAACATTTTGCTTAATGCACTCCCTTCTATATTTTCAACTCATAGTATTTAAACCACATATAAATATTATACTACATTTTTATTTAAAAGTCAAAGGTAATTTTTTTAAAAGTCTTGTATTTTCTTGTCTTTTAGGCTCCCGTTGAACCGAAACCTCCCATTCTTTCGCCTTCCGTTTTATCATTATCTGATAATAAAAATTTTTGAAAAATTGCTTGACCTATTCTATCTCCTTTTTTTATTACAGTGTCTGTATCAAGCATATTATAAAATGCAAACATTATATGTCCATCATTATCTGGATTATTATAATAATCAGCGTCTACCACACCTATACTATTTGCTAATACTAATCCGTTTTTCTTTGGGTTGGAACTTCTATTTACTAAATATAAAACTTCATCCTCTGGAAAATATGCTTTTACTCCAGTTTTTACTAATGTAGGCTTTTGCCCAGGCTTAAATGCTGGTACTACAATATCTTCTGCTGCCTCTACATCGTATCCTGCCGCCATTTTTGTCTTTCTTTGTGGTAAATTTATATTCATATTTTCAAAACCTTTTGCTATTTCAAATCCTCTTACTTTCATAATTAACTCCTTCTTATTTTATATTTTTATAATAATTAGTTTTTACTAATTTTCACTTTCATAACTATATATAATATTTCCTAAATCTGATGCAAATTCTTTTAGCATAACTATTTTTATTGTGTTTGCTTTATTTGCAACATAATCATCTATTATTTGTTTTAATTGTTTCAATTTTTTCACTTCAGGTAATAATTTTTCTCTATTCTGTATTACTCTATTTTGTAATAACTCTTTTATAGTTACAATATCTTCGTTACTTGCACAAGATATTCTTTGGAATAATTGGAAAACATCATAATATTTTAATATTGGGAAGTCCATACATTCTGTAGCAAATTGTTCATAAAAAGTTTCCATTTTCATAGGTATACATTTAAAGATATTTTCTGCTTTTGTTGTGTACATCTTTTCTTTTAATTGGGTATTTATATTATAAAAATATTTTAAAATATCTTCCATCCCTTGTGTCACTTCATCTATACCTATTCTTGCTAATTCTTCTTCCACATTATCACAGTATTCTGAATTTAGAGCAGCTAAATTCATACCGTTAAAGAATAAATTTTTTATAGTATCAATATCGTAATCTATTAAACCTTTATCTATAAAATAACTAAAATATGCATAAAGTTTTACAATTTCTATTGCCTTTAAATTACCGTTTTTTACATCTTCTAACACTTCTTCTATTACTTTTGGAAATTGTTCTTCACTAATTTTCCAATATTCTTCTGTTAATAATCTTTTATATCCTGGTAATTTTTCCGTATCTATTGTATTAATAATTACTTCCATATCTTCTTTAAATATTTTCATATCAAATATACGTGTACGTACATATACTTCTATAAATTTGAAAAAACGATATTCAGACTTAAAATTATAGTAATAATTATTATCAAATTCTTTAATATAAAATTGCCTATTATCCATTAAAACTCTTGATGATACTAATAAAGATTTATATTCTTCATTACTACTGATATTTAAAAACTTGTCCTTAGTTATCTTACCAGCTTTTATTTCAAAAGACACAGCTATTGTAAATATAAGCATAGTTTGCATTACTCTGTAATTAGTATTTGGATAATTTTTATTTACCATTGTATACATTTTTTTGAAATCATTTAACGCGTGTTTCAAAATCCTTAAGTTTCTAGTCCCTGATTTATTAAATGTTGATATAATAAGGTTCGTATTACTTCTTAAAAATCTTATTAAATCTTCATTATTTTCATAACGCATTAAAAGTCCATTTATTATGTAACTGAATTCTGGTGCATATTCGAATGTTTCGCCTATTAATTTTTCTTTTATTCTTTCGTAATCATTCGCCTTATCAAAAACATATTCTATTTTATCTCTAATTTTTTCTACCATTGGTTTATCATTTACATTCAAGTCACCTTGTTTATCTAAAAGGTAAGTCGCTATAAATGTTTTCATTTCTAAATTTGTACTTTTTAATTTTGTAGATAATTCTTTTTCATTACATATTATTATTGTTTTAATATGGTCATGTTCTACGAAATTATTTATGTATCCTAAAATATCTATAACATCTACATTTGCTCTTTCTAAATCATCAAAACATAATATTTTATCATCTGTATTAAAAAATTCTTCATAATTTACTTTATCCCCATTTTGTGTTACTCCAAAGAAATTTGCCATATCTAACCCTGTTTTTGCATACTCTGGAATTGTTTTTTGCTCATTATAGCTCATAAATTTTTTCAAATTTCTATCCATTAATTGAGTAGTCTCTATAAATATTTTTTTACTTATATCTTCTAAGTTTGAAATACCATATAAGGACATATATATAGTAGTATATCTTTTTCCGTTTAATTGTAAACTTTCTATTTTTCTTCTTATTTTATTATTCCAAAAATATGTTTTTCCGCTTCCCCATTCTCCGTTTATCATTATGGCATAATCTGTGTAGTCTGCTTTGACGTAATCTAATATACTTTCTACTAAATCTTCCATACTTCACCTCTTTATTTTTTCTTAATCTTTGAAAATTGTAAGTACCCCTATATTTTTAGGCTTAAGTTTTTTCAATGTTCTTATGCATTCGCTTATTGTGTTTCCAGTTGTGCATATATCATCAAATACTAATATATTTTTATTTTGCATTTCTACTTTATTTTTGACTAAATCTTCTATCATATACACATTTTTGACATTATCTTTCCTTGCTTCTGCTTTTAAAGAACTTTGTCTTAAATTGTTTTTAATTTTTATCAAAATATCATTTCTATACTGTAACTTTTCTACATTTTTTGCTAATTCTTTTGCTATTAATTCACACTGGTTGAAACCTCTATATTTCGTTTTTTTATAATGAATTGGTACAGGTATTATTATATCATACTTTTCCAAAAATTTGTACAATTTTTTATTTTTTAAAATAATTTTTACAAAAAATTCATATAAGTATACTTTTTCTTTAAATTTATATAATAACATTATCTTCCTTAAAATTTCTTCATACTTAAATAAATATATGTATTTTACGAATTCATTTCCTAAATATTTGTATTGCATTTTGCAGATAATTTTTTTATCTATTTTCGCTTTACATTTGTTACATATTGATTCTTTATATAATTTGCCACACATTCCACATGTTGTTGGAAAAACTTGTTGCAATATTTTTTCTATCAAAATATTACTCCTTATCTTGCCCCCAAGAAATAATAAATTCTACATAAATATATTTCGACATAAATATTTATTTTCCTTTAACTGTAGAATATTTTTTAAATTTGCATTCACAATTATTAATTTAGCGGCTGTAATTATACAGCCGCATAACTCTTAGTCATAATCATCATCATAACATGTATAAGTTGTTATTTCTTTCGGCCAATCCTCCTCTTTTTTTGTTCGCAAAATCCTGAAAACATCTTTTATAATAAAACGCTGTTGATTTTCAGGTAAGTCCCAGTATTTGAAGGTATGCAAAATATTTTTCACTATTTCCCTTTTTGTAGCAGAAGTGCTAATATTAAATTTTATTTCTTCTTCTGCTCCCCTTATATAGAATACATATTTTTGAAACTTCCTCGGAAAATTTTTAATAATTTCAATTTCTATATGAGAAGGTTTTACAAAGAGTGTTTGTTTCACTGCCTTTGTTACTACTATTGAACTAACTTTTTCCTTTTTCTTTCCAAACAAATTAAAGCATGTTTTGATAAGACTCATGTCTAACCTCACTTGTAAAAATGTTGAACATTAATATTATAACATACTTTTAAAAGAATATCTAGTTGTTATATATTAAAAAAATATGTTGCTTCTAAATCAGCTTCGTGCATTAATAAAGCTAATGGATATCTCTTATATGCTTCTCCTATTGTTGAATATAATTCTTTGGGCTCTGTATAACCCATATGCCAACGAATTGCATATTTTTCTTCACTAGTCAATTTCATATATTCTGTTATCATCATAACCGATTTTTCACCATGACCATAAGGTATAGTATCTTCTATCGTATAATACGGTACTTTTTCCCATACTCCTAATTCATTTTTAGCATTTCTATAATCTACCTTATAATAATTTACTTTACAAATATCATGTAGCAATGCTACAATTTTTATTGTATCTTCCGATACTTCTATTGGCTTTACACTATTTTTTACTTTATGTAATAATATTTCATATACTTTTAAACTATGTTCTAAAAGTCCGCCTTCAAATGAACCATGAAACCTTGTACTTGCTGGTGCTGTATAAAAGTCTGTTTTTTCTATAAAATCTAATAATTTATCTACTCCTTCTCTATTTACTGTTTTTAATAATGATATAAATTGTTGTTTCATTTTTATATTCCTTTCCTATATTTTTATACATTTTACTATAAAAAATTATTATTATCAAGCTAAATATTCAATTAATTATAAAATTTGGTTACTGGATAATGATTGAAATTTATAATCACTTGAAAATACTTGGATTAAATTAAAAATCTCGGCTTGCAAAAGAATTTGTAACCCAAATTTAACTCCAACATAATATATAAATAGGTGATATTATGAGTTTAGGATTAGCTTTATCGGGCGGAGGAATAAAAGGTGCTGCTCATATAGGTGTAATTAAAGCACTAGAGGA
The DNA here is from genome assembly GCA_934182605.1 of uncultured Clostridia bacterium. Lineage (GTDB taxonomy): Bacteria > Bacillota > Clostridia > TANB77 > CAG-508 > CALXUC01. Next base: position 4,363 of record CAKPRQ010000015.1, on the reverse strand, counting down.
AAATAATATAAAAATTGATTATATTTCAGGAACTTCTTCTGGTAGCCTTATAGCAACCATGTATGCAATGGGATATACACCTGATGAAATGTATAATTTATTTAAGAAATATTCTAAAAAAATAGGATATATTAGTTTATTTAATATAATCAAATTAATTTATGGAATAATTTTTAAAAGGAAAATTATTATAAAATCCATAAATAATGGAAAAAAATTAAAAAAAATAATTGAAAAAATATGTCTAGATAAAAAAATTACAAATATTAATCAAATAAAAATGCCTTTATTAATTCCCAGCGTAGATTTAAATACTGGAACTGTATGTATTTTTAGTTCAAAAGATTATAGAAGTTCCTATTCTGATAAGATTATTTATAACAGTAATATAAATATATGTAACGCTATATATGCTAGTTGTTCTTATCCAGGTGTATTCGAACCTATTTGCTATAAAAATATGTACTTAATTGATGGTGGTATTAGAGAAAATATTCCTTGGAAAGAAACTCAAAAATTAGGGGCTGATAAAGTATTATCAGTAATATTTAAAAGCGATATACCAAATCCAAATGAAAGAAATGTTTTAAATATCATAACAGACTCTATAGGCTTATTATCGCATGAATTAGCAAATTATGAAATTGAAGGTACTAATTATTTAATTCAGATTCCTACAGAAAATATTGGACTTTTAAATTTTAAAGAAGTAGATACTCTATTTAATCTTGGATATAATACAACTATGAATAAAATAAAAAAAGGAAATATAGAAAAATTATTGATTAATTAATCTATATTCTTTTGATTATTTAAACGCAAAATATTTACTTATAAAATAATTCATTATAATTACTAAAAAGGTAATAAAAGGTTTGCTAATTATATCTGTTATTCCTAAAATATTAAACATTAGAAAGAAACCTACTATTTCAAATATCATAGTAAAAGCACGACCTAATATAAATTTAAAAAACTCATCTATTCTTTCTTTTATATTACTTCTTTTCGTTTTAAAAACTATATATGAATTTGTAAAATATGCAAATAATATAGATAATATTATTGCTATTATATTTGATATATTTTCTTCTATATTAAAAACATCTACTAATACAAAATATGTAACCCAATTTACGAGTGTTGTTAATATACCAAATACCAAATACATTATTATTTCTCTAACAAATAATTTTTCTTTTACTTTTTTTATTAATTCCATAAATTTTCCTCTCACTTATGATAAAAGTTGTTACGAAAATAAAAAAGATGCTAAAGTTTTTAACCTTGCATCTCTCATATATACTTTTCTTATTTTGCGTTGTTTACAGCATCTTTGAATGCTTTTCCTGCTTTAAAAACTGGTGCTTTTGATGCAGGTATTCTTATTTCTTCTTTAGTTTGTGGATTTCTTCCTTTTCTAGCAGCTCTTTTTCTTATTTCAAAAGAACCAAAACCTACTAATTGGATTTTTTCTCCTTTTACTAAAGATTCTGTTATTGCTTCAACAACAGCATTTAAACTAACCTCTGCCTCTCTTTTTGTAGCTCCCATTTTTTCTGCTACTACTGCAACTAAATCAGATTTGTTCATCTTAAATTACCTCCTAATTTTTATGTAGATTTTTCTACTATATATGTTTATTCTACAAAAGTCCCTAAAATCCTTCTTTTTTTAATGTTTTTTTATTGAAAATTTTTAATTTTTGTTTATATTTCAGCACTTTTTAAGAATAAACACCTATTTTAGTTAAAAAATTATAAATTTTTTTACCATATGGTAACATATTTATATCATCTTTTGTAAATACTTTCAATGCAACCATTGCTATTAAATATATAATAACTGCACTTATTAATGCAATAATTGTTGCTATTTGTGGATTTATTACTGTTGATAAGTACATATAAATTACGTACGAACATACAGACATTATAAATGTTGCTAAAATTGGTTTTAACACAAATTTTACAAACCCTAAATCTAATTTTATACTTCTTCTTAAAACAGCAAATCCTATTGTAAATGAAATTATATGACATACTACTGAGCTAAATGCAGCTCCATTCACTCCTATTGAAGGTATTGGTATTAATATTAAATTTAAAATAAATTTTACTATTACTCCCGCACCTAATGCTATTGCTGGTACAAATATCTTTCCTAAACCTTGCAACGCTCCATTAATAGTTTGTGCCAAAACTGTAAAAATAATCGTAAATGCAGCAATTTGCAAAATTAATTTTCCTTCTGGTGCGTTAGGAAATAGCAAATATAATATTGGATCTGCAAATACACATAAACCTATTGTACAAGGCAATCCTATTAACATTGTTACTAGTAAAGAAAATGATACTCTTTTAGTAATAGTTTCTTTATCCCCTTTAGCTATACTAGATGACACTGCTGGAACTAATGCTGTGGCAAAAGCTATATTAAATGATAATGGTAATCCTATTAATGTATCAACTTTTCCACTTAAAATACCATATTGTACTTTAGCTACACTTTCGCTTAAAAATGTTTTTAAACCTCTTACAACTGTTATCGCATCTATATTTTTATTTATAGCAGATATTATAGAACTTAAAGAAATAGGAATTGAAACTGCTAATATATTTTTTACAACTCTTTTTGCACTTTCATTTTGAGTTGTTTTAATAGAACTCTTATTACTTTGTTTCCAAATTTCTTTTTTATTCCTATTATAATATTTAAACAAATACAAAAAGCTTAGTAACACAGCTAAAGTTGTTGCTAAATTTGCTCCTGCTGCCATTAGTGTTGTATTTACACCTGATGCAATAGCTATCATTTCAACTACTAATATTGTAAATAATGTTTTAAAAACTTGCTCAAATGTTTGCGATTTTGCAGTTATAGATAAATTTTGCATTCCGTTAAAATATCCTCTTATTACTGAAGCTATCGCCACGAAAAATATTGAAGGTGATAAAGCAATTAAAGTATATTCTGCTTCTGGAATTTGTAATACATTAGTTGAGATATAACCTGCTCCTAAAAATAATATTAATGTTCCTATAAAACCTATAAAAGCAAATGTAGCAAAAGCTATTTTAAAAATTCTATGAGCTCCTCTATAATCTCCTAAAGCTGTTTTTTCAGAAACCATTTTAGAAATTGCTGTTGGAACACCTATAGATGATAATGTTAATAATAATGCATAAATTTGAAAACCAGCACTATATATAGCATTTCCCTCATCACCAAAACCTTCTCTATTAGTTAAGTATAATTTATATGCTAGGCCTAATACTTTAATTAATACTTGTGAAAACATTATTGCAAGAACACCTTGCATAAAACTTTCCTTCTTAAATGTCTTTTCCATTATTCTCCTTTCATTTCTATTATAATTATATATATTCCACTTATATTAAAAACATAATTATTATACTATAAATTTTTTTAATTATCAAGGAATGAAATAAATTTAAAGTCTACTTAACTCTAGTATAAAAGAATTCTACCTTCTATGGTTATCTTATAGTATTATATATTCATTAGAATGTTCAAGCTTAATTCGCTCTTTTAAAATGCTTTCATATTTTTTTATTTTTTACTGAACTTCCATCTAAATTTAAAAATTTTAAGCCATTATATACTTTTCAGGATTCTCCTTATCCATTCGTGATATATAGCTATTTGCAAGTCAAGACCCAGCTTGTGTGGCCCCAGCTATGTTTTGACTAAAAAACTACAATTTCCAAAAAAGAATTCACGTAGATACTTTCACAAGTACCAACGTGAATTAATATAATATTTTTAATTTTCCTTTTCCCCTTGTTCCTCCTATACCTTTTGAACCTTCTCTAACTTCTGGTAATATGTTACTTAATGTTACATATTTATTTTCAGATGTTGTAGCAATTTTTACTGCTATAACAATTGGATCCATAAAATCTATTAAAACTCTAGCTGGTGATGATGCAAAATTAGCTCCTCTTTCTATTAATTCTTCAAAATAACTCTGGCAAGCACCTGCAAAAATAATTAAGTCATCCATTGATGGAACGACTCTTCTTGCATTTTCTACAGTTCTTGCAAAATTTAAAGAATTTTTATAGTTTTTTATATCATAAAATTTTCTATTCTGTTCTATCATTTTATCGTGACCAGTTATAACTAACATATCTGGCTTATACCTTAATATTAAATCTTCAACAACATATTGTTGTCTTCTTTCTGATACATTTTTTACAACCGCATTTTGTAGTCCAAATTTTTTATAATAATCAAGAGCTTTTTTACTATATCTCATATCCCCATCTGGTGATTGTCATTTAATACACCAAATTCGCAAACCAGCTTATAGCCTGTCCTTTATTGTATGTTTTTTCAG
>CAKPRQ010000014.1 GCA_934182605.1 uncultured Clostridia bacterium | reverse complement strand
GGAAGGCTAGGTTATCATATAATTCAATCATTTAATGGAAAAGAGGTATCTCCTGAAAAATGTAATAGCATAGGTGTCGAATTTGCCCAAAGTCTATTTGGAGATAAATGTCAAGTTTTAGTATGTACTCATATAGATAAAGAAAATGCTATTGCTAGAAATAGAACAAATAATTATAATCGCAATAGTGGCAAAATGAAACTAATAAAAAACGATATTGATGAGGCAATAAAGAATGCTAATAAATATCAAGATTTTATTGGTAACTTGGCTTATAAAGGTTATTATGTAAAAAAATCCAATAATGTAATATCTGTATCAACTCCATATTTTAATAGAAATATAAGACTTTCAAAAGCCTTTGGAGAAGATTATACCTTTGAAAATATTAAAAATAGAATTTATTACAGAGATTATCAATTTAAAGAAGATAAAGTATATAGAATTAGAATATATGAAGGTGTTAAAATTAATTCTGAATTATTAAAAATACCATAATTTTATAGATTATATGTGCATTTCTTATATATTTTAGGAAAATTACCACCTAAAATACATTATGAAGAAAGAACACCAGAATATTACAAAGAAATAAATAAATTTAATAAGCTATGTGATGAGCTAAATATGATTAGTGATTATAGCTTAACATCAATTACAGATATTCAAAATTTAAGGATTAAATATCTTGAAGAAATTTCAACTTTAAAAGCTCAAAGAGAAAAATATAGAAAATTATATAGTATAACCCAAAATGATGCCGATAAAACGATTCTCGAAGCAAAAATTAATCATTTAACAGAAGATATTGATAGATTAAATTCTAAAATACAAACTTGTAGAAGAATTATTATAAAATCAGAAAAAGGAGGAAAGGAAGATTGGCTAATTCAGAAAAGATTTGAAGATAATAAAGAACGAGCTGAAAAAGAAACTGCTAAAAAGAAAGATAAGAAAAAAGAAAGATAGAACTATTTGCAGTTCTATCTTCATTATATCCTCTAAATTTTTCCATATTTGCAATACTCTCTATTCTTGCAATTTTCCCATTCACTACATCTTTTTTCTATAGGTTTAGTTATTTCAGAAATATTAGAAAACTTTGTAGTCATAGTTATATTTTTATTTAAAAAATCACAAAAAATATAATTTTCCTTTATATAATATTTTGTAATCATTTCAAATCACCTCTTTTATAAAAATATTATTAATTTCCATATTCAATTTCTAGTTTTGTAATATCTGTATCATATTTTTTAGCTATTTCATTAATAAGATTATTTAACTCAATAAGTGTTCCTTTAGGCTCTTTTGTAAAATTGTTCAACTTAATTTCTCCACTATATAAATCTGTAAAAATATCATAAAATTTAAAATCATTATTCAATTTTTTTAAATTTTCTCTTATTTCGTTTAAGAGAAGTTTTGTTTCATTAATATCATTTTCTAATTTATTATCTATATCATCCAATATTTTTATTTTCCCATAAGTATCTTTAGAATTATACCCATCCTTTATATACGGTATTACATATTACTATATTTTTATTATGAATATTTACCAAATCATTATATATTTCTTGCCCAATTTCATCATTGCTTTCTTTATTAGATTTATTACCAATATATAATGTAATACCTCCAATCGATACAAGTATCAACAATAGAATTATAAAAAAATTATTAACTTTTTATTTTTACTTTTTACATTTAAATTACTATTTATTTCATTTTCTTTTTTCATATCAATATCTCCTTTTATTTAATTATAATATTTTTTCTAATATTTTTTCTTTTCCATCTTCATATACTATATTTATATAATTAGTATCTCCACCAATTCTTGTATAATGATTCCCACCATCTATTGAACAAGCACCACACTTGCAACTTACACAATCATGCAAATCTTTTGATTCAATTATATCATTACATTTTAAACATCTAATTTTCATCATTCAATCCTTCCAATCTTTTCTTTATTTCTTCAGGAGAGGGCAATAAATCTTTCATTTGCTCTGGTAAAGAATCATGAATCTTATATGTTGCAACTCCAATAGGTTTGTCACTATTACTTAAAGCATATTCTACAACAGTCCTATTTTTTTCTTTACAAATTATAATACCAATTGATGGATTTTCACTTTCCATTTTTACTTGTTTATCTAATACTGTTAGATAAAATTGTAATTGACCAACATATTCTGGTTTGAATTCGCCTATTTTTAATTCTATTGCAACTAAACTCTTTAAACTTCTATGATATAGAAGTAAATCAATATAAAAATCATTTCCATCAATATTTAGATGATATTGATTACCCATAAATGCAAAATTTCCACCCATTTCTCCAAGAAAATCCTTTATATTGTCAACTAAAGCTCTTTCTAATTCTCTTTCAGAATGTTGTTCAGATAGTTCCATTATATCAAATATATACTCATCTTTTACTGCAAGTTTAGCTTGATTTACATACTTCTCAGGCAAAGTTTCATCGAAATTTGTCTGATTGATTAAATACTTTTCATAAGATTTATTTTCAATATGGTTAATTAGTACATCTTTGGTCCAACCATATTTTTTTGTCATCTTTATATAAAATTCTCTTTCCAGATTATCTTTGCATTTTTCTGTTATAACAATATTTTTAGTCCAACTAATTTCTCGCACAAGTGGTGCGAGATTTTCTATATCTTTATATGTAATATAAAAATTTCTCATTCTCCATAAATTGCTTGCAGAAAATCCTTTTACTTCTGGGAATTCTTTTTGAATTTCTTTTGCTAAAACTTCAACAATTGATTTTCCCCAGCCCTTTTTTTGCTGTTGGTTATATATTTCTTCTCCAATTCCCCAATACAAGTTAATTAGTGTTGTATTTACAGCTTTCATAGCTTCATATTGACTTTTTCTTATTTTATTTTTAATTTCAACAATAAAATTATTGTATCCTGCATTTATTAGATTGTTTTCCATTTTCAACCTCCCAATAACATAAAACTATTCAATATAATTATTTTTCTTTTGTCTGCTTTTGTTTATATTTTCTCTATTTCTACATTGTATAGTGTCATATTCTGCTTTAATGTTTTCTGCAATAAATGGTTTGCCACAATGCTTACATAGTTTTACCTCAGTTCTTCCAGATGTTTCATTTAGAAGTAAGATAGTTTCTATTATTTCACTTAAAGACATAAAATTCCATTTGAATTTTATTTGTCCATCTTCAGCACTATATGAAATATTAGGCTTTTTTAAGCTATCACCAGTAATACTTTCTTGATATACTTGTCTTATATCTTCTGATACATCATCATAAAGGTAAGCACAAATTAAAAGCTTTTTATTGTATATAATTGTTGCAAAGTTAATAATTTCTGCAATAGTTTCAGCATAATTTTTTGAAAAAATTACATCATTAAGTCTATCTCCTTCAATTTGTTCAAAATCATCATTAAGACCAGTATTTCTGTGATAATCGTTTGCTTTCATTGTATTCGACCAGTCCATTTTTGAATCTTTCCAAAAATATTTCTTTTCAAATTCCAATGCACTTATAGAAGTATTATATCCTAAGTTTACAGGGATATCTCCATTATCCATAAATTCATAATTTTCTGGCAAATATCTAAAATTACCAAGTAATCCATAATTGCTTACAAATTCAAACACTAAATTTTGGAATTTTTCCATTTTACTTTGTGCTTCAATTGTTACTTCCTTATTGCCAAGTTTAAACATTTCATTACCAACTGATTCTTTTCCTATTACTAATAAATCTTTTAATATTTGATTTTTTACTTCAAATGGATCATAGGTACTTGGTTTTGCATTTTTATCTGGGAATATGTAATATTTATCGTCTTTCTTTTCAATGATATACTTACTGTACTTACACCATTTTGCAGTAAATTCAATCTTTTCTTCTTTAATCATTTCACACCTCATAAAAAATCTTATAAAATTTTATAAAACTAGTTGACTTTTATAATAATATGTTATATATTTGTAATAGTTAAGTTACTATGCTATTTCAATAAGAAATATCAAATATTTTGTAACTATATCTATATTATATAATTTTTAAAAAATGTTGTCAATAGATGGTAACTTTATAAAAAACTTAAATTGAAGGGAGGATTGCTTATGAATAAGGTACAAGTAAAAGAAAAGCCAATGCTAGTTATTTATACTACTGCAGATATTTGCAAAATGTTTCATATTGGTAGAGTAAAATGTTTAGAGCTATTTCACAGAGCTGATTTTCCAGCACAGAAATATGGCAGAGGTTTTGGAATTGAAGCAAATGCTTTAGCAAATTATATGAGTTCTAGACACATTGTTTGTTAAAAAGAAAAAGAGATTTAGAAATGGCACTTCTAAACCTCTTACAAATCACATGGGAATGTCTTCCTATGTAAATTCTCTGAAATTATTATAGCACAAGTAAGTAATTACTTGCAAGACATTCCCTTTAAATTTTATTATGAAGGGAGTAAAAAATGAGCAAGAAAAAAGAATTTGTCAAAGGTATTGACTATGTTATTACTATAAGAAAAAGAAAGAAATTTATAAAAAATCCAAAGAAAAATATTTGTCCTATATGTGAAAATTGCAATCATAAAAATTTGTGTTTGAATAGAAGAAACAAAGAAACTATGGAAAGGTGCAACAAGTGTAAAAATTGTTGTGATTGTGATAATTGCGATAAATTCCACTTTTACAATGAGTATGAAGGAAGACTATTAAAACTTGGAATAAATGCAAATACAGGAAAAGCTATTAGACAATCTTTTTCTGGCAAATCAGAAGAAATTGTTTTAGAAAAGTTTATAGAAGATTAATTTTTTTAAACTTTAAGAGGGGTCAAAATTCATTTATAAAAGGGGTCGATTTTCACTTGACAAATACAATGAGGATAAAATCTTCATTCGCTATAAAAATAAGCTGTGCTATTATTCAATAACACAGCTTGCAAAATCATGAAACGTGATTATCTGATTCTTATATCTCCGCTCATTGTAGAAATATCTACATCCGCATTGTAACCTCTGCTTTCTTTGTGTCGATTTCTAACGTCCCCACTCATAGAACTGGTGGAAAGATTGAGGTGTCCAATGTTATTAAATTCCACTGACACATCCCCACTCATTGTGGAAACCTCAACATTAATGTCTTGGGTTGCATCGATACAAAGTTCGACATCTCCGCTCATTGTAGAAACAGAAACATTGTTGACTGTTGCATTAGTCTCCAAATCGCCAGACTGTGTCTTCACTTTGAGATAGTCGGTTGAGACACCTTCATTTAAGGTGATGTCCGCTGATGAACTCTTTGTAGAAATAACTTTGAATGTCTTTTGCGGTACGGTAACATCGAGTTTCAAATTTCCGTTGAAACAGTTGCCAGTAAACTCTAATGTAATTATAAGTTCACGATTTATCACCCGAACATCAAAGTTGACATCTCCGTCAATATCTGCCTCACCATAGAAATGTGCTTCAACCTTGGACGAATTGGAAACGGAAACATTGACATCGACAAATGTTGAATCAATTGCTATCTTTTCGATATTGTTGCAATCTTCCGCTTTCCTTTCGTCAAATTTCTGGGTCTTGCCAGTTCCACCACCGATTATAGCCCGTCCGTTGACGATTGTTACATTGCTTCCTGAAAATACTCTGCCGTTGATAGTAATCATGATTTTTCCTCCTTAAACTTTATTGTTGATTAGTGTTTCTTTGTGCTTAAACTAAAAAGTTAGAGGTTATCCCTCTCACTAATTAGTGAAAATGGGTAAAATGACACAGGACTTAGCCTATATCTCTTTTTATTATACTACAAATATACATAAAATACAAATTTTGAAAAACACTTGAAATTTAGAAAATAATATGATAAATTATACATAAATTGATTGATATTTGTATCAATCGTCAAGAGAGCCTAAAAAGTTGTAGATAACTACGCCATCTGCACCAATTTTATTTAGAGAGAGTAAGAAAATGAATTCCTTACTTTTTCTTTTTTTGGTGTAGAATTAGGTTTAGCTCATATCATTTAAAAACAGTATGGGCGAATGTTTTTAGTAATTATTTAGATAGTATTTCTGTAGATAATAAATTAAAGGAAAAAACTCTAAAACAATTACTAGATTTAGATGATAAAAATGAAAATAAGTATACGTTGTATAAAAGAATAACATACTCATTGGCTACAGTATTAGCAGGAGTATTATTAATTTTTCCTATGTTTTTATATAGTAATAATTTTTTGCAAAACAAGAGAGCAGAACAATTAGAAGATACTAATGAAATACTGTATATAGAAGAAAAAGATATACTACCTAAGGTTGGTACAATAGAAAATTTGAATAGCTTATTAAGTAATTTAAATGAAAAACAATTAAGTATAAATGAAGATTGTTTAAGTGTAAATGAAGAATATATTTCGATGTATTATGCAAGAAACGATATTGATTATTCTAAAACTAATATACAAGTAGAAGGTGTAGATGAAGCTGATAGTGTAAAGACTAATGGTGAATATATTTATTATATTGCAAATAGTAAGTTATATATTGTAAATGTTAAAAATCCCGATAATTTAAAAATAGAAAATACTTTAGAATTTGAAAAAAATTTATGCCCTATGGAAATGTATCTTAAAGAAAACAAATTAGTATTAATCTTAGAAAGATCAGAAATTTATACAAAATTTTATAATAATAGAATTATGTACGATATGGCTCATGCAGATACTGAAACTTTAGTAATTTTCTATGATATAAGAGGTAATAACAATTTAGTTGAAAGAAGAAGAATTGAAGTCGAAGGGGCATATACTAATTCCAGATAGTAAAAAAAATAGCTATTTAACTATAGTAGGTGTTAATATAAATGCAAATAAAGAAGCTAATCTAGAAATACCAGGATATAGTAGCTATTTACATCCTTATGATGAAACACATATTATTGGTATAGGTCAAGATGTAGAAATTGAGGATACAAAATATGGTGAAATAAATGAAGAAAATAGAACGTATTCAATAGAAATAAACAGAGGTTTATATATAAAAGATTGTCTATATACGTTATCTAACAAGAAAATAGAAATAATGAAATTAAATATTTTTAATAAGATTAGTGAAATTGAATTGGAATAAGTTAGGATATTATAATTCACAACCTGAGTAATAATTTTATGTTTTAAAACTAAATTTAGATAAGTTGTGAATTGTAACAAAAAATAATTACATAATTTTATGTAATTATTTTTTTAGGAGTTTACACATTTTTTTAAAATAAAAGATTTTTGAAAAGTGGCTAAATTCATTCTTTTGTATTGAAATATTTTTTAAATAATGATAAAATTATGAAAAATTAATTGTAGACATATACATAATTAAATATTTTTTATATGGGGGTAGTAATGGGAATATTATATATAATTAGTCTTTTGGCTTTAATTATTGTATTTATGTTAATCAAAAAAACAGATAAAGCATTAAATGGATTAGGAATTTTGGGATTAGGTGCAGTATTAATATTATGCTACAATGTTTTTATTTGTTATGTATTAAATTATTTTACAATAAAATGTTCTTTGCAAAATTTATTTATAGTAAATATTGTAATTATAATTCTAGGTATTATATATATAATTAAAACTAAAAAGATTCAGAAGTATTTTTGTAATGGAATTGATTTGATATGTATATTTGCCATTCAAATTTTGACAATTCTAATAGGATATTTTCAGTATGGAGATTTTTTAGAAATAAAATATGAAACAACGGATCCAGCGGTTCACTACAGAGCAACGCAATTATTTGCTGAAAATGAAAGTTTATTAAACAATATAAAAGATGATATATATAATTTTAGAAGTTTTAAAATTGGTGCCTACGTAAATAGTGGAATTGTAATGATGGTAGCTGAAAAGGTAGTTAGTGAATTTGATTATTATAGAATGTTTGTACTTTTTGATTTGATAATTTTATTCTTAATAGGATATATGTTATATTTTACATTTATAAAGATTTCTAATGGAAAATTAAAAGTGCTAGCTTTATTGTTATCAATATTATGTTTATTAGGATATCCATTAAATAGTATGCTTTTTGGTTTCGAATATTTAACAGTGTCTTTATTGATAATTTGTACAATTATTAATATGGTATCTTATTATAAAAATAAAGAAATTGATTTAATACAATGTATAATAATATTTTTCTTATTAAATTTTGAACTTTTTTGTACATATTACTTATTTGTTCCTTTTATGTATAGTGGATTATTTATATATTTTTGTATAGATAACTATAGGGAAGATAAAAAATTGTTTACTAAAAAAACAATATTATTATTGTTAATTACATTAATAATACCATTTATTTTAGGATTTATATATCATTTAAAGCCAGATTTATATAGTGAAAATTTAATTAAGTATGAAGAAGGCGTTATAACTAGTCCGGTTGCATCAATGGGAGGATTGGTTTCAGAAGGATATATTTATAAAAATTTATATTCTAATATAATATTATTAATACCACTAACTATATTTGTTTTAGTTAAAGAATGGAGAAAGTTAAATTTTTCTGTGATAATGTTTGTCTTTCTATTTGGTTATATTAGTTTATTATTCATAGGTCTATTATTTGATAGAGTATCGGAATATTATATTGCAAAAATTTATTTTGCATTATGGATTATATTATTTTATTTTAATTTTAAAGGATTATATTATCTATATGAAAAGAATAAAAAAGCACCGTATATTTTAGTGTGTATTTATTTAATTATATTATCTGCATTTTTTTATGGATTTAAAGTGGGAAGGGTAAGAAATAAAATTTGTGATGTCTCTATTAAATCCTGTACAGAAATATATACTATAAATAAATCCTTAATATATAATTATCCTAGCGATTTATATGAATGGGAATTAAATTTATTAGAATGGGTTAGAGATAATATTGATATGAATAATAAAATTGAAATATTAGGAACAGAGAAACAAATATTATGGAGTTACCCAATATTAAATTATGTTAATTATGATAAAAAAATGAATAAATTAGGACATCAAGATAAATTAAGGTATAAACATATGAATAATAAAGTCATAGAAAACGCTGATTATGTTATTTGTTTTTATAGAAGTGATTTTTATAAAGAATATGATGAAAGTTTGTTAGAAAATTATGAGGTAATATATGAAAATATTTGGGGGAAAGTTATAAAAAAGTAGAAAGTTTATATATTGCAAAAAAGATTGAATTATGATATAGTATAACAAATGTAGAAAAATAATTATGAAATGAAATACTTTCATAATTATGCGTATCTTGGATTGAAGCAAGAAAGGAATGAATTTTTATATGAAAAAAGAAAAAATAAGAGTTTTAACTGTAAAAGGAAATGGAGAGTTTACAGCAGGGCCTAAAGCACCTAGTGATATTATAGATATATTAGTAAGTGAGTATAATGCTAAAAGTGTTTTATTAGTAAATTCAAATAATTTTATTAAAAAGGTTTTATATAGATTAAAAATATTAAATACAATTATTTTAAGTAAATTAAATAAAGAAATTTTAATTATGCAATTTCCAATGTATGAAACAAGTAAATTGTTAAATAATTTTTTTATGTTTTCAATGAATTTTATAAATAAAGATAGAACAATTGTATTAATTCACGATTTAGATAGTATTAGAGGAGAAGACAAAATACTAAAGCAACAAGAATTAGATAGGTTAAATAAAGTAAAATATATTATATCTCATAATCAAAAAATGACTGATTATTTAAAAAAGGAAAATATAAAAGCAGAGATATTTAATTTAGAGATATTTGATTATTTATGTAATAAAAAAGAAAAATTTGAAAGACATAATGTAATAGATCCATTAAATTATTCTGTTATTTATGCTGGAAATCTAAACAAAATTAAAAGTCCATTTGTTCATCAATTGGAAGAAGATAAATTAAAATTTACATTAAATTTATATGGAATAGGTATAGATAAAGATATTAATAGTAAATTAAAATATAAAGGAAAATTTTCACCTAATGAATTACCAGATAATGTAGTTGGTGATTTAGGATTAATTTGGGATGGTAATTTTGATGAAAGTGATGAAGAAAAAAGATTTAAAATGTATACTAAGTATAATAATCCTCATAAATTATCATGTTATGTAGCAGCAGGTATTCCTGTTATTGCTTGGGAAAAAGCAGCAATTGCTGATTTTATTAAGAAATATAATATAGGGTATACTGTAAAAAATATATATGATATAAACAATTTAACGTTTGACGATTATGAAATTAAACAAAAAAATATTTCTGAATTACAAAAAAAAGTTAGAAGAGGATATTTTACAAAAAAAGTTGTATCAGAAATATTAAAAAATATCAAGTAATAGGATAGGAGAGAATAGTAATGAAATATGATTATTTAATAGTTGGTAGTGGTTTGTTTGGAAGTACATTTGCTTATGAAATGAATAAAAAAGGTAAAAAATGTTTAGTAATAGAAAAGAATTCTCATATTGGTGGAAATATTTATACTGAGAAAATTGAAGGGATAAATGTACATAAATATGGTGCACATATTTTTCATACAGATAATAAAGAAATTTGGGAATATATAAATGGATTTGCTGAATTTAATAGATATACTAATTCTCCAATTGCGAATTATAAAGGGGAAATATATAATTTACCATTTAATATGAATACATTTAATAAATTATGGGGAGTTTTTACTCCAAAGGAAGCAAAAGCTAAAATAGATGAAGAAGTGAAAAATACAAATATTGTAGAACCAAAAAACTTAGAAGAACAAGGTATAAAATTGATAGGAAAAACTATATATGAAAAATTAGTAAAAGGATATACAGAAAAACAATGGGGAAAAAGAGCGACAGAATTGCCAGCATTTATTATTAAAAGATTACCGGTAAGATTTACGTATGATAATAATTATTTTAATGATAAATATCAAGGAATACCAATAGGTGGTTATACTCAAATAATTGAAAAAATGTTATATGGTATAGAAGTGAGACTAAATTGTGATTTTTTTGAAAATAGAGAAGAATTGCAATCTATTGCTAAAAAAATAGTATTTACAGGAATGATTGATAAATATTATGATTATTCTCTAGGTGAATTAGAATATAGAAGTTTAAAATTTGAAACTGAAGTATTAGATGAAGAAAATTATCAAGGAAATGCAGTAGTAAATTATACGGAATATGAAGTGCCTTATACAAGAATAATAGAACATAAGCATTTTGAGTTTGGTACACAAGAAAAAACCGTAATTACTAAAGAATATCCTGACCAATGGGATAGAAATAAAATACCATATTATGCAATAAATGATGAAAAAAATAATAATTTATATGAGAAATATTTAGAATTATCTAAAAAAGACAATAAAGTTATTTTTGGTGGAAGATTAGGAATGTATAAATATTTTGATATGGACGATACAATTATAGAAGCTTTAAAATGTGTAAAAGAAGAATTAAAATAGTAGAAAGGTAGTGAAAAATGGCATCTGAATCATTAAATAGAAGGCTTGGTTATAGACCGCAAAGTAAAAGAATGGAAGAATATTATAAAAATCATAGAGAACAATTTAAATTAAAAATATAGGAAGTGAGTTGTATGGAAAGGAAAAGTATTGTAAAAAATTATATTTATAATTTATTCTATCAAATTATTATTTTAATATTACCATTAATCACTACACCATATATTTCTAGAACGTTAGGTGCAGAGGCAATAGGAATATACAGTTTTACATATTCCGTTGCAACTTATTTTATTTTATTTGGTTCCTTAGGAGTATCATGGTATGGGCAAAGAGAAATAGCATATTTGCAAAATGATATTGAAAAACGTAGCAAATTATTTTTTGAAATAGTATTAATGCGTTTTATTATGATGATTATTTCAGTTACATTATTTTATGTTTTTTATGTAAATGGTACAGAGTATAATATATATTATGCTATATTATTAATAGAAATGTTTTCAACAATATTAGATATTAGTTGGTTCTTTATGGGAATGGAAGAATTTAAAAAGACTGTTATTAGAAATTTAATAGTTAAAGTTCTTTTTGTTACCTTGATTTTTACAATTGTTAAAACGCCTTCTGATTTACCAAAATATTTTTTAATAGTGACATTATCAAATTTAATTGGTAACTTATCTTTATGGTGTTATTTACCAAAATACATTCAAAAAACCAAAATAAAAGAATTAAATATATTTAAGCATATAAAACCAACAATTGTTTTATTTGTACCTCAAATTGCAATACAAATATATACTGTTTTAGATAAAACAATGCTCGGTTATGTAATTGATAATAAAAGTGAAGTTGGGTATTATGAGCAAGGACAAAAAATAGTAAAAATGTTGTTAGTGATTGTAACATCTTTAGGGACAGTAATGTTACCAAGAATGGCTAATTCATATGCTAATAATGAAAAAGAAGTATTTAAAAATTCATTATATAATTCAATAAGATTTGTATATTTATTAGCATTTCCTATAATGGCAGGAGTTTTATTAGTGGCAGATACTTTTGTACCATTTTTTTTAGGACCGGGATATGAAAAAGTTATAATTTTAGTACAGATAATTGTTCCTATCATATTATTTATAGGATTGACCAATGTAATTGGTATGCAATATTTTATAACTACAAAACAATCTAAAAAGTTAACTTTATCAGTTACAATAGGGGCAGTAATCAATTTCTTATTAAATATTGTTTTAATTAAAAATTATGCATCTGTTGGAGCATCTATTGCTACAGTAATTGCAGAAGGTATGGTATTTATAGTTCAAATGTATATGATAAGAAAAGAATTTAATATTTGGGCTATTATTAAATTATCTAAGAATCCTATTATTTCTACATTTGTTATGTGTTTAATAGCATATGGTATCAGCAATTTGTTTGATGAGAGGTTAATTGGAATGTGTGTAGAAATATTTGTAGGGATTATTATATATTTTATAACACTATTTATTTTAAAAGATGATTTTTTAAAACAATTGTTGGAAAAAGTAGCTGTAAAAATTAAATTTGTGGATAAATTAGTAAAATATAATTGGAAATAGTTAGGAGAGAAAATGAAGAAGAAAATTATAATATTAATGCTACATTTACAATATGGTGGAATAGAAAAACAAACAACTACATTTGCTAATGAACTTTGTAAAAAGTATGATGTAGAAATAATTTCTGTATATAGTATGAATAGAGAACCAGCATATGAAATTGATAGAAAAATAAAAATTAAATATTTAATAGATGATGCACCAAATAGAAATGAGTTCAAAAATGCTATAAAGAATAAAAATATTTTAACAGTATTTAAAGAAGGAATTAAAGCAATAAAAATTTTATTCTTGAAAAATTATTTAATGATAAAAGAAATTAAAAGATTAAATTGTGATTTTGTTTTTTCAACAAGAATTGAATATGCAAATATGCTTTCAAAGTATTGCAAGAAAGGAATTACTAAAATAACAGAGGAACATTTGCATGATGATTCGAAAAAATATATAAATAGAATTAAAAAATCATTTAAAAATTTAGATTATTTGATTACAATAGGTAAGGGCTCAACAGAAAATTATTCGAAATGGTTAACACAAAATAAAAAAATAAAAATAGTAGAAATTCCAAATATAATTGAAAATATTCCTAATGAAAGTTCAAGTTTAGAAGAAAATAATATTATATCGGTTGGAAGATTGCATAAGGTAAAAGATTTTGAAACATTAATAAAGGTTTTTAATTTAGTACAAAAAGAAATTACAAATACTACACTTACTATTGTAGGTGGTGGAGAGGAATATGATAATTTAAATAGTTTAATAAATAAATTAAATTTAAATAACAAAATAAAAATAACTGGTATGGTTGGAAAAGATGAAGTAAGTAAATATTTATTAAGTTCAGATGTATATGTTATGACATCTTTGACAGAATGTTTCCCTATGGTTTTATTAGAAGCATCTAGTGTAGGATTGCCTTTAGTAGCTTTTAATGTTCCAGTAGGTCCTAAAGCTATAATAAGAAACGGAGAAAATGGATATTTAATTGAAAATAGAGATATAGAAGATATGGCAAATAAAGTAATAGAATTATTAAATAATAGAGAAGAATTAAAAAGGATTGGGAAAAATTCTAAAGAAAATTCATATAAATATTTACCAGAAAATGTTATGAAAAAGTGGTATGAAATATTTGATAAATAGGGGGGAATCATATATGCTTAGTATTTTAACTCCAACATATAATAGAGCAGATAAGCTTAAAAATCTCTATCAATCTTTGCAGAAACAGGTATTTAAGAACTTTGAATGGATTATTATTGATGATGGCTCTACAGATAATACGAAAGAAGTAGTAGAAGAGTTTATGAATAATAACGACATGAAGATAATTTATAAATATAAAGAGAACGGTGGCAAAATGTCTGCACACAATTTAGGTATGGAATTTGTCAAGGGAGAATTTTTGGCTGATATAGATTCAGATGATATATTTATGAGTAATTCTTTAGGAGATATCTATAGTGAGTGCGAAAAAATAAGTAATGTGTCTGATATAGCAGGTTTAGGTTTTTTATGCATAAAAATGAATTCCAATGACATTATAGGTACGAAATTTCCACAGGATGAACAAATAGAAACTTTCTATAATATCTATAATAAATTTAATGTAACGGGTGATAAACAATTAGTTTTAAAAACAAATATAATGAAAAAATATTTGTTTCCATTACAAGAAAATGAAAAATTTGTACCAGAAGCATTAGTATTTAATCGAATGTCAAAAGAATACAAAATGAAGTTTATAAATAAAGAAGTGGTATGCAAAGAATATTTAGAAGAAGGCTATTCAAACAATTATTTTAATTTAGCTAAAAAAAATCCCAAAGGACAAGTTTTATATTATAAAGAACTATATGAATTACAACCCACATTATATAATGTTGCTGCATATAATATGTATTCAATATTTGCTAAAGAAGGAATATTAAAGACGATAAAAGAACATCCAAGTAAATTAAAAGCATTACTCATGTATTTACCAGCAGTATATAAAGCTAAAACTAAGAAATAGAAAGGATTTTATTATGAAGAAAATAATATTTTTTGGATATACATTAGAAGTTGGTGGTGCCGAAAAAGTTCTATGTGATTATATAAATATTTTAAAGAATAATTATAAAATAGATTTATGTTTATTACAAAATATTGGAGAATTTAAGAACGATATACCTAAAACTGTAAATATAATAGAATTAAGAAAAGGAAACTTTACATATATTCCATTTAGGTATTTTAGTTTTTGGCGTAAATATGTCATAAATAAAATTGTAAAAGAAGGAAATTATGATGTGGCAATAGGATTTTTAGAAGGAAGAAGTGCTACATGGGTTGCAGATATTAATAAAAATATAAAAAAGATTGCATTTATACATAATGATGTTAATAAATTTGATATAGGAATTTCAGAAAAAGAAATATTAGATACGTATAGTAAAATGGATACAGTTATTCTAGTATCCAATAAAGCAAAGGAGAGTTTTTGCAAAAAGTATAGTTTTGACGAAAATAAAGTACAGGTTCTTTATAATTTAATAGATGAGCGAAAAATTTTAAAAGATGCTGAAGAAAAAATTGAGAAAAATGATATATTTACATTTGTAAATGTTGGAAGAATGAGAAAACAAAAGAGGCAAGATCGTTTAGTAGAAATAGCTAGAGATTTGAAAAAAGAGGGGTATAAATTTAAAATACAAATAATAGGTGATGGTCCAGAAGAAGAAAATATTAAAAAATTAATTCAAAAATATAAAGTAGAAGATGTGGTAGAGTTAAAAGGTTTGCAGTTAAATCCATATCCATATATTAAAAATGCAGATGTTTTTGTCTTATCTAGTGATTTTGAAGGATTTGGTATAGTTGTTAAGGAAGCTTTATTATTAAAAAAAGTTGTTATATCAACAGCAGTCACTGGTGTAACAGAAATGTTGCAAGGTGGAAAATATGGAATAATAACTAAGGTGGATACAGAAGATTTAAAAAATAAAATGAAAGAAGTACTAGATAAAAAAATTGATTTAAAAAATATAGAAAAGAATTTGGAAGATTTTGATTGTGGCAATCAAAAAATAATAGAAAGACTGGAAATGATAATAGATGATTAAAATATATATATTAATATTTGTGAGTTTATTAATTATTTTAATAATAATAAGTATAATAGCTATAAAAATTATATATAAGGAACCGAAAGTTACAGTTCTTTGTTATCATAATGTAGTTAAACAAGAAGAAATTGATGCTGCTGCTACTGGAAAAGACTGGGCAATTTCGGTAGAAAATTTTGAACAACAAATGAAATTTTTGCATGATTTTAATTTTAAAACTTTAACATTAGAAGAATTTTATAAGTGGAAAAAAGGTGAATTAGATGTTCCATTTAATAGTGTTTTAGTTACATTTGATGATGGATTATTATCTAATTACGAATATGCTTTCCCAATTTTGAAAAAGTATAATATAAACGCAACAGAATTTATAATTGGAAAATTTTCTAATAAAGAAGTAACAGAAGAATGGAGTGGAAATTTACAAACTTATATGGGATTAGATTTGATTAAAAAAACAAAAGAGGAATTTCCTAATATAGAATTTGCTTCACATACATATAATATGCATATTGTTGGAAAATTAGAAACAATGAGTAGAGAAGAAATAGCTGAAGATTTTAAAGAAATGAACGAATTTGAAAGTGTTGAATATGTAGCATATCCATTTGGAGCATATAATGATGACTTTATAGAGGTTTTAAAAAATAATAATGTTAAGTTAGCATTTACATTAAGAGATAATAAGAAAGCAACAAGAAGTGATAATGATTTTATAGTAAATAGAGTAAATGTTTCTAAAAATAAACCTTTATATAAATTTGCTTTAAGGTTTTTGTTACCATATTAGAATATTAAATTAATAATAGAAAGGGTTTTGTTCGTGGTAAAAAATATTGAAAAAATTAGAAATAAAATAAATAATAAAAACATTATAAATATAATGTTAATATTTTTATTGCTTCAACCATTATTTGATATACTATCATTTTTAGATATAAGAAATTTAATTCCAGTAGGGATTTCTACATATGTAAAACCAATAGTAGTGTTTGGTATAGGTGTAATTATATATTTAATAGATAAAGATGAAAGAAAAAAATGGACAATATTATATGTATTATATGGAATTCTAACTATAGGGCATTTAATAATATTAAACAGAATAAGTACAGATTTTTCAATAATATTACATGAATTGAGATTCATGATAAATATAGGATATATGTTAGTATTATATATAATATTCGATTATATGTATTTTAAAAGTGAGAATAAGGAAGAGTTTATAGTTAGATTAAAGAAAACTTTAGTAGCAACCTTTATAATATATTGTATAACAATATTAATAGCAATAATAACAGGAACTTCTGGGAAAACTTATGAATATTCAGATGCATATAAATTAGGATTTAAAGGGTGGTTAGATTCAGGTCAAATATTTGGACACGCTTTATCCATATGCTTACCGTTTATAATTTATTATCTATTAAGTTATAAAACTGAAAATAAAAAGATACAAATACTACTTAAATTATGTATTTTAATGCCAATTATTATATTATGCTTAATAGGTACAAAAGTAACATTATTTATGTGCATAATTATAGTTTTATCTTATGTAGTATTAAGTACATTTTTTGCAATAAAAAATAAAGAAAAAAGTAGCATTATTAATATAGTATTTTCAATAATAATTTTAGCAGGAATATTTTTGTTATATACAAAAACACCAACATATTATAATATGAGTTTACAAGGAGCAGTAGATACAGCTTATAAAAATATGGATGCTTCGTCTATAAATTGGGAAGAACAGTATAGTGAATTAAAAGTTGAAGAAATTCCAGAAGGCTCTGAAAAATTTGATGCTAGAACAGAATATAATCATTATAATATTTATGCAACACAAAAACTAAAAGAAAAATATGTAGATGGTTCACTACTTCCATCAGATATAAGAGCAAAACAAATGATATATAATTTTAGTAAATATAAAGTAGCTGATGTTGAATATAAAATATTTGGACTAGGATACTTAAATCAACCTATGGATTTAGCAATTGAAAAAGATATACTTATGTCTCTATTTAGTTTTGGAATATTAGGATTTTTAACAATGTTTATAGTTCCAATTGCACTTTGGATAAGAGCTGTATATTTAATGTTACGAAATATTAAAAAATTAGATTTAGAAACTTTACTTTTATTTGAAGGATTTTCAAGTTTCTTCTTTATAAGTATTTGTGCAGGATATACATTTATATATACAAACTTTTCTATATTCTTAGTGGCAATAATGTACTTGTTGATACATAAGTTATCTAAATTAAAAAGGAATGTGTAGTAAAAGAATATTAGAAATTCTTGAACTTAATTGTGGAAAGAGTTCGTGTCAACGGAAAGGTGCCATAATTAAGCTTTAGAATTTCTCTATTCTTTTACAAGCCGAGATTTTTAATTTTAGACTAGTATTTTCAGGTGATTATGTAATACACCATTAGCTTTAACTAAAAATTATATATTTTTTTTAAAATCTCTTTTAATTTTTAATATAAAATGATATAATATACTTAGTTATTTTTGAAGGAGGAGATAGTTTTTTATGAATCAATTATTAATATCAGGAAAAATATATATGACACCTGAATTAAAAAAGAAAAAAGTTGCATATAAAGGTTATCTTCTTATTTCAGTATTTATTGTATGTATGTTGGTTTCATATTATATATATGGAGAATATCAAGGAATACAAGATGAAAAATTAGCACAAGAAATCTTAGATTCAATTGTAGCAGGTTCGCCACAAGATACAACTATGGCACCAACTATAAATGATACAGTAGTAGTATATTTAGATAATAACGAAGCAAACATAACAGATGAAGATATTGAATTAATACCAGTAGATGAAAGTATAAGTTTTGTAGATCCAAATGTTGAAATATTAACTCCATTAGCCAATCAATACGTAGCTAAAAACGGAAAAACATATGATATAGTAGGAATTGTAAAAATACCAGCAATAGATTTAGAATATCCTATATTAAGTGAAACATCAGATGCATTGCTAAAAGTTTCGGTTTGTAAATTTTGGGGACCAGAACCAAATCAAGTAGGAAATTTATGTATTGCAGGTCACAATTATACAAATACAAGAGCATTTAGTCAAGTATATAAATTAGAAAAAGGAGATATTATAGAAATAACAGATTTGAGTGGAAAAACATTAAAATACGAAGTATATACACATTATGTTGTAAAATCAAATGATACTACACCAACATCACAAATAACACATGGAAAAAAAGAGGTAACTTTAATAACATGTACAAATGGATTAAAAGAAAGAAGAATAGTAAAAGCTATAGAAGTTGAAGAATAAATATAATATTATAGTAAGGAGTATGACATTTTTATGAGCAAAGTTTTATTTTATCCATTATTATGGTTATTAAAAATAGTAAATAAAATGGTACCAATATTCAGAAAAAATGGTGGTACTATGATAACAGGAAAAGTAGCATTGATGTTAGATAAAAATTTTATATCAAAATTTAAAGATATAGATTATGATAAAGCAATAATGATAACTGGAACTAATGGAAAAACAAGTACTACAAATATGCTTGCACATTCATTAAGAAACGCTGGTAAGACAGTAGCAACTAATTTAGAAGGTTCAAACATGTTAAGTGGTATAGCTACTTTATTAATAAAAAATTCTACATTAACAGGAAAATTTAATAAAGAATTTATGGTATTAGAAATAGATGAAAGAAGTATGCCAGAAATCCATAAATATTTACCTGCTAATAACTTATGTATAACAAACTTGTTAAAAGACCAAGTACAAAGAAATGGAGATCCAGATTTTATCTATAAAAAAATTGCTTCAGTAATAACAGAAGATATGACACTATTTTTAAATAATGAAGAACCAAGAAGTAAAGGATTAGAAGATAAAGCAGGACAAGTTATATATTATAGTTTAGAGCAAAATGTAAGAACTTTTAAAAGAGATGACTTTTTTCAAGTATCAATACCTTGTCCTAAATGTGCTAGTAAAATAAAATATAATTATTTTAATTTAGAAAATATAGGAAATTTTTATTGTACAGGTTGTGAATTTGAGAGCCAAAAAAGACCAAATGTATTAGTAAGAAATATAGATTATGAGAATAAAACATTTGAATATGATGATGAAAGATATGAAGTAAATTATGAAACACCATTTTATATATATAATTATGCTTTAAATATAGCAGTATGCATGTATTTCAAAATACCTGTAGAAACTATAAAAGAGGGATTTAAAACATTTATAAATCCTTATGAAAGAAGAGAAGAATTTTATTATAAAAATAAAAGAATAAAATATATGAGAATGAAACAAGAAAATCCTGAAACATTACAGAATGCTTTAAATGATATAGCACAGGATAAATCTATGAAAGCAATTTTAATAGGACTATTTGAAATAAAAGATTTTCCACCAACATATACAAACACTTTCTATTTTTGGGATTGTAATTTTAAAGACATAGTTGCAACAGAAGTAGAAAAATATATAAGTTTTTCGAAATCAGTAGCATACGATACAACAAATAGAATGATATATGCTGGAGTAGATAAAAATAAAATAGTAACAATAGATTCAGATAATATTGAAGAAGTTATAAATGAATTAGATAATATACAAACTGATAATATATATTTAATAACAGGAATGAAGCCATATAAAAAAATAAAGAAATTATTAGAAGGAGTTTGAATAATTTGGAAGAAAATACAATAAATATATTGTGGATGTATCCTGATATTCTAAATCTCCATGGAGATAGAGGAAATATCTTGGCATTGGGAAAGATTGCTGATAAAATGGGACTAACTTTAAATGTTACAAAAATAGAAAGGTTTAATGAAAAGATAGATTATGAAAAAGCAGATATTATATTATTTAGTCCAGGAGAGTTAAGAGTAGCAATAAAAGTTTTAGAAAGATTAAGAGATGATATTAGAGAAATAGAAAAATTTATAGCAAATAATAAATATATTATTGCAATAGGAACTACAGGTAGTATATTTGGAAAAGAAATAGAGTTATTAGAAAATAATAAAATTATAAAAGGGTTAGATTTCTTTAATATGTATTCTAAAGAAAGAAATACTGTAATAGGTGATGATATATATTTTTCAATAAATGATAAACAAGAAATTATAGGTTCTCAAATACATATGTTAGATTTTGATGTAAATGAATTAGATATTTTAGGAAATGTTAAATACGGATATGGTAATAATGGTAATAAAACAGAAGGAGCAAAAGTTAAAAATTTAATATTTACAAATGCTTTAGGACCTGTTTTTGTAAAAAATCCATGGTGGGCAGAAAGTATTTTAGGAGATATAGCAACTAGAAAAGGCTTAGAGGTAAAAGAAATACCAGTAGAGCATTATGAAATAGAAATAAAATCATTTAATTCAATAAAGGAATTAATAGATAAAAAATTAGGAAAAATAGAAAAAGAAGATTAACAAAAAAGTACTTGTTATATTAATATACAAGTACTTTTAGTTTTTAGTAACAACTCAGTAGGTATTTGACTAAAGCTTGCTATATAGCTATTCTTAAATAGTTATTCTGTCGCTTTTTCAAATTTAAAATCATAAGCATTAGCATAATCATTTATAATTGAGATATTTAATTCAACTTCTTGATTAGCTTCTATAGGTTGTATAACATTACCGATATTTTCTCTAGCTAATTCATGTCCCTTATCATCATAAATAATTAAAACAATATCAGAACTTTCAAACTTTTCAGTAGTAGTATTCTTAACAGTTCCTAAGAATGTAGTACGGTTATCTATAGAAGATAATTGAGTGATTTTAATTTCAAGACCTTCGAAATACTTAGTTTCTTCTACCTTTCCACTAGTATTAATCCTATAGCCTTTTATTTCTTCATTAACATATTTATTTCCAGTTAGTAAACTGTCTTCTGCAATTTGTGTTTGATTTGGTAAATCTTCACTTTTTGAGTCACCAAATCCCCAAACAATAAATCCTACAATAGATATTGCCATTATTGTTATTATAATCAAAATTATAATAAATTTATTATCTTTTTCTTCCATTATATTTCCTCCTATATATTTTTTTCAACTAAATCACAACAAGATTTTATTATAATTAATAAAAAAAATCAATACTTTTATAGATTTTTTTTTCAATATGTAGTAAAATAGAAAAGAGGTGTATTTTATGGGAAATATTAATTTTTTTACTTTACTACAAGAACAAAAAAGTAACAAATGTAAAAATAATTTTTATTATATTTCACAATTAGAATTTGCATATAATTCAAGTAGATTAGCAGGTATATCATTATCAGATACAGATGTAAGAACTATTTACGATGAAAATGCAATTATATCTGAAAGTAATAAAATGTACAATTTAAATGATATTTTTGAAATATATAATCATTTTGTATTATTTGATTATATATTAGATAATATTAATATGCCATTATCTCAAGATTTTATTAAAAAATTATATAAAATTTTGAAAAAAAATACACAAGAGGAGATTAATTTTACTAATACTTTTGGTGAGTATAGAAAACAAAAGTTAGAATATGTAAATTATAATATAAGTTTACCCAAAGATATAGAGAAAGATATGAATAGTTTAATAGAAAATTATGAAAAAGCTGATAATAGAACTTTAAATGACATTATAGATTTACATTATAAATTTGAAATTATACACCCATTTGTAGACGCTAATGGGAGAATAGGAAGAATTTTGATGTTTAAAGAAGCACTAAGAAATAATATAACACCATTTATTGTGCTAGATGATTCTAAGTTAGATTATTATAGAGGATTAAAGGCATATAAAGAAGACAAAAGAATTATAACATCATATTTTTGTAAACTTCAACATATCTATGAAAACGTAGCAACGAAATTTACTAGTGATTATGAATTTTAATAAGGAAAAAAGGTAAAGTAATTAATAATAAAAAAATTGTAACAACTCAGCAAGCTTTTTAAAGATTAAGGCCTAAGTTTTACAAAAAATTCATAGAATTAAGGAGCGTTAAAATGATTATAAAAGAGGTATTAATAAATGAGATAAAGGAAGAATTGGGAAGTGTAAAAACTAAAAAGGCTCAAGATGCTTATAGCAATGGAAGAGTAAAGATAACTAATATAGATTTAACTTGGAATTATAAAGTTATAAATATATCAGCTGTTGTGACGGATAAAATATCACAAAGAAATCTTGTTCAAGTTAGAATTGATAGGGAAGATGGAATAGTTCTTTATGGATA
Organism: uncultured Clostridia bacterium; assembly: GCA_934182605.1. Taxonomy (GTDB): domain Bacteria; phylum Bacillota; class Clostridia; order TANB77; family CAG-508; genus CALXUC01. The sequence continues at coordinate 9,581 of CAKPRQ010000014.1, read as the reverse complement.
TACTTGTAATTGTAATTTATATTCTTATAAGAAATGTGAGCATATTTTAGCTGTTTTGTTAGAATTTAATTATAACCCTAAATATGAAAAAATAATAGATGAAAGCATAGAAAAAGATAAAAAAGAACGAGATAAATTTATGTTTAATAATATTATCGGAGAATTTGCACAAGAGGATTTTTTATATGCAAAATCAGAACTTTTAGAAGAAAAAGAGACACCTAATCTAGCTACTGACATAGATATCGTTCCTATAATAAAAGAAAATAAATATGGAGATTATGAACTTAGTTTTAAATTAGGTAATAAGAAGATGTATAAAATTAAAAACTTGCAACAATTTTATTGGAGTTATATGAATAAAGAAGTTTACAGATATGGAGATAACCTAGCTTTTAAACATATAGAGGAAAATTTTACTAATAATTCTAAAGAATTTTTAAAGTTTATATTAAAGTATGGACAAGCTATATATTTTGGAAATGAAACATTAGATAGCAAAGCAACTTATAACAACACTAGAATACCTAGTTCTAATTTGATTTTAAAAGGTGATGTTATAGATGAATTTTTTAATATATTAAAAGAAAAAAAATATATGATAGAATTAAATGGTCAAAAAATTAATTTAAATTTTGTAAATAAAGAAGGAAATATAATATTTAATATAGAAGAAATTAAAACAGATGAATATAAAATATCTTTAAGCAAAGAAGATGTTAAAATATTAGAAGGAATAAATAAGATATACACAATAAGTGAAAATAATGTGTATGAATATGATAAAGAAAAGTACAAGGACTTTTTTAAATTAGTATCATATTTTGAAAGAAACGAGAAACAAGACTTTTATTTCGAAAAAGATGAATTAATTAACTTTGTAAATAATGTTTTGCCAAAAGTAAGAGATAATGTTTCTTTTGATAATTTATCAGATGAAGTAAAACAACAATATATACCTAAAAAATTAGGTGTAAAAGTATATTTAGACTTAACAGCTAAGGCTGATGTGTTGGCTTCTGTAAAATTTTGTTATGATGATGTTGAATTTGAACCATTTTCAGAAAAAATACCCAATATACCAAGAGATAAAGTAACAGAGAGTAAAGTCTTAAGAAGATTTAAAGACGATGGTTTTTCATATAGTAAAAATTATGAATCATATATTATGAAAGACGAGGATAATATATATAATTTTCTTACAGATAGTATAAACTACTATATGGAAAATTATGAAGTTTTAATTTCAGAAGAATTTAAAAAAAGAGAAATAAGGCAACCTAAAATATCTGCGTTAGGCGTAAGAGTTCAAAATAACTTATTGAATATAGATTTATCTGGTTTAGATTTTGATCCAAAAGAGTTACAAGATATTTTGGCTAAATATAAATTGAAAAAGAAATTTTATCGTTTGAAAAATGGTGAATTTTTAAGTTTGGAAGATAATAGTGATTTAAACTTTATAGAAGATTTAACAGATGGTATGGATGTAGATTATAGTTCTTTAGCTAAAGGAAAAATAAAACTTCCAATAAATAGAAGTCTTTATCTTGATAAATTATTAGATAATATGAAAAATGTTGAGGTTACGGAAGATAAAGCATATAAGGATATAGTTATAAACACAGAGAATGGAAAAATTGACGAAGATATTGTAGTACCTGAAGAATTAGAGGCTACTTTAAGGATATATCAAAAAACTGGATACAAATGGTTACGAGTATTAGATAAATATAAATTTGGTGGTATTCTAGCTGATGATATGGGTCTTGGAAAAACTTTGCAAATAATTGCAGTCATCTTAGAGAGCAAAAAGGAGAGTAAAGAAGAAGGAAAGGAAAGTTTGCCAACAATAGTAGTGTCTCCAAGTTCATTAACGCTAAATTGGAAAAATGAGATAGAAAAATTTGCACCATCTTTAAAATCTATGGTAATAAGAGGTTCTTTAAAAGAAAGAAAGGATTTAATAAATAAAATTCAAGAAAATGATGTTATAATAACTTCTTATGATTTATTAAAAAGAGATATAGATTTATATATAGAAAAAAACATAAACTTTAGATATATAATTGCAGATGAGGCACAATATATAAAAAATAGCAATACGCAAAATGCTAGATCTTTAAAAGATTTAAATGGAGAAACTAGGTTTGCATTAACAGGTACTCCAATAGAAAATTCTTTGGCAGAATTATGGTCTATTTTTGATTATATAATGCCTGGATATTTATTCGGATATGCAAAATTTAAACGTGAATATGAGACTAAAATAGTTAAGGAACAAGATGATGATGTTATGAAGCGTTTAAAGACGATGATAGAACCTTTTATTTTAAGAAGAACAAAGAAAGAAGTATTAACAGAATTACCAGATAAAACAATAACTGTAATGAAGAGTGAGATGGAAGGTGAACAAGAAAAACTTTATTTATCTTATTTAGCACAAACTAAACAAGAAATAATGCAGGAAATAGAAACACAAGGATTTGAAAAATCACAAATAAAAATATTATCATTATTAACTAGATTAAGACAAATATGTTGCCATCCTTCGTTATTTATTGATAATTATCAAGGTGAAAGTAGTAAATTAAATCAAGCATTACAATTAATAGAAGATGCAATATCAGCAGGCCATAAAATATTATTATTCTCTACATATACATCTATGTTTGATATTATTGAGAAAAAGCTAAAAGAAATAAATATAAATTACTATAAATTAATAGGTTCAACGAAAGTAGATGAAAGAATTAAAATGGTAGATGAATTTAATAAAAATCCTGATATAAAAATCTTTTTAATATCATTAAAAGCAGGAGGAACAGGTCTTAATTTAACAGGAGCAGATTTTGTAATACATTACGATCCTTGGTGGAATTTATCAGCTGAAAATCAGGCAACAGATAGAGCATATAGGATAGGCCAAAAAAATAATGTACAAGTATATAAATTGATAACTAAAAACTCTATAGAAGAAAAGATAAATGAATTACAAGAAAAGAAAGCAGCTCTCATAGATAATGTTCTAGATACTAACCAGACATTTATAAATAAATTGAGCAAAGAAGATATAATGAGTCTTTTTGCTTAAAAATCAAAATTTGACAATAAGATAAAAAAAGTGTTATAATAGTGTTAGGCAATTTTTTATTAACCTAAAAAACAAGGAGTTGGCGATGCTTCAGACTTCTGAACTTAACAAAATGCAGGCGCGGAAGATTTCTGAAATCTCCCGTGAGGAGCTCATCGCAGATCTCGTTCAAGAGATCGAGAATGGGCACCTGCCTCTCGACAAGCACTCCATCATGCAGGCAATCAAGAACAAGGTCGGTGGCCAAGAAGTTCTGGAAATGCTCGGTTGGGATGCCTGTAATCTCGCGAGCATTGTACGGATGCAAGTTCTTGTCAACCTGAAGAAGGCTGGTAAGAACGCCAACTAACTTACAAACCCTGGGGCACTGCCCCAGGGTTAAATATTAATAAAGTGAAAAAATTTATTTTGATATTTATTAAGAAAAATAAGAAAGGAACATATCTCTATATGAAGGAAAAAATTTTTTTAGAAGATTATAACATTAAAGAAATATATAATAATTATGATATATTTAAAGAAAAATATCCTAGTTTAACTAATGTGTTATATTTCTCCTTTAATAATTTGTATAAAAATAACTTATATTCCAAAATAAAATTTGTAAAAATTTTAAAAGAATATAAGAATACATTAGATAATATGCCTTATATACATAAATATTCAGATTATATTATAGAAGAAATTTTAGAAAATATTACGGAAGCAGAAACTGATAATATAGAAAAATCTGTAAAATATGATTTGAATTCTAAAAAAATAATTTTTAATAAAAAATTTTCTGAAAGTGAAATCTCAAATGATATGATGAGTTTATTAACTGAGGTTGCTTTATTAAGGGAAAATAAACATGAAAATGTAAGAAACTACCAAGGAGTTTTAAAAGCTCGTAATGAATATATAGGAAATAAGTTAGTAAATATAAAAAATAATTTAAATTATAATAACACTCCATATAATAATACTATAACTTTTAATATCTATAATAGGATGGTAAGCATATTTGGCGAAAATATTATGTTGAATTTAAATTCAGATAACTTATTAAAAATTTCACAAAAATTTGAAGAAAAAAATGAAAGTTTTGAAATATTTAGTAAAGAAATGACACTTTTATATAATAAAGATTCCTCAGAATTAAGAAAAAGTATTTTAAATGATTCTTTAAATAAAATATTAGATATTGTAGAAAATAGAAAAAGAATAGAAATAGAAAATGAAGAATACGTAAGTCCAGATATTTTAGTAGAAATAAAAGATTTCCAAAAATTACTACATACGGTGGATAATATTCCATTTGAAATTAAAGAGAAAATGTATGAAAATTTACGAAAAGGTGTAAGAAAGATTTCAATAAAGAAAGCTAATACAAATTTTTCAGGAAGATATTATTCTAGTAAAAAAGTAGTTGAATTAAATAATTATCATTTAAAAGATAATGATCTTAGAAAGAAAGTTTTATTGCATGAATTAATGCATGCTGCGCTTACTAGTAGAGATAAATTAAATTTTGTAATTAAGCAAGGATTTGCCAATGTTACAAATACTGTTGGAATGGGATTTAATGAAGGCGCTACTGAATACTTTGCACATAAATTATATGAAAATACTAATAGAAGAGATATACAGGTAGGATATGAAGAATTAGTTAATATTGTAAAAGATATGGTGGCTTTATATGGCGAAGATGTTATTATAGAAGCAATGGTAAAGTCTCCTAAAAGATTAGAAAAATTAATGATGCAGGATAATAAAAGTTATTTTGATTTCATACAAATAACAGACGATTATTATAGATATGTATATCAAAATGATTCAATAAGTTCATGTGGTATGAAAAAAAATTTGAAAGCAAGGCAGAAGTATGAAAAAATAGGGAGTTTTATTGAAGAAATAAAAGAGCATAGAAAATTAAGTGGTTTCAATTATGTTATGACAACAAGTCATTGGAAAAATAGTATGGAATTATTTGGTAAGCAAAATATATTTGAAAAATTTAAAGAATCATTATTTATAATAAAAAGTAAGTTTTTTATAAAGAAAGAAGAAAAAAGGCTGATAGAGGAAAATTCGTATAATAATAATGACGAGAAAAGAAAAGAGTTTAAAAAACAACTTCAAGTGAATAAATATGATTTATTAGATGTGCCTAATCAAAGAAGAAGTGAAGAGAAATCTATTCAAAGATAAAAAATATTATAATTTAAAATATCAGCAAAAATTAGCCATAATAGATAAGGAATCTGTAAATATCCAGCAATAGGTTTTTCATCTTCTGTTAGTAGTTTTTCATTATCCTTTTTTGGATATTGTATAAAATCCGTATTCTAGGAAAAAATATTATAAAAATAAGAGTAGATATTTTTAGAAAAAAATGGAGTATAAAAAGAAATGCAAATTTTAATAAATACGGCAAATAATTTGCAATCTATTGCAAATTATTTAAAAATGTAGTATAATAAAAATGTAGTAATTTGTATAGGAATTTAATTCTTTTTGATTATATTTATATATGTGAGGAGTGAACTTAAATATGTTAGAGAGGGAAGAATATTTAGAAAAATTAAAAAAATGGAAAGACAAAGATTTAATAAAAGTTGTAACAGGAATTAGAAGATGTGGAAAGTCAACTTTATTTGAAATATATATTGATTATTTAAAAAGTATAGGAATAGAAGATAATCATATAATATCAATAAATCTTGAAAATCCAGATAATGAATTTGATACTTATAAAGATTTATATAAATTTGTAAAAGAACAAATAAAAGATAATGATAGATATTATATATTTTTAGATGAAGTTCAAAATGTTCCAGAATTTCAAAAAGCAGTTGATGGACTATATATTATAAAAAATGTAGATGTATATATAACAGGTTCTAATGCATATTTATTATCTGGAGAATTGGCAACATTATTAACTGGAAGATACATAGAAATAAAGATGTATCCATTATCATTTAAGGAATATATAAATTATTATAAAAAAGATGCAGATGAAAAGATATATTTAAATTATATTAATCGAAGTTCATTTCCATATGCTTTAAACTTAGATGAAGAATCAGAAATTGATGATTATCTAGATGCTTTATATAATACTATAATTTTGAAAGATGTGGCACAAAGGAAAAAAATATCTAATATATCAATGCTTAGAACAGTTGCAAAATTTATGTTCAATAATATTGGAAATTGTTTATCTATAAAGAAAATAGCTGATACATTAACTTCAGATGGGAGACCTATATCTGTTCATACAGTTGAAAGTTATATTGAAGCATTAGTTGAAAGCTATATATTTAATAAGGTTTCAAGATTTGATATAAAAGGGAAACAATATTTACAATCAGGGGAAAAGTATTATGCAACCGATGTAACTATGAGATATGCTTTATTAGGTAGAAGAAATATAGATGCAGGGCATATATTGGAGAACATTGTATATTTTGAGCTTATAAGAAGAGGTTATAAGGTATATATTGGAAAAACTGGAGAAAAGGAAATAGATTTTGTAGCAGAAAATAAAGAAGGATTTACTTATTTTCAAGTAGCATATACAACAAGGGAAAAAGCAACACTAGAAAGAGAGTTAGAACCATTACAAGATGTAAATGACCACTATCCTAAATATATATTAACAATGGATATAGACCCAATATCTGATTACAATGGAATTAAAAAGATGAATGTTTTAGATTGGTTATCAAATAAATAAAAATAAATAAGACAATAAGTTATAACCTCCTAAGTATTATATAAAATACATTAATAATTAAAGATTGAGAAAGTAAAGTAGAGAGGATTAATAATAATGATATAAAAATAATATATAATTTAACAATTAAAGATAATCATAATTATTTGTTGGAAATAGCAAGAAAATTTCTTGCTATTTTCCTCATTTTATAGTACAATGTATAAGGAAAAAGGGAGGTATTATAATGATAAAAATACCGTATGGAATATCAGGATTTGAAACAATAAGAAAAGAAAGTTTTAAATATATAGACAAAACAAAATATATAAGAGATATTGAAAAAGAAGCATATTGTATGTATGTACGTCCAAGAAGATTTGGAAAGACATTATTTACAACAACATTAGATGCATATTATTCAATAGATAAAAAAGATGAATATGAAGAATTATTTAAAGCTTTGTATATATATGATAATCCAACGGAAAAAAGAAATAGTTATTATATATTAAATTTTAATTTTTCTGGTATGTTATTTGATACCAAAATTGATATAAAAGAATTAGAAAAAAGTTTTATAGAAAAGGTATATCAACATTGTAAAAAATTTATAGAAAGATATAAATTAAGTATAAATATAGAAAATAAAGGAACAGCAGCCAGTATATTAGAAAATGTTTTAGTAAGTTTTCAAGGATTACATTTGCAAAATAATATATATATAATAATAGATGAATATGATCATTTTACAAATGGATTATTAGAAGGAGAATGTAAAACATTTTTAAATATATTAGGAAGAGCAGGATTTGTAAGAGCATTTTATGAGGTTATAAAAGCATATACAGATTATAATGTGGTAGAAAGATTTTTTGCAACGGGGGTAGTACCATTAACATTAGATAGTATGACGAGTGGATTTAATATAACAACATCATTAACATTAAATCCTCAATATGTAGCAATGACAGGTTTAACAGAAGAAGAAGTGAGAAAAGTAGTAAATGAAGTAGAAGAAGATAAAGAAAAACAAGAAAAGATTTTTAAAGATTTAGTAGAAAATTATGATGGGTATAAATTTTCTAAGAGAAATTTAGAACATATATTTAATCCAACATTAGTAATGTATTATTTAAACAATTACGTAAAACTAGGCTCAAGACCAGATGAAATAGTAGATAAAAATTTATCAACGAATGCAGAAAAATTAAAAAATTTAATGTTAATAATGACACCAGACGAAAATTATAAACAAATACAAGAATTAATTTTTGATGGTGAAGTAAGTGGAAATATAGTACAAAGTTTCGAGTTAGATAAAACGTTTAGTTCGTACGATTTTTTATCATTACTATTCTATAACGGATATATAACAATAAAAGAAGTAGAACCAATAAGTAATTTAGTAAAATTTATGGTACCAAACTTTGTATCATACAATCTATATGCACAATACATGTTAAATTTAATAAGTATTGAAAATAGAGTAAAAGTAGATATAGGAGATTTACAAAGAGCTTTAATACCATTTGCAAAAGAAGGAAATTTAGTACCGATATTAGAATGGGTAAGAAACTTTTTAATGTATTCAAGTGTACGAGATAAAGAGAATTTCAAAGAACAAGATTTAAAACATATAATTCATTTGATATTTACTTTAACAAAACAATACGATGTATATACAGAATTTCCAAGTTTACAAGGATATACAGATGTATATATAAGAAATAAAGATAAAAGTATGGATATAAATGAAGGACTTATAGAGTTAAAATATTTAAGTAAGAAAGATGATAATAAGTCTAAAATAGAAAAAGCGAAAAGTGAAGCAAAGGAACAATTAAAAAATTATATGAAAGATGAGAGGCTACAAGCAAATAAAAATTTAAAAAAATATGTAGTAGTGTTTGTAGGTTTTGAAAAGTTTTATGTAGAAGAAGTTATTTAATAGAAAAATTAAAAATTTTGAAAAAAGTAGTCTTGTAAAAAGCAAAAAAGTATGATAAGATAAAGGAAATTACGAAAAAGGAGAAGATGAAAAATGGTAGAAACAATAAAATTAAAAGAGAAAAATATGAAAGAAATAAAAGAAAACGCTGAAACCCGCATGGCTGTATATATATATATATATATATCGTATATTGTCATTTAGAAAATAAAAAAACTTTAATATGTAAATTTTTAAAATTGAATAATAGAATTAGAGATAGAACTGCATTAATTATTAAGTTAATATGAATCCTTGTAGATATTCATATTTAATAGGCAGGTCTATCTTTTGTTGCATTCAAAAGTTTGTTTAACAATTAAATTAAATATATGAAAAGAATAAATATAATAATAGGAAAAATTAGGGAGTTTAATATTCGAAAAACAATGAAAATACTGAAAACGACAAAACAAATCGCATAAAATGCGACAAACTCGCATTTCCGTTAGTTCTCAAAAAAAATAAAATAAATTATAATAAAGATATATGGATAAAAATTATACAAAAGTTGAGTGGAAAATAATATAGAAGGAAGAGGTGTTAAAATGATTAGAAAAATAAAATTAAAGTATGTAAATATATATATAATAAATGATACTAGAGAAGGTTCGTATATATAAATTAAAAAGATTATAGGGAGAACTAAAATAAAATTTAAATAAGATAAGGAAGGTAAATAAAATGAAGAGTAATAAAGGTATAACGTTAGTTGCATTGGTAATAACAGTGGTAGTAATGCTGATACTAGCAGGAGTAACAATATCAGTATTTACAGGTACTGATGGAATGTTTAG
>CAKPRQ010000013.1 GCA_934182605.1 uncultured Clostridia bacterium | reverse complement strand
ATATAGTGCAAGACATTTAGGAAGTAACCCAAGTAATCCAAGTAGTTATGCAACGATATCAACAAGTTATGTTAAATTCTATTCGGGGGGAACGATACCAAGTGGAACAAGAGCATATTTAGAGCAAACTCATCATGAAACTGATACAAATGCATTAGCAACATTTAGCGGCACAAACAAATTGTCTGGCAGATATAGTTGGCTGGCTTCCCGCTGTGTGGATACTAGCTCTAACAATATTAACTTCAACGTGCGCTACGTGGAATCCGACGGCTACGTGAACGACTACCGCCTCTACAATGTGTACAAGCGGCACCGAGAAGACGTATAGCCTTAGTGGTGCCTTGGCCCCTGTAGTCTCTCTACAATCTGGAATCAAAGCAATTCCTGGTAGTGGAGATGGAAGCGAGGGCAAACCATGGGAGTTAACGTTCTAAAACGGTGGAAACCGCCTAGGAGCTTACTACCCGACACTTTTGATATTCTCTTAGAGTACTAAGGATTTTAAAGTAAAAAATATATACCAGTAGTTAATAAAAAGTATCGATTTAGCCAATATAATAATTGGTTTCGATGCTTTTTATGTAACTTATGGTAAAAGTCTTAAAAAATTCAATTTTTACTGACCACTTTGTTTTAATTTTTCAATTTTTAAGTACAACTTTTTTTAAAAAATTCATTTTTTTATGATTTTTTTCAAAAAATATGTTATAATATTATAAGAAAGGTTAAATATGGTTTTAAATTATGGAAAGAAAAATAATGAAAAAATTAATAGAGTGGAAAGAAAATAATGCAAAAACACCATTAATGATTATAGGAGCGAGACAAATTGGAAAAACTTATATAATAGACAATTTTTGTACACAGTGTTTTAAGGATTATGTATATATAAATTTAGAAAAAAATAAAGAAATTGTAGATATATTTAAAAGTACAATAGACCCAGAAAAAATTATTTCACAAATAGAATTATTAATAAACAAAGTTATAACGGAAGAAACAATTATATTTTTAGACGAAATTCAAGAATCCGAAGAAGCAATTACGTCTTTAAAATACTTTTGTGAATCAGAAAAAAAGTATAAAATTGTAACAGCAGGTAGTTTATTAGGAGTGAAATTAAATAGATTTGGCTCATCTTTTCCAGTAGGAAAAGTAAAAATAATTTATATGTATGCAATGGACTTTGAAGAATTTCTACTAGCAATAAATAGAAAAGATTTAGCATTAGAGATTAGAAGATGCTATAATAATATGGAACCAATATCAACTCCTGTACATGAGTTATTAATTGACTTATATAGGAAATACATATGTATAGGTGGAATGCCAAGTGCAGTTTTAAATTTTATAGAAAATGAGATGAACTTAGTAAAATTTGATAAAGAAATATTAAAAACTATAATAGAAAATTATTTAGCAGATATGAGTAAGTATACATTAAATAAGTCTGAGTCAATAAAAATTTCTAGTATATATAACAAAATGCCAGCACAATTAGCTAAAGATAACAAAAAATTCAATTATAAGTTAATTGGAGAATATGCTTGTAAAAGAGATTTTAAGACAGCGTTAGATTGGTTAATATCAAGTAATTTATTGTATAAATGTCCTTTAGTAACAACAATTCAAATTCCTTTAAAAGCATATATAGATGATGATATTTTTAAAATGTATTTAAGTGATGTTGGATTATTAATAAGTATGTGTGAAATTGAATTTTCTGATATAATTTTAAATAAAGATTTCTTATTCAAAGGAGCGATAACGGAAAATTATGTAGCACAGACTTTTGTTGCTAATGGAAAATCTATATATTATTGGAAATCTAAAAGTGAAGCAGAGATGGATTTTATATTATATAACCAAGAAGGAATTATACCTGTAGAAGTAAAAGCAAATGATAATGTACAATCTAAAAGTTTAAATTCTTATATAAAGCGTTATAATCCTAGTTATGCGATTAGATTATCTCTTAAAAACTTTGGGTATGAAAATAAAATAAAATCTATACCATTATATGCAGCATATTTGATATAGACTATTAAAAAATTTATAAAATAATAGTTATTTACTTTTTTATATGCCAATAGCTAAAAAAACTTACTATATAAAGATGTATTATATAAATTACTTGAAAATACTAGTCTAAAATTAAAAATGTGGGTTTAAAAAAGAATATAGAAATTCTAATTCTTAATTATTACACCATTTCGTTGATATGAATGCTTTCCATAATTAAGTTTAAGAATTTCTAATATTCTTCTTAAGTAAATAGGCATATAAATAAATGTTGTATATAAAACTTAATGGGATTATTAGATACTTTCAGCTAGTTCTTTTATCTCTTTTTCAGATAAACCTGTTGACTTTATAATTTCTTGAATATTTCGTTTTTTAATCAACATTTTTATAGCAAGTATAGTTTGATTAATAACTTCTTTTTTACCTTCTTTTATACCTTCTCTAAAAAATTCTGCACGGTCAAATTTTCTGTCTATTAAATAATTCTCACGGAATCTTTGCCAATTTTTTTCCTCTTGTTCAGCAGTAAGAACAAACATTTCATTTTGAGCTTCTTCAATAAATTTGTTTTCTTTAGCCATATGTTGTATCACCTCCATATCTTTATATTCTATAAATTTTAACCATTTTAGGAAATCATCATTTAAATCTTCATTACCAAGTTCTTTTAACTTTGGTAGGAAAATAAATATATATTTTAATCCCCAGTTAATATTTTTATTGTTATTATAATTATCTATTGTAATTAAATTTTGTAGTATTTTTGAATTTTCTAATTCTTTGGGTACGTAATTTAAAATAATAATCATTGTAAGAGGTTTCAAATTAGTGTAATTATCACTCTTACTTAAATTATATGCCTCAACTTTAGAAGCATAAAATCTAGCACGTTCATAAATGTTATTGTAATTTTTATTTTGCATTTCTATACAGACAATTTTTTCGTCATATTCTGCTATTATATCGAGTCTTATAGATTTATCTTTTATCTTTAATTTTTCTAAAGAGACTTCAGAATTAATATGTATATTATTAAGTGTAGTATCTTCATTTATGTATTTAAAAGTGGATTTTATAAAATGATCAGTTAAATGTCTGTTTTTATTTCTGCCAAATAAAAGCTGAAAAATTATATCTTTAGTTGGAATATTATTTTCTATAAGCTTCACCTTCTTTCTTTATTATACCACTAGGTAAAATGTAAATCAATAGTATACTTAAAATTTTGGAATAAATTCAAAAGAGTTTTTGAATATCCGAATTAAATAAAATTTATTGTTTCTAAGTATTAACAGTAAAAATAAATAATTTAATAACAATACGATAATTGTAATATAAAAGTATAAATTTGTAAATACTTTTTAGAAAAAAATTTTACTTAAAATTCTTGTGGATGTAAGAGAATGCCGAATTGTGTTAAAAAATAAAAAAACTACTTGATTTTTAAAAAAACTTATGGTAATATATAGAAGAAATTAAAAATAGGAATTATTCCTATTTTAGGAAGGGACTTTTTTGTAGTGAAAAACTATTCTAAGCAAAGAGAAGAAATATTAGATTTTATAAAAAATTCACATACTCATTTAACTGCAGAAGAGATATACTTAGCATTAAAAGGAGAAAATTCCACTATAAGTAGAGGAACAGTTTATAGAAATCTAAGTATATTTCTAGAAGATGGTGTTATAATAAAATTACCAATAGAAAACGGACCAGATAAATATGATTATGTTCATAAATCACATCATCATGCAATATGTAAAAAATGTGGAAAAGTATATGATTTTAATTATGAAATTAATATGAAAGATTTAGAGAAACATATTATAAATGAAACAGGAATAGAAGAAGTTTCAAATTACATTATAGTGCAAGGAATATGTAAGAATTGTAAAAAAAGTCTAAATTTATAGGAGGTTTAATATGAAAGAATTAAAAGGTTCAAAAACAGAGAAAAATTTATGGGAGGCTTTTGCTGGTGAATCACAAGCAAGAAATAAATATACATATTTTGCAAGTAAAGCTAAAAAAGATGGATATGAGCAAATAGCAGCTATATTCCAAGAAACAGCTGATAATGAAAAAGAACATGCAAAAATATGGTATAAATTATTACATGGAGGAGAAATTCCAACAACAGCAGAAAACTTAAAAACAGCAGCAGAAGGCGAAAATTATGAATGGACAGATATGTACGATAGAATGGCAAAAGAAGCTAAAGAAGAAGGATTTAATGAAATAGCAGCGTTGTTTGAAATGGTAGCCAAAATAGAAAAAGAACATGAAGAAAGATATAAAAAATTATTAGAAAACGTAGAAGGCGACTTAGTATTCAGCAGAGATGGAGATGTAATTTGGAAATGTAGAAACTGTGGACATATAGTAATTGGTAAAAAAGCTCCAGAAATATGCCCAGTATGCAAACATCCAAAATCTTTCTTTGAAATAAAAGCAGAAAATTATTAATATAAATATATGGACCATAAAGAGCATTTTTAGAAATTTTAATAAACATATAATGTTCCGATGGTCCTTTTTTTGAAGGTAAAGAAATATGGACTTAAATGTATTTAGAGATATAACGTACGGAATGTATGTTATTACAACAAAATATAATGGAAAAATGGCAGGATGTATAGTAAACACTGTGACGCAAATAACATCTGAAAATCCTATAATAAGTGTAAGTATAAATAAAAATAATTATACAAATAATATAATAAAGGAAAGTAAGAAGTTTGCAATATCTATATTATCTGAAGAATGTAAAAATGATGTTATAGGAAAGTTTGGATTTTATTCTTCAAAAGATATTAATAAATTTGAAAATTTTAAATATGAAGAAATAGATAATCTTCCTGTATTGAAAGAAAATATGTGTGGATATTTAATATGTGAAGTATTAAATATAATAGATGCAGAAACTCATGAAATATTTTTGGTAAGAGTTATTAATACTAAAAAAGAAAGTAATTTAAAACCAATGTCATATAGTTATTATCATGAAGTGATAAAAGGAAAAGCACCTAAAAATGCACCAACATATATAGAAGAAAAAGTAAGTGGAGGTGAAAAGAAAATGAAAAAATATCAATGCACAATTTGCGGATATATTTATGATGAAGAAACAGAAGGCGTAAAATTTGAAGATTTACCAGAAGATTGGGTATGCCCATTATGTGGAGTAGGTAAAGAAAATTTTGAAGAGGTTAAATAAGAGAGGTGAATTTATTTGAAAAGAGAATTAATTATAAAAAGATGTAAAAAATGTGGAGCGATGGTTAGGGCTATAGAGGATTGTACTTGTACAGATTGTGGAATAAAATGTTGTGGTGAAGAAATGGAAAAATTAATTCCAAACTCTGTAGATGCATCTGCTGAAAAACACGTACCTCAAGTAGAAAAAGTAGAAGATGAAGTATTTGTAAAAGTAGCACATCCAATGGAAAAAGAACATTATATAGAGTGGATTGCTCAAGTAGTAGATAACAAAGAAGAATTTGTATATTTGTATCCAGAAGGACCAGCAGAAGTAAGATTTGAATATATTCCAAATGCAACAATATATGCATATTGCAATAAACATGGATTATGGAAAAAAGAAATTTAAATAAAAAAATGGGGGTTAGATTATTCTAATCCCCAAAGTCCTTTTTTAGTATTTCTTGCTTCTTCCTGAATAGACGTAAAATCATCAACATATTTTACGTTAGGCGGGTAAGTAGCAACTTTAGCATAACCTTCTTGTAATAAAATTTTATTAACCATAACGTCATCTAAATAAACGTAAGCAAGTATTCTTCCATATTGATCTCTTTCTTGTACATCTAATTCAATTTTTACATATTTATCTGTTAATAATTCTTTAGAAAAATTTGAGGCAGTAGTACCAAATTCCGTATTTTTTTCTTTATCAGGATGAACACTTTCAGGAGTATCCACACCAATCAAACGCACTCTTTCTTCAGTTCCATTGTAATCTATAATAATTGTATCCCCGTCGACAACTCTAACAACTTTATATAATTCAGATGATATATTAGAAGTATTATTAGATGTAGAATTACTACTAAGATTAATATAATTATTAAGAGTATTTTTAACATTATCGGAAAGATTTAATGTGTTATCATTTATAATACTAGAAGCAATTTCTGTTGATAAATTTTTTAAGTTATTCACAATGTTTGAACTATTTGTGGATAAAGTGGCACTTAATAATCCTATCAGTATAATAAGTATTGCTAAAATAATTATTGAAAATTTTAATCTTTTTATTTTAGTAGATTTTTTCAAATTTTACCTCCATTATTATTTTTATAATATTTACAATATTTTTTTAGTGGACAATTATTGCAATCAGGTTTTTTAGCCTTACATAAGTTTCTTCCGTGCCATACTAAAAGATGGTTTACATCGTAATAGTATTTTTTAGGAAATATTTTTAATAAATCTTCTTCAATTTGTAAAGGATCGTTTTTTTCAGAAAATCCTAATCTATTTGAAATTCTTTTTGCATGTGTATCAACCGCAATACCTTGTGGATTATTAAAAGCCTCTAACATAATAACATTTGCAGATTTTCTACCAACGCCAGGAAGAGAAGTTAATTCTTCCATTGTGTTTGGTAATGTGCCATTATATTTATTTACAATTATTTCACTAGCTGCTTTTATATTTTTTGCTTTATTTTTATAAAACCCACATGAGTGAATAAGTTGTTCTAAAAGAGAAATATCCATATTTGCAAAATCTTTAGGTTCGGGATATTTTTCAAAAATACTTGGTGTAATTTGATTCACTCTAGCATCAGTACATTGTGCTGATAGAACTACAGCAACCATCATTTGAAAAGGTGTTTTAAAATCTAAACTACACTTTGCATCAGGATAAAGTTTTTTTAGTATTTCTATTATTTCTATTTCCTTCTTCATATTTAATATCTTTCCTTTCGTAAGGCAAAAATGTAGTTGCAATTATTATTTCACCTTTGTTCTAAATATTTTTTAGACTGCAAAAATTAACATTAATATATATGCTAAATATATTAAGCAAAAGAGGATTCCTTCATATCTTTCTAAAGAATATTTTTCCTTACCAATAAATGGAAATATTGCTAATAAGATACTTATTGCTATTAATAATACCATATCAAAATTGTATGATAATGAATAATTTATTGGAGATATTGCACTTGAAACTCCTAATATTAATAAAATATTAAAAATATTAGAACCAACAATATTTCCTACAGCCAAATCATTTTCATTCTTCAAAACTGCTGTAACAGAAGCAACTAGTTCTGGTAAGCTAGTGCCTATAGCAATAATTGTTACTCCAATGATTCTTTCACTAATACCCATAATCTGTGCTACATTAACAGCATTATTTACTACAAAATCAGCTCCAAATTTAAGTGCTATTATACCTACTATAATTTTAGCACAATTTAAAATAAATTTTTTACTATTTTCCTTTTCAGAAATATTACTATTATTTATTGAAGTACTTGGTTCATCTTTTTCAATTTTTCTAGCATTTTTTATTAAATATAATATGTAAATAATAAAAATTACTAATAAAATTATCCCTTCAGGTCTTGTAATAATTTTTGCAGAACTTCCATTTAAACATAGAAAAAATAATAAAATTGTAGCTAATAAAGATAATGGAATATCTATTTTCCTAGATTCTTTTGATATTTTTAAATTTTTTATAATTGCACATAAACCTAATATAAATAAAACGTTTACTAGATTACTACCTACAACATTTCCTAAAGATATATCGGAATAACCATTCATAGCAGATGTTAAACTAACCATTAATTCTGGCATAGATGTACCCATAGCTACAATTGTTAAACCTATTACCATTTCTGATATTTTAAGTTTTTTAGCCACTCCACTAGCACCAATAACCAAAAAATCGGCACCTTTTATTAAAAGAATAAATCCTACAATTATTAATAAAACAGATATTATCATTTAAATAAAAATCTCCTTTCAAAAAAACACCTATATATTATACCATTATATGATTATTTTTTCAAATTTATTTTTTACCTTTTGTAATTTTTTTCTATAACAGGTATTGTTTTTAGCGGATAAAATTTATAGAATATTTCTTGACACTTTACATAATGTATGATAAAATTTTTATATTGCAACTTTTATAAAGGAGAAGGAAAATGTTCGTGATTGCCTCCTTGGTCTTTGGCGTGATCTTTGCTCTCATCATGATGGCGTATTGCCACAATGATGGAGACAAAAAGGGAACTAGGTTCCTAGGAATCTGCATTATAGTAGCAATTGTGACATATGCCATTGGCTGGCATGTGGTGACAGTTTGGGCGGATGCAGTGCTTTTCTTTCTGTTCGCACGTTATATAGATACGTACGACTATCCTCAGATTTCATCAGCCATTTCAGTTTTGGCTTACTTACATTTCTTTTGGGGAGGAATCATGGCGTTTGAGGCGTTATTTTAGCGACAAACATTCCTTTCAAACGAAAGCCCTTGATTTAATTTTCAGGGGCTTCTTTTTTTGATAATTTAAAAACTTTTTACAAAAATATTTACAAAACATATTTTTTCTGATAAACTTCTTTAAAGTTAAATGGAAATTTGTTACAGGAGGGAATTAATATATGGAATATGAAAAAATAAAAGAAGATGTGAAAAAAATATTATCAGAAGAAAGGTTTAAACATTCTGAAATGGTGGCAAAAAAAGCAGAAGAATTAGCAATAAAATATGGTGAAAATCCTGAAATGGCAAAACTAATAGGAATAGCACATGATATAGCAAAAGAAATGTCAGATGAGGAATATTTAAAATATGTTGAAGAAAATGGTATAAAAATAGATGAAGTAGAAAAGGTGAATTGCAAATTATTGCACGGTAAAGTTGGTGCAGATATTTGTAAGAAAAAATATAATTTTAATGAACAAATGCAAAATGCTATAAAATACCATACAACCGGAAATATAAATATGGATAATATGGCAAAAATTATATATTTAGCAGATAAAATAGAAGATTCTAGAGATTATGAAGGCGTAGAAGAAGCAAGAGAAAAAGTAAAAATAAGTTTGAATGATGGGATGATTTGTTTATTATCAAGAGGAATTAAGAGAAGTTTAGATAAAAATAAATTAATTCATTTAGACAGTGTTGAATTATATAACAAATTAATAATTGAAAATAAACATGTATAGAATAGAAAATATTATTAGAAATTAGCAGTCTACTATTGACACTGCTAATTTTTAGTTATATAATAGAATTGTTGTAAAATTATAGAGGAGTGAGAATATGGAAACAAAACAATTTAAAGCAGAATCTAAGAGATTACTTAATTTAATGATTAATTCAATTTATACAAATAAGGAGATATTTTTAAGGGAACTTATATCAAATGCAAGTGATGCAATAGACAAGCTATATTATCGTTCTTTAACAGATAAAAGCATAAATACAAATAGAACAGATTTAGAAATTAGGATAGAGATAGATAAAGAAAATAGAATTTTAAAAATCATTGACAATGGTTGCGGAATGACAGCAGAAGAATTAGAAAATAATTTAGGTACTATTGCTAAAAGTGGTTCATTAGCTTTTAAAGAAGCAAATAAAGATCAAAAAGATATAGACATAATAGGTCAATTTGGTGTAGGTTTTTATTCAGCATTTATGGTAAGTGATTTAGTAAAAGTAGAAAGTAAATCTGTAGATAGTGAAAAAGCATATACTTGGATATCAAAAGGAGAAGAAGGGTATACAATAGAAGAGTCAGATAAAAAAGAAAATGGAACAGTTATAACATTGCATATTAAAGAAGACAGTGAAGAAGAAAATTATAGTACATTTTTAGACAATTACAAAATTCAAGAACTTATAAGAAAATATTCAGATTATATAAGATACCCAATAAAAATGGAAGTAGAACATACTAGAGCAAAAGAAGTAAAAGCAGAAGAAGGACAAGAAACTAAAAAAGAATATGAAACTGTAAAAGAATTAGAAACAATAAATAGTATGATTCCTATATGGAAGAAAAATAAAAATAGTGTAAAAGAAGAAGAATATAATAGTTTTTATAAAGAAAAGTTTTATGATTATGAAGATCCTTTAAAAGTTATACATGTAGCAGTAGAAGGTCAATTTAGTTATAATGCACTATTATATATTCCTTCTCACGTTCCATTTGATTATTATACTAAGGAATATCAAAAAGGCTTACAACTATACTCTAATGGCGTTTTAATAATGGAAAAATGTGAAGAATTATTACCAGATTACTTTGGATTTGTAAAAGGATTAGTAGATAGTCAAGATGTATCATTAAACATTTCAAGAGAAATGTTACAACAAGATAGACAGTTAAGAGCAATAGCTAAAAATATTGAAAATAAGATAAAATCTGAGTTAGAAAAAATGTTGATGAATGATAGAGAGAAATATGATAAATTCTTTAAAGCATACGGAACTCAATTAAAATTTGGAGCTTATGATAATTATGGAATGAATAAAGATAAGTTAAAAGATTTATTATTATTCTATTCATCTACAGAAAAAAAATTAGTAACATTAAAAGAATATGTTTTAAGAATGAAAGAAGGACAAGAAAACATATTCTATGCCTGTGGAGAAAGTGTGGACAAGATAGATTTATTACCTCAAGTAGAGTTAATAAAAGATAAAGGATATGAAATGTTGTACTTAACAGAAAATGTAGATGAGTTTGTATTACAAGTTTTAATGGAATATGAAGGAAAAAAATTCCAAAATGCATCTGCAGAAAATGTAAATTTAGACAGTGAAGAAGAAAAAGAACAATTAAAGAAATTAAATGAAGAAAACAAAGATATGTTTACATTAATGAAAGAAGCAATAGCAGGAGAAGTGCAAGATATAAGATTTACACATAGACTTAAAAATCATCCAGTATGTTTAACGACGGAAGGTGCTTTATCAATAGAAATGCAAAAAGTTATAAATCAAATGCCAAATAGTAATGAATTAAAAGCACAAACAGTATTAGAAATAAATGAAAATCATGAAATTGTAAATAAATTAAAAGATTTATATAATAATGATAAAGAAACATTAAAAAAATATACGAAAGTACTTTATTCACAAGCAAGACTTATTGAAGGATTAACAATAGAAAATCCTACAGAGATAAGTAATTTAGTATGTGAGATAATGGCGAAATAAAAAAATGTAACCGTCGCATAACACGTATTTAAATGTGTTCTGCGACAGTTTTTTTATTATCCAATATTTCTTAATTTTAAATTTTGTTTATTTTTAAATACCTCATAATTCTCTAATCCTTGTTTTAAAGTCTCTTTATACTTATTAGAATTAGATTTAAATTGACTTTTGCAAAAAGCTTGAATAAGTGTAGTAATAATAGTTTCCTCATTATATTTTATAATATCAGGATTTATAGTAATTATCTTATTAGCAGAGCATTTATACCAAATATTTTTTAATCTCTCTATTTTAAAATCCTCAGGGGCAAATTTTAATATATATCTTACTGTTTCCATAGCATTATCTAAAATAGAAATAGCTAATTTATCGTACATTTTTTGAATAGCAGAGTTTATTATATTTGTATTATCTAAATTCTTATAATCTTTAGGTAATATTAGTTCTACTTTATTATCTAATTTATTTAATTCAACTTTTGCAACATTTTTATATTTGATATCTAAATTATAAATTTTACCTAAAATACTAGTAGTTAAATACGGTGTATTTATTAATGGATTTCCTAAATGTATTAATTTATTCATGTGTTTTACCTCCTGTATTACGAATAAATGTTTGCTTTGATGTTACTATTTTATACCTATTTTAGAAAAAAGTCAATAGTAAAATTAAAAATTTTAAATTTATCTAAATGTTTACAATTTGAGCTCCATATGATATACTTATTAAACAAAAGTTTTATAAAAAATGGGAGACAAAATATGAAAAAAGCAAGAATTATATTAACAACAATTTTAATAGTATTATTCATCTCACCAAGTATATATGCAGGAGATTTAGTGTATCATTTTATGCAAGCACATCAAGATTATGTAGTAATAGGAAAAGTTATAGATAGAAAAAATGATAATATGTATGAAATCAAGGTGTCAGAATTAATAAAAGAATCTAGCATAAGAACAGATATACCTAAAAAGATAGATGTAGAAATCCCAAGAGATGATATAAAAGTGGGAGATTGTTTTGCTATTTCATTAAGTTTACGTGGTGGAGGTTATAGAATAGAAAACGGATATTATAAAGTTACAACTGATAATACAGATACTCTAGAAGTTGAAAAACTTAATGATACGGACTTAGAAGATGAACTAACAGCTGTAGAACTTTTTTTAAAAAGTAAAGGTAAAATAAAAGACTTTTATTTCACAGAGGGTAAAACTTATGTTCATACAAATTCAGGAGTTGTAAGTAATGAAGATATTTGCATATATACTCCAGAAGATGGAAAAATGTTACCAACAGAGTATGAGAAAAATGATAAATATGAGATAAGTAATGGAAATTTCAATATAAAAACAATATTAATGATAATTCTTATATTTATAATAGCTCAAATAATAGTTTTATTTATATATACAAAACTAAATCCTAATTGCAAAATAAAAGAATTAATAAAATTACCTAAGGAAGATAAAGAAAAAGATGAGGTAAGAAAAGAATAAAAGTTATAACATTAAAATCTTGATATATAGTTATTATGTAACAATTCAAGAGATATTCCTCTAAAGCTTGGTATATAGCTATTTGTAAGTCAAGACCGGGATTGTGTCACCTGAGCTTGTTTTTTGACTAAAAATAGCTATATACCAAGCTTTCTAAGGATTAAGAGCTGATTAGTTACGTTATTATATATCAAGATTTTATATTTAATTTTCATACTTAATTTGTTGATCTTCAATTAAATTATAAACGGATAAATCTTTTTTATTTTTCGCTTCATTTGTCATTTTAATAGCGGTAATTTGATTATTTGTATAAGTTTTGTAGTAATAAATTCCTTCGGAGATATTAATACAACAAGAATAAGTAGTAACATCATATTTATCCTCTTTAGTAATAGTACTTCCTTCAATCATACTTACAGAATTTAAAATATGAAAAAATTGGGTTATAGAATTTTTTTCATCATCATTACAAATAGAATTTAACTTATTAAAAGTTGCTCTAATAAATCTGGAAGTTGATGAAGTATCTTCAGGCAACCCTAAAGCGCCCATACCTTGACTATATGGTAACAAATTAACTTTATTAGAAAATTTATTTACAGGAAAGTGTGAGGATAAATTAATGTAATTATTTAAATTAGTTAAATGATAGTCAAAAGTAGGATTATTAGTAAGCACTCCAACAGGATTATCATAAATTCTTAAACCATTTTTAGTTTGTTCAATAACTATACACTCATTATTCGTATCGTAAACCATCCAATGTAAATCAGCAATAGGAATATTCCTAGAGAAAGAAATATTTGTGATATTTAATTTTAAAAGTGTATTTCTAATATCTGAAATATTAGAATATAGTCCCAAAAAGTATGGAATAAGTTCATAAGAAGTTAAGTTTAATTTTGAAGACTCCTCATTAAAAAAGAAAGCATTGTTAGGAAAATATAATCCAGCAATAGATAATCCTTTTTCGTTTGTAGCTTCTGCATATAATGGATAATTTTCAACGACGGTAGCCATACCTATTATAGCATTTTTTGTAGATATAGTTTCTCCATTCCTTAAATTAAATTCATAATTCCTTGGAGTAATAACAACTTGTTCATTAAACCTAGAATCTAAATCTAAATTTCTTCCAAAGTAGCAATTTTTAGTTTTAAAAGATATACATGTACACATTTTATTCACCTTATAAATAGTATAGGTAAAAAAAGGAAAAATATACAAATGTTAATTTATTCTAATAATTTACTAAATCAACAGAAAATCTTCACAAAAAAGACATAAATATAATATAAAATAAGAGCATACAAAGAGGAAAGCTTAAAATAAAAATAGAAAAGATAATAGAAAGGAAGTGCTTGCCTATAAGATAGTTTTATAATTAACCCCATAGAATTTGTACAAAAAAATTACCCTTATTATATAAATTAAATGAAGAGTTTAGAGAGACTCTTCTTTTTAATTTCTTAAAACATTTACATTAGCAATATAATATGATATAATTCAACTAAATTAAAAATAAGGGGGAGTTGTAGTGAAAAAGAAAGTATTAATAGTTTTAGGGGTTATAATACTCATAGTCGTAGCATTAATTGCATATGCCGTAATAGACGATTTACAACAGGAGAAAAAATTAATAGGAGAATTAGTAGAAATAAATGAGTTATCAAATGCAGAAACGATTGATATGGATAAAATAAATGAGCATTTAAATAAAACTGTAACAAAAGGAGATTATGCAGTTGTAGAACAAGCGTATAAACAATACTTAAAAGATTCATTTGATAATAGTTTAGAAATAGCAAATCTTATAAATGATGAAAGAATAGTTACAATCTTGACTGCAGAAAATTATATAGAAGATGGACCAGAATTTACAGAGACAAAGGCATATATTGCAGAAACTAAACAGAGTTTAGAAGATTGTAAAAACAAATATTATGAATTTTTTACAGATGAAAAGGCAATGTCATATATAAATGATAAGAATTTAGATAGTTATTATATAGATTTCTATAAAAGTGATATAGCTTTTGATATGGAATTGGGAGCCGAGGATAAGACTGTAGAGAATGCGATAAACGACATTATTGCAATATTAGATGATTCAGAAGATGTAATTGACTTTTTAATAGAAAATGCTAATAATTGGCAAATAGTAGAAGATAGTATAGTATTTAATTCAGATACTTTATCACAACAATATGATGAATTAATACAAAAAATGCCTATATATCAAGCATAGAAAGTAAAGATACTCTGTACAAATAGTATAGAGTATTATGTATTTTAGAGGAGGATGTAAATGAAAGTAGCGGTATGTTGTTCATCTATAGAAGATATAGATGAAATATATAAAGAGAATGCAGAAAAATTATTAAAAGAAATATTTAAAAAGAATAATGATTTAGTATTTGGAGCATATAACCAAGGAATAATGGGAATTGCTTATAAAATAGCTAAAGAAAACGATAGAAAAGTTATAGGAATCACACCTAAAATTTTTAAAGAAGATTTTAAAAAAATGGAATGCGATTTAGAAATAATAACTGAAAATATATATAATAGAACATTGGCACTTATAGAAAATTCAGATATGTTATTATTCTTACCAGGAGGAATAGGCACAATATATGAATTAATGTCAGCAATAGAAAGTAAAAGAAGTAAAGAATTTGATAAGCCTATAATTATATATAATGATGAGGGCTTTTTTGATGAATTATTAGAAATGTTGGAAAAGACTTATAATCAAAATTTTTCAAATATATGTATTAAAAATTGTTATAATATTTATAATGATTATAGAGATATTGTAGAGGTAATAAATAATAAAGAATATATATGTAGTTAGAAAGCAAAGGAAGTGGATTCTGAATGTATTAATAATAAAACAGCCATGGGCAACATTAATAATGCAAAAAGATAAACGATTTGAATTTAGAAGTTGGCAAATTAAATATAGAGGGGATTTACTAATACATACAGGAAAAGGATTGTATAAAGATGTTTCCAAATTTTAAAAAAATTTGATTTTGGGGCAAAAATGTGATAAGATATATTTAGATAATTTTATTAACCGAAGCAATATTTGCTTCAAAAACAAGAGGGGTACTTATGTATCGTGGTTATATTTTTTCTGTTATTTTGGTGATTTTGTCTCTTTTGGGAATTACAGGTCTTCCAAGCGAATGCTTCGCTGATATCTGCAGTGAGTTATTTTTTACGGAGCATGGTACGATAGCACGCCCTGATTATAATATCCCCAGTGAGATAGTTTTTACGGACCAGGGTAAAAAATACTTTCCGAGAGAAGGCTTTGCTGATAATATTAGCAGTGAAGTTTCAACAGGGTCGTTTTATTCAATCGAGGAAAAGTTAGAAATAATGAGCGACTCTATTAAAACAAAAGAATGGCTTGATAAAAAAGAAAAGTTGGAAAAGAAATTGTCAAATGTAGAGGAAAGAATAGAGAAACTCTATATCATTTATAAGAGTGATTATAAAGGTTTTATGAGTAAGAAAAAAGAACTCGAGAATTTGGAATATGAATATAAGAGTTTGAAGAGGCAAATCGAAGAAAACGATAAAAGGATTTGAGATATGTAGGAAACCCTAAGAAAAGAAAAGAGCCCTAACTTGGGCTCTTTTCTAATTAAAAACATTATAAATTCCCGTAGTTACCATACAAACTATAATTCCGCAAATAGTAGGTATTAAAAAAGCTAGAACGGTCCATTTTAAACTTTTAGTTTCATTCTTAATAGTTAACAAAGTAGTAGCACAAGGAAAATGCATAATAGTAATAAGCATAACATTTATAGCAGTGAGTAAAGTCCAACCATTTGCTTTTAATATTTCTGAAATAGTCATAGAATCTTCTAAATCCACCATAAGATTAGTTTTTAAATAACACATTAATAATATAGGTAAAACAATTTCATTAGCAGGAATACCTAATATAAAAGCAGTTAGAATGTACCCGTCAAGTCCCATTAAATTGGCAAATGGGTCAAGAAAATTTGCAATATACTCTAAAAGAGTTAAATCATTTATATTAATATTAGCTAATATCCAAATAACTAAACCTGCAGGTGCTGCTACAATAATAGCTCTGCCCAAAACAAATAACGTTCTATCTAAAATCGAGCGAACAATAATACTTCCAAATTGTGGCTTTCTATATGGAGGTAATTCTAAAGTAAAAGTAGCAGGTTTACCTTTTAATATAGTTTTAGACAATAATTTAGTTATAAAGAGTGTCATAAAAATTCCTATCAAGATTACTATAAGAACTGTTAATGTAGCTAAAAATGAGGACCCTAAACTTATTCCAATTCCTCCAATAAAAACAGTGGCAATAGTTATAAGTAAAGGAAAACGTCCATTACACGGAACAAAAGTATTAGTTAATATAGCTAATAATCTTTCTCTAGTAGAATTAATAATTCTACAACCTACAACTCCAGCAGCATTACAACCAAAACCCATACACATAGTAAGTGCTTGTTTACCGAGAGGCACAACATTTTTTAAAACAACTATCTAAATTAAAAGCAATACGAGGTAAATATCCTAAATCTTCTAATAAAGTAAATAAAGGAAAAAAGATAGCCATAGGTGGAAGCATAACACTTATAACCCAAGTAAGAGTTCTATATATACCATCAATAAAAAGGCTAGTAAACCAAGTAGGAGAATCTAAAGTATCAAATAATATATAGAGTTTATCTTGTATAAAGTTAAAAAAATTACTCAATAACTGAGAAGGGTAATTAGCACCAACTATAGTAATCCAAAAAATCATTCCTAAAAAGGCCAGCATAATTGGAATTCCAAACGTTTTAGAAGTAAGGACTTTATCTATTTTATGAGTCCTTTCATTATAATTTTTCTTAGAATATGTACATACTTTTTGAGTAACTTCTTTTGCTTTACTTAAGATTATATTTATTTTTTCTTCATCGTTTAAATTATTAATATTCTTTAGAAATTCTAAATTACTATTTTTTATTTTATTTTTAGTTGTACAAAACTCGTAAATAGTATTCAATAAATTGTTTAAAGTTTTCTTTTTTCTAGCAATAGTGCCGACGACGGGAACTCCTAATAAGTCAGATAGTTTATTTATATCTATAGAAATTCCTTTTTTACTAGCTTCATCAAGTAAATTAACACAAACAATAACATTTGTAGTAATATTAAGGATTTGATAAACTAAATTTAAGTTTCTTTCAATAGAAGTAGCATCAATAACAATAAGAATTAAATCACTTTCATTAGATTCAATGTACTCTTTAGCCACTCTTTCTTCTTCAGAATCAGAAATTAGAGAATATGTACCGAGGTAAATCAACAAATAAAAAGTTTTTATCATTAATTTTTCGTGTACCTATTGCATTGCTAACCGTTTTTCCAGTCCAGTTACCAGTATGTTGTTTCATACCAGTTAGAGCATTAAAAATAGTGGATTTTCCAACATTAGGATTACCAGCAAGAGCAACTGTGAAATTACAACCGACAATTTTTTCAAAATTGCTTTCTTTTAGTATATTATTACTAGTAGAATTAAGAGAAAGTCCCATATAAATCCCCCTTATTTTATATAATATTTTTAAATACAAAAAAGGTGAATATTTTCATGAAATCATTGACAATACTTTAAAAAAATGGTAAAATAGTATCAATTAATACTAAAACCACAATTGCACAATAGAAAGAAGTGATATAAGGTGCTAAGTAATACTTTAAAACACACAAATCATACTAAAGAAGAAATAGAGGAATACCTAAGAAAAGTAAAGCAAAGTATAAATGTAGGTAAATTTGTAATTTGTACAACGGTAAAAAATGAGAAAAACAGAAAATTTATTGAAAGATATAACTTAAATAGTAATAAGCAAAAAGAAATGTTAGTAGAATTAGAAGTAAAAGATTTTTGCTATTCAGTAGATGATTATAATAGGCCGCATGAAAAATTATATATTTTTTGTAGAGAATATGAACTAAATAATTGGGGAATAATAGAAAATGTTGATGTGTATATTAAAATTGTTATTAAGCAAAATGATTTTATTGTAATAATTTCATTCCATAAATTAGAGAAAAATATAAAAAGATTATTTGTATAAAGAGGGTATGTGTTATGAATAAAGGTTTTTGTGAAAGATGTAATGATTTGGTTGAGTATGAAATAAAAGAAATTGCCGAGAAAGTTGAAATTAAAGGAAAAGAATATAAATATAATAGATTAGTTGGTTTTTGTGAAAATTGTGGAGAAGAAATTAGTTCAAATGAATTAAATGATGAAAATCTTAGTAGAATAGATAGAGCATATAGGAAAAAAGAGAATATAATTACGACAGAAGAAATTAATAAAATATTAAGTAAATATAAAATAGGTAAAAAACCTCTTTCTAAATTGTTAGGATGGGGAGAAGTTACTTTAATTAGGTATTTAAATGGAGATATGCCGTCAAAAATATATTCTGAACGATTATATAAAATCTTGAATGACGAAAAGTATATGGAAACGTTAGTTGAAAATAATAAAAGTTTAATAACCGAAAGGGCATATAAAATTATAAAAGAAGCCATTAATAATCAAAAAGATAATTTATTTAAGTATAGTACTAACATAGAAAGTGAAATAGAAATTCTTGCAGAATATATTATTGTGAAAGGAAAAGAAATTACTCCATTAGCATTGCAAAAAATTTTATATTATGCACAAGGGTTTTATAAAGCATTTTTTGGAAAGTTTCTAGTAGAAGACGATTGCCAAGCATGGGTACATGGACCAGTATATGTATGTATTTATGAAAAATATAAAGAATTTAAGTCTGCTAATATATCAATATATGTAGATTATGATATAGAAGATATAATAGTAGATGAAAAAAGAGAAATACTTGATGCAATTATAAAATACTTTGGATACTATAATGGGAAAGCCCTAGAAAAAATGTCACATTATGAAATACCATGGATAAATGCACGAAAAGGATTATTACAAATGGAAAATTCAAATAATATAATAAGAAAAGAAGATATAAAAGAATATTTTGAGAAGGTTAAAAATAAATATGATATGTTGAATATATTAGATATAAGAAAATATAGTGAAGATCAATTTAAAAGAGTAATAGAAATAAATTGATAATATTAAAAAACTCCAGTCGGGATTATACGGCTTTTTTAAAAATTTTCTTGATTTTCAGTATAAAGTATAGCAAAATACGTATTATTAGTATAAAGGAAGTTTTAATATATGGAAAATAATAGAGAGAGTTTAATGAATAAAATTAAAGAATAATTATTGAAAAATGAGAATATTATTGCTATAATATTATTCGGTAGCTATGCAAGAAAAACAGAAAATATTAATAGTGATATAGATATTGCAATTAAATTAAATAAAAAAATATCAAAAAAAGAACTTTTTCAATTAAAATTAAATTTAGAAGATTTAGTCAATAAAGACGTAGAATTATTAAATTTAGACGAGATAGCTGATGGAATAAGATACGAAATTTTAATAAATGGTGAAACTTTATATGCTAGAAATGAATTCTATTTTGAATTATATAAATTACAAATGTATAGAGAATATTTAGAGCTAAATGAAAGTAGAATGCAAATAATAGAAAATTTGAAAAATGGAGATGGAGTTTATGGAAAATCAACTAGTAATAATAAATAAATCTATTATTGTTGAAAATTGTTTAAGTCGAATTAATGAAGAATATGAAAATAATATAAATAATTTTAATCCAGCCTTTAAGAGCTGGATTTTTTCATTGGAAATGCCTATAATTTGTTAAGAACTTTTATTAAACTTGCATCTTCTTTGCGAATAGCAATAACAGTATTATTTATTTCATAAGCGGTAGGGTCAGAAAAAGGTGACCTAAAAAGAGGTGTTATTAATGTGCCTTTAATAATACCTAAATCTAAAAAGCGTCTTTTAGAATGTTTATCACATAAAATATCTTTCACTATAACAGTTTTATTTAAATCTACGTTATTTAAAGAAATTGTATTTTTCAAAATGTTTCACCCCATATTATATTATGTCGAAAAAAAGGAATAGTTACTAGCTGTTACAATTCCCAGCTAAATAAATATTAGTAGTACTTATATATTAATATTTTTTATCAAAAACATAGCTAGGGTTAACAATCTAGGTCTTTGATTGCAAAATATTAATATATAAGGACTTTAATATGTTTTATAATAAAAGCTGTGAATTGTAACCACCAGTTTAACTTTTTCTTGAAAATTAAGTATTTTACTTGATTTCTAAGTAAAAATAATGTATAATTTTTTATGGAAAATATGAGAAAAGGAATGATATTAAATGGTTAATACAGTAGGAGTAACTGTAAGATTTGGAAAAAGAGTTTTATTTGAAGATGTTAATATAAAATTTACAGATGGAAATTGTTATGGATTAATTGGTGCAAATGGAACTGGAAAATCTACTTTCTTAAAGGTTTTATCAGGTGAGTTAGAGCCAAGCAAAGGAGAAGTAAGTTTAGGAAAAGGAGAGAGATTATCTGTATTAAAACAAGACCATTATGCGTATGAAGATAAACAAGTAATAGATACAGTTATAATGGGAAATAGTGAATTATATAGAATAATGAAAGCAAAAAATGATTTATATATGAAACCAGATTTTTCTGAAGAAGATGGTATGAAAGCTGCAAAATTAGAAGAACAATTTGGAGAATTAGGTGGATGGAATGCTGAATCAGATGCAGCAATGCTTTTAAGCGATTTAGGAATAGATACAGATAAGCATTATAAATTAATGAGCGAATTAGAAGCTAGAGAAAAAGTAAAAGTATTATTAGCACAAGCATTATTTGGAAATCCAGATGTATTATTATTAGATGAGCCTACGAATGATTTAGATTTAAAGAGCATAAATTGGTTGCAAGAATTCCTAATTAATTTTGAAAATACAGTAATAGTAGTATCACACGATAGATATTTTTTAAATAAAGTTTGTACACATATAGCAGATTTAGATTTTGAAAAAATAAAAATATATCCAGGTAATTATGATTTCTGGTACGAATCTAGTCAATTAGCATTAAAACAAGCTAAAGATGCAAATAAAAAGAAAGAAGAAAGAATAGCAGAATTAAAAGAATTTATAGCAAGATTTAGTGCTAATGCTTCAAAATCAAGACAAGCGACATCAAGAAAGAAAACATTAGAAAAAATTGAATTAGAAGAAATAAAACCATCAACAAGAAGATATCCATATATAGATTTTAAACCAGATAGAGAGCCAGGTAAGGAAATATTAACAGTAAAAAATCTTACAAAAACAGTTAATGGCGAAAAGTTATTAGATAATATTTCATTTACAGTAAAAAGAGATGATAAAATAGCATTTTTAGCGGATAATGAGCTTGCTAAAACAGTATTATTTGAAATTTTAGCTGGAGAAATGGAAGCTGATAGTGGGGAAATAAATTGGGGAACAACAATAACTACTTCATATTATCCAAAAGATAATACTAAATTATTTCAAGACCCAATAGATTTAGTAAATTGGTTAAGACCATATTCTAAAGAAGATGATGACACATATTTAAGAAGTTTTTTAGGTAGGATGTTATTTTCAGGGGAAGAAGCATTAAAAAAAGTAAATGTATTATCAGGTGGAGAAAAGGCTAGATGTATATTTTCAAAACTTATGTTATCAGGTGCAAATTTAATAATATTGGATGAGCCAACTAATCATTTAGATATGGAAAGTATTACTGCTGTAAATGAAGGAATGAAAAAATTTAAAGGTATAATATTATTTACATCACACGACCATCAATTAACACAAACTGTTGCTAATAGAATTATAGATATTAAGCAAGATGGTACAGTAGTTGATAGAGAAACTACTTATAATGATTATTTAGGATTAGAATAAAATAAAAACATAGTATTTTGAGTAATACTATGTTTTCTAATTAATTACTAGGATATTTATCCATAATTTCTTTTATTTTATCAAAATGATTCCTCATAACATCAATCCAAATAGGAGCAAGTTTTGGGTCAAATTGTGTGCCAGAGCATCTTTCAAATTCATTTATAACAAAGTCAAGTTCTAGTGCATTTCTGTATGGCCTTTTTGATGTCATTGCATCAAATGTATCAGCAATTGCCGTTATTCTTGCCAAGTAAGGTATGTCTTCACCTGCTAATTGAGAAGGATATCCTTTACCATCATATCTTTCATGATGATGTTTTACTATAGGTAATAAATCTTTAAAAATAGTTGCTGTTGACAAAATATGAGCACCTATTGAAGGATGATTTTTAATTTCTGAATATTCATCATCAGTTAACTTTCCAGGTTTTAATAAAATAGTATCAGGTACACCTATTTTTCCAATATCATGGAAAAGTCCGCCAATTTTTAAAGTTTTCATATCTTCAGGTGATAAGTGTAATTCAGTTCCTAGTAAACATGCATATTCGGAAACCCTATCAGAATGTCCTCTAGTGTAAGAATCTTTAGCATCAACTGTTAAACGTAATGTTTCAATACTTTCCATATAAGCTTGTTCTAATCTTTCATAAGTATCTTTTAATTCTTCATTTATTTGTTTTATAATATTTACTTGGGAAATAGATTTAATTCCTGATTCTATTAATAGTAATAATTGG
Organism: uncultured Clostridia bacterium; assembly: GCA_934182605.1. GTDB lineage: Bacteria > Bacillota > Clostridia > TANB77 > CAG-508 > CALXUC01. Next base: position 12,518 of record CAKPRQ010000013.1, on the reverse strand, counting down.
TCAAATTTATCAGATTTTTCACAATAACCTTGTATATCTAACTTTTTAATTGTCTCTAGAGGTGGTGCTAAATCCTTATGTCCAGTTAATAACAGAATATATAATTCTTTATTAAACTTACGAATTTCTTCTACAACTTTATCTCCGTGTATAGGGGTCATTATAAAGTCTAAAATCATAAGGTCAAAGTGCTCGTTTCGTACTCTTTCTATGGCTTCAAGTGGGTCAGTAACTCCTGTGAAATTGTAATCTGAATGTTTTAGAAAAACAGATAAAGAGTCGATGATTCCACTTTCATCATCTACAGCGATAATTTTGTATTTTTTTTCTGTATTATTTTCTGAATATTTTCGCATATAAATCCCTCCCAAAATCCAGTAAAATAGACTGTTTCTACGATTTCATTGCATATATAATATAATATTTTTTTAAAAATAGCAATAGATTTTTATAAAATTTTAATTAAATGTTTACTGTATGATGATTTAGTACATAAATAACTTGAAAATACTAGTCTAAAATTAGAAACGAATGTACAGTAGATTTTCAATTTTAGACTAGTATTTTCAAGTGATTATAAATTTCAACTATTATCTTGTAACTAATACGTATCTGTCACTTCATTTTTTAAAGTTAATTTTATAACTGTACCTTCTTCAACAGGCTCATCTGCCAAAACACTTTGATTCATTACAATTCCAGAACCTTCATAAGTATAATTTAAATTAACAGCACGTAGCATATTAGCTGCTTCTTGTAAAGTCTTTCCTTTTAAGTTAGGCATTTTCAAAGTAGTACGAGTATTATTTTCTGTTGTATATAAGCAAATTACAGAATTATTAGAAGTTTTAGTTCCTGGTTTAGGCACTTGGTCCGTTACTAATAATTCATTCTTATTACCAGTTACATTGTAAATAACTTCTAATCCACTAGCTTCTAAAGTCTTAACAGCCTCAGCTAAAGTTTTATTTCTAACATCAGTTATAGTAATAGTATTTGTTGTATTTGAAGAGGTATCTTTATCAGAAGCGATTCCTAAATAAGGTAATACTTCAGAAAGAATTTGAGATATAACAGGAGCTGCAATTTGACCTCCCTCATGGCTTTCTCCTTGTGGATCATATAATGTTAGAAGTACGCAAACTTTAGTATCTACAATAGGCGATATAGCAAAATATGAAGCTACATAATATGAATTAGCGTTATTATAAATAGGTTCAGAAGTGCCAGTTTTACCTCCAATTTGATAACCTTCTACAGCTGCATATCTACCAGTTCCATTAGTAACAACAGATTCTAATAATGATTTTAATTTGTCACAAGTTTCTGTGGATAAAACTTTTCTAACTTCAGTAGGTTCAACATTAGTCACCGTATTAGTATCAGGATTAATAATCTGCTTAACGATTCTAGGTTGCATTAAAATTCCATCATTAGCAATAGAAGAAAATGCTGTAATTAATTGTAAAGGAGTAACAGTAAATCTTTGCCCAAATGAAAGAGTTGCGAGTTCAATTGGTCCAACTTCATCTAATGAGTGGAAAACACTATTAGATTCCCCATAAACTAAAGCATTAGTTCTATCCATTAATCCAAAAGCTTTTAGATATTTATAAAAAGTGTCTTTTCCAATTTTTTGCCCTAATTGGATGAAGGCTGGGTTACAAGAATTTTGTAATGCCATTCTCAAAGATTGGTGTCCATGCGGATTATACGACCTCCAACATTTTATTGTAGTATCGTATATAGTTTCAGAACCAGTACATAGGAAATCGTTTTCATTATCTGTTTCTACAATATTCCCTTCTAAAGCTATCGCAGAAGTAATTATTTTAAAAGTAGAACCAGGTTCATAATTTCTAGATACGCCGAGATTTTGCCACATACTGTATTGTGCATCTACTCTTTCTTCAGAAGACATATCTTCCCATTTTTCTTGTAATTCTGTAGTATTAGGTGTAAATGGTGTGTTTAGATTATAGTCAGGGTATGAAGCCATGGCTAAAACGTCACCAGTATCCGGTTGCATTATAATAACACTTCCACCTTGTTTACAATCATTTTCTTCTACGGCTTGTTTTAAATATTTTTCGGCAATAGTTTGAATATTGTAATCTAAACTCAAAACAACATTATTACCATTTTCTGCCTCTACATATAATTCGTTAGAATCTGGGATTTCTTGTTGCCTAGAATTACCGCGAACTTACTCTCCTACCAGGGGTACCCTTTAATATATCATCTAATCTTTCTTCTAATCCTTCAAGCCCATAACCTTCTGTGCCACAAAAGCCAATTAAATTAGAAGCAAGATTATCATAAGGATAAAATCGTTCATTAGTTTCATCTATATTTATACCGCTAGAAATTTTATTTCCTTCCATCCATTTTTTTAGTTCATCTACTTTTTCTTGTGTAACTTTTTTGGCAATAATTTGATATGTAGAATCACTATTAACTTTGTCAAAAACTTCTTGATAATCTAACTCAAACATTTCAGAAAGCTTTTTGGCTACTAATTCTTTTCTCTCTGCTGTTTTTGTGGCTTGCACGTCTTCGTTTTCATCTTTAACCATAATTTCTTGAGGATTAATAGTAATAGTATCTACGCTAGCACTAAGAGCCAAGGCTTTGCCTGTAGAATCATATATTGTACCACGTTTAGGGGCAATAACTTGACTTAAAAGTTGTTGCCTAGAAGCCATCTCTTTATATTCAGGACCTTTTATAAACTGTATATATATTATTCTAATTACAAGCAATATAAAAATAAACATAATTATAAAGAATGCATTTTTGGCTCTAATGTTTAATTTTTTATGGTCTAATTTTTCTTTATTTCTATTAATTTTAACATTTTTATTTTTCATATATTCACCCAATGATATTTTATAATAAAAATTTTGAAAAATCAACAGTTTGTATTGTAAAAAGTTTGTGAAAATGTTAAAATATAATTATTCGGGTCCTAATCTTTAAAAGCTTGGTATATAGCTATTTTTAGTCAAAACATAGCTGGGGTTAACAATCAGGGCCTTGACTTACAAATAGCTATATACCAAGCTTTAGAGAAATATTTCCTGAGTTGTTACGTTAAAATATCACTGTTGAGAGTAATATTAAAATATAGAATATTTTGGAGGAGCATTTTGGATAATTTATATGATAAAACAATAAAAATAATGAGAAAATATAATGTAGTGGCTAATAAGAGTTTTGGTCAAAATTTTTTAATAGATGAAAATATAGTGGAAAGTATAGTAGAAAAGGCGAATATAAGTAAAGAGGATTTTGTTATAGAAATAGGACCAGGTTTAGGTACTTTAACAGAGTATTTGTTAAGAAATGCTGGAAAAGTATTAGCAGTAGAATTAGATAAAAAAATGGTAAACATTATTACAGATAGATTCTTAGGAGAAATTAGTAATGGTAAGTTGGAAATATTATGTGACGATATTTTGAAAGTAAACTTAGAAAAGATTATTGAAGAAGAATTAAAAACAGGATATAAAAAAGTAAAAGTAGTTGCAAATTTACCATATTATATAACAACACCTATAATAATGAAATTACTAGAAGAGAAATTGCAAATAGAAAGTATAACTGTTATGATACAAAAAGAAGTAGCAAATAGATTATCAGAAATCCCTGGAGGTAAAGAAACAGGAGCAATTACATATACAGTATATTATTATGCAGATACTAAAATATTATTAGAGGTACCAAAAGATGGCTTTATTCCAGAACCGGAAGTTACATCAGCAGTAATACAATTTAATATTTTAAAAGCTCCAAGAGTAAATGTAAAAAATGAAGAAGATTTTTTTAAATTGATAAAACAAAGTTTTTTAATGAAAAGGAAAACATTAGTTAATGCATTAACAGGTTATAAAAATAAGGAAAAACAAGATATTATAAATATTTTAAGAGAGTTAAATTTTAATGAAAAAGTAAGAGCTGAACAATTAACTTTAGAACAATTTGTGAAGATTTATGAGAAAATGTGAAAAAGTTATTTTGATAAAAGGATGGTAATTATTTTTCCCATCCTTTTATATTACTTCTTAAAATAGCACCAAATAGATTTTCTTTTACTTTTGGAATATCCTTTTTTAAAGAATTAATTAAATTTTTCATATCTTCTCTTTTAGAAATGCCATCATAAGGGCAACACTTTTCCATTATTTCAATGTTATTTCTTTTAATAAAGGATTTAATATCTTTTTCATAAGTAAAAATAAGTGGACGTATAAGAGTAATCTTAGAACGATCCATATAAGCTTTAGGTGCAAAAGTAGAAATGTTACCTGTATATAAGGTATTTAGTAGAAAAGTTTCTAAAGCATCATCTAAATTATGTCCTAAAGCTATTTTATTGCAACCTTGTGCAATTGCGATACTATTTAAAACACCTCTTCTTAAATTTGCACATAAAGAACAAGGATTTTTTTCTTTCCTAATATCAAAAACAATTTCTTTAGCATTGCTATTTTCAATAAATAAAGGAACATTTATATTATTACAAAAATTCTCTAAAAAGCTAATATCAAAGTTAGTAAATCCAGGATTTACACTAACTGCAATAATTTCAAATTTTTTAGGATAGAAAATTTGTAAATGCTTTAAAGCTAATAATAGAGTGACAGAATCTTTGCCACCAGATAAAGCAACAGCTATTTTATCATTTTCATCTATCATATTAAAATATTCTATAGCTTTTCTTAAAGTACTTAAAATACGTTGCATGATTTACTCCTTAATCAATATATATAATATTATACTTTTTTTATAAAGAAAAATCAATAAAAATTCTCAAAAACTACTTGTCAAAATCAAAAATCCAGTATATAATATAGAGGATATAAGTAAAATAACTTTTTAATGGAGGGTAGTTTTCAATAAAAACCTATGAACCTCGTCAGGTTCGGAAGAAAGCAGCGATAAATAGGACCTTTTATGTGATACCTATCTTCCATTAAGAAGTTATAAGAAACTTATATCTTTTCTTTTAATGAGTAAAGTTCAAAAGATAAATTAATGTTTTGCGAAAGGAATGAGGTGAATTATGAGTTATACAGCATTATATAGAAAGTTTAGACCAATAAATTTTAGCGAAATGGTAGGACAAGATCACATAACACGAACATTAAAAAATCAAATAATAAATAACAGAGTAGGACATGCATATTTATTTAATGGAGGTAGAGGAACTGGTAAAACATCTGCTGCAAAGATTTTAGCAAGAGCAGTAAATTGCTTAAATCCTGTAGATGGAGAACCATGCAATGAATGTGAGATTTGTAAAGCTGCATTGTCAGGAGCATTAACAGATATTGTAGAGATGGACGCAGCGTCTAATAATAGTGTTGAAGATATTAGACAAATACGAGAAACAGTAAATTTTCTGCCATCTCAAGCAAAATATAGAGTATATATAATAGATGAGGTTCATATGTTATCAACAGGAGCATTTAATGCATTATTAAAAACATTAGAAGAACCACCAGCACATGTGAAATTCATATTAGCAACAACGGAACCACAAAAATTACCAGCAACAATACTTTCAAGATGTCAAAGATTTGATTTTAAAAAAATAGCAGATGAGTATATTATAAAGAGATTAGAAATAATATGTAAAGAAAGTAATATTGAAATAACAAAAGAAGCATTAAAACTAATAGCAATATTAGCAGAAGGTGGAATGCGTGATGCTATAAGTATTTTGGAAAGATGTGTACAAGACGGAGAAACGAACATAACAGAAGAAAAAATAAAAGATTTAGTAGGAATTCCCAAATTAGTACAGATAAATGAGTTGGTAAAAAACATAATAAAATATAATCCAGAAGGAAGTTTAAAAGTAACGGAAGAGATAATATCTGAAGGAAAAGACATTGTGAATTTATTATGGGAAGTTATAAAGTATGTTAAAGACATATTGATTTATAAAACTCGAGGAGATATAGAAATATATTCAGAAGAAGAAAAAGAAAATATGAAAGAATTGGTAGAAGAAGTAAGTACAGAGAGATTAATAAAGATAATAAATGAATTGTCAGAGTTAGAAAATGCATTAAAATGGTCAAACCAAAAAAATATACAGTTTGAAACAGGGATAATAAAGGTATCTACTCATTTTATTAGTGATGGATATGAAGAAATAGAAAAAAGATTATTAGAAATAGAAGAACAATTAAAAAGTGGAAAAGTAGTACAAAAAGTGGATAACTCTTTGCCAAAAGAGGTAAAAAGTGAATTAAAAGCTTCCAATCTAAAAGAAACAGAAACTGTAGAAATACAAAATATAAATATAGAAAGTACAAAAAATATAGAAACAACAAAAGAAGTCTCAAAAAGTACAGAAATAGAAAATAAAAAAGAAGTAGTAAACATTTCAAATGAAAACAAAAAAACAAATACAATATCTAATTTGCCTAATGTAAAAAATTGGAAAGGAATATTAGATAACTTAAAAAGTAATGGAAAAATGATGTTATATACTAATTTAGTAAATACAACAGCAAAAGAAATAAACGATATGACTGTGGGTATAGAATTTAAAAAAGGTATAACACCATTTGGAAAGGCAGTATTGGAGAAACCAGAAAATATGCAATATCTAGTAAAATTAGTATCACAAATGTATGGTAAAGAAATGCGTATAAAACTAATAGAAGATGATACAGATAATAAAAAGGCAGATGACTTAAAAGATTTGCCATTTAATATAATAGAATAATATAGGAGGTATTTTAAAATGTCAAAAAGAGGTGGATTCCCAGGAGGTATGGGAGGATTTGGAGGAATGAACATAAATCAGTTAATGAAGGAAGCTAAAAAAATGCAAGCTGATATAACAAAAACGCAAGAAGAGTTAGCAGCAAAAGAGTTTGATGCTACAACAGGTGGGGGAGCAGTTACAGTTAAAGTAACTGGAGAAAAGAAAGTAAAAGAAATAAAAATAAAAAAAGATGTAGTAGATCCTGAAGACGTAGAAATGTTAGAAGATTTAATATTAAGCTGTGTAAATGAAGCATTGAGAAAAGTAGATGCTGCACAAAATGCTGAAATGGGTAAATTTAATATCCCAGGATTAATGTAAAATAGAGGTAATATAAATGTCATATTATTCACCATCGATAGAAAAATTAATAGAAAGTTTTGAAAAATTACCAAGTGTAGGTCATAAAACAGCTATACGACTAGCATTTCATATGTTGAATATGTCAGAAGATGAAGTAAAAGAATTTGTAAATTCAATAATAAAAGCAAAAGAAAATTTAAAATATTGTTCAAAATGTTTTAACATAACAGAAAGTGATCCATGTGAACTATGTAGCAATTCTAAAAGAATACAAAACTTAATTTGTGTAGTAGAAGACGTAAAAGATGTAATTGCAATGGAAAAAATGCACGAATATAAAGGATTATATCACGTGTTACATGGGGCAATTTCACCAATGAATGGAATAGGCCCAGAAGATATAAAAATAAAGGAATTGTTACAAAGATTGCAAACAGAAAAAGTAGATGAAATAATAGTAGCAACAAATCCAACAATTGAAGGGGAAGCTACAGCAATGTATTTATCTAAACTTATAAAACCATTAGGAATAAAAGTTACAAGGATAGCTCATGGAATTCCTGTAGGTGGAGATTTAGAATACACAGACGAAATAACACTTATGAAGGCCTTTGAAGGCAGAAGAGAATTATAATTAAAGGAGTTTATTCATTTTCAAAAATCTTTTATTTTAAATTTCTAAAAGTCTTATATATTAATATATTGCAGTCAAGACCCCGATTGTTAACCCCAGCTATGTTTTGACAAAATATATTGATATATAAGACTTTTTAATTTGATACAAATTTCATTTCTGAAAGATGTGTAAACGCTTTTATAAATAAGCCTTCTTTAATTAATTTAATATAAGAAATAATCCTACAAAATTTATCCTAAAAGGATTTTACAAATATTTTTAGTAGAATCTTTTTTGGCTAATTTTAAAGCATTTTTATGAAAAATTTCTAATTGTTTATCATTATTAATAAAATTATCTAAAACTTCTTGGATATTATCATGTTTTTTCAACCAAACTCCAATATTATTATTTTCTAAAAACTCTGCATTTTGCTCTTCTTGTCCTGGAAGAGGATTAATAATAAGCATTGGTAATCCAGAAACTAAACTTTCACTTGTAGTGAGTCCGCCAGATTTAGTTATTACTAAGTTTGAAATACTCATCAATTCAGGTACTTTATTAGTAAACGCTAATACCTTCACTAGGCTTTCTTTATTGGCTTTTTTTACTATTTCCTCAAAATGCTCTTTCATTTCTTCGTTTTTACCAGCAATAGCAATAACTTGTAAGTTTGAAAATTTATTAACTAAAATATTAAAAATTTCTTCAGTTTTGCTCTTACCTAAACCATATTCGCCACCAGCAAAAAATAAAATAGTTTTTAGTAGAGGATTTAAATGGAACTCCTTATAAATATCTAATTTATTAAAATTAGAAGAAAATCTTTCTGATACGGGTATACCAGTTACAAAAATTTTATTTTTATTAATACCAAGTTTAACCATTTCCTCTTTCATATGTTCATTAGAAACAAAGAAATCATTAGTATATTTGTTATTAATAAGCCATTGATTATGTATTTCAAAATCTGTCATTATAGTGGCAATCTGGCATTGCAATTTATTTTTCTTTTTTAAATAACTACACATATTGCTACTAAAAGGATGTGTAGATATAATTAAATCAGGTTCAAATTCTTTTAAATATGTATTTAATTTTCTAGCCATAATTTTATTAGAATTATTGCTAATTTTACTTAGAGGACCTTTTTCAGCACTTCTGTAAACTTTTCCCCATGCCCAAGGTGCTTTTTTGGCAATTTCTGTGTATGCTTTTGTAGATAATATATTCACATATTTATTAATATACTCCATACAATCTAAAATTTCTATTTTAACATCTTCATAATTTTCTTTTATATAATTATATATTGCCCTAGCAGCGGATAAATGTCCCCCTCCATATGAACCATAAAGTATTAAAATTTTTTTCATTAAAAAAACCCTTTCTTAAAATTTTTATCCATTATATCATAAATTTAAAAAAATAAGAATATTTTGTTAAAATTTATGCAAAATATAATTAATAAAGATTACAATTCAGTAGAGAAACATATAGTTTTAGCAAAATCGTGATATATAGCTATTTGCGAGTCAAGACCCGGATTGTGTGACCCTAGCTATGTTTTGACTAAAAATAGCTATATATCACGATTATATAAAATAGTTACCGAACTGTAAATTAATAAAGAAATGAGGTAATTATGAAAAAGATTTTTTTAAGAATTTTTTTAGTATTTATATTAATGAGTATGTATATTTTAGTATTAAATAGTGAAAATAATGTTGAAGCACAAAGTTCTAGCACCAGTGAATCTGATATTCAATTATTAGCAAGAGCAATTAATGGAGAAGCTAGAGGAGAACCTTATGAAGGACAAGTTGCTGTTGGTGCGGTTATTTTAAATAGAGTACGACATTCAAGTTTTCCAAACACAATAGCGGGGGTAATATATGAACCAGGAGCATTTACTGCAGTTGCAGATGGACAAATAAATGTACCAATTAGTGAAGATTCTACTGTTTATAAAGCTGCTAGAGATGCTTTAAATGGTTGGGATCCTACAAATGGATGTATATATTACTTTAATCCAGATACTGCTACTAATAGTTGGATTTGGTCAAGGCCGTTAGTAAAAGTAATAGGAAAACATAGGTTTTGTAAGTAAAGAGAGGAGAGTTTATAAATGTTAGATTTAAAAAATAACCATAAGGATAGAAGAATATTTTTAATAGTTTTAGTGTTGGTACTAGGTATAGTAGGTGCATTATTATATGCAAATAATGAAAAAAATAATTATAAATTAGCAATGGAAAACCAATACAACATGGAGTTTTATGAATTGCTAGATTACGTAAAAAATGTACAAAATTACTTAGCAAAATCTCTAATATTAAGTACTCCAGAACATGGAGCCGAGACATTAACACAAGTATGGAGAGAGGCCAACTTAGCTTCAGCTGCGTTATCGCAACTCCCTATACTTACAGATGAATTATCAAAAACAGAGAAGTTTTTAAATCAAGTAAGTGATTATAGTTATGCATTATCTCGTAAAAATATATATGATGAAAGCTTAACAGAAGATGACTTTAAAAATTTAGAAGAATTACACACATATAGTATAGATTTGGAAAATACTTTAAATCAATTAGCATTAGATTTTCAAGGAGGCAATATAAATTGGGCAGATTTAAATAATCAAGATATTCCATTTGCACAAGAAGTTAGTAATATGTCTTTAGATAGTTTTTCTAATATAGAGCAAAACTTTGAAAAGTATGAAGGTTTAATATATGACGGAGCTTTTTCTGAACACATAACAACTACAGAACAGGTTGGTTTGACAGGTGATGAGATAGATGAAGAGACAGCTAAAAGTAAAATATATAGTTTCTTTGACGGAAATAAAATTGAAGAGATAATTTCTAATGGTTTTATAGAGAATGGCAATATAAAATCTTATGATTTTACAACCAGAATTAAAAATGAGGAGAATGTTGCAAATATTTCAATATCGCAAAAAGGAGGACATTTAGTAGCTTTAAATTATAATAGGGATGTAAATGTTGAAAATATTTCGTATGAAGAAGGAGTTCAGAAAGGAAAGGATTATTTAAGTAGTGTTGGTTTTGAAAATATGCAAGAAACTTATTATTTAAGCCAAGAAGGAATTTTGACAGTAAATTATGCCTATAAGCAAGAAGATGTAGTAATGTATCCAGATTTAGTAAAAGTGAAAGTAGCTTTAGATAATGGAGAAATTTTAGGAGTAGAAAGTACAGGATATTTAAATTCACATAGAGAAAGAGAGTTAAAAACACCAGGAATTACAATAGAAGAAGCAAAAATGAATTTAAATCCAGATTTGGAAATTTTAAGTGAGGGAAAAGCAGTAATTCCTACAGAATGGAAATCAGAAATAGAATGTTATGAATTTAAAGGACGAGTTCAAGATACAGACTTTTTAGTATACATTAATTTGGAAAATGGACGTGAAGAGGATATTTTAGTAATTATAAATACGCCAAATGGAACTTTGACAATTTAATTTATTGTAAAAATTTTCATAGATATTTATTTAAAATTTGCGTACAATAATATTATGAAAAAATTTATAAAGCTTTTTCTCAAATATTTTTGCGTGGGGGATATTTATTATGTCTGCGAAAAGAAGTATTATGAGTGAAAATTTAAAAATGGAAGTTGCAAAAGAACTTGGTGTATATGGCCAAGTAAAGAAAGATGGTAACTTTGGAAATGTATCTGCTAAAAACTGTGGTAGTATGGTTGCAAAAGCTATAGAAATAGCAAATAGAAGTGTAGAATAACAATACTATATCAGTTTGACAAATATGTTGTATAAGAGTTATAATATATGTAGAACATTTTGTTAAAATCAACTCAAAGGAGTTAAAAATGCGGAATTTTGTTTTTGCTTTCCTGATGGCTATGGCTACTTGTCTGTTTGCAAACCAGGTTTTTGCTAATCCTGGCACGTCTGTGAAGGTGAATGGCAAGACTTATTATATGGAGCAAATGGTGTCGCAGTTTGCGACAGTATTTAATCCAAGAGCTAAGTCGAGAACGAGTAACATTAATTTGGCAAGGGAGAAACTGAATGGTATGATAATAATGCCAAATGAAGTAGTTTCTTTCAACGATCGAGTCGGTCCTCGAACCAAGGAAGCTGGCTTTTTGGAGGCGGCTTCATATGAAAATGGAAAGAAAACTACTTCCATAGGTGGAGGTATTTGCCAGTTGGCAAGCACCTTTTCTGGAGCAGCTATCAACTTGGACATGAAGGTTATTGAGCGTCACCGCCATAGTCTTCCTGTGAGTTATATAGGCCCGGAAAAGGAAGCTACGGTGGCTTATGGCTTCAAGGACTTTCGCTTTCAGAATAACACTAAGCAAGTCTTTTTCGTGAAGGCCTTTATTGTAAAGAACAAGTTGTATGTGGAATTTTGGAGGTGTAGGTCAGCCTGTTAGGGAAGTTTGAATTTTGGTTGATTGGTCCCGCGACTATTGTTGCGGGACTTTTTTAGTTTAGTAGATTAAAAATAGTATAATTCTTAAAGTAAAATTATAAATAGTCTTGCATAAAATAAAAAATTATGATAATATTTAAGTAACAAAAGTAAAACAAGAAATATAGAGGAGAACTAAAGGATGGTAGAAACTTTAAAATTAAAAGAAGAAAATATGAAAAAAATAGAAGAAAACGCTGAAACCCGCATGGCTGTATATATATATATATATATATCGTATATTGTCATTTAGAAAATAAAGAAATAAAATTAAATAGTAATAAAAATAAAGGTAGAACTATGCCTGTAAAACAGGCAATAGGTCTATCTTTATGTGCATTTG
>CAKPRQ010000012.1 GCA_934182605.1 uncultured Clostridia bacterium | reverse complement strand
GTTTAAATTTATTTCTATAGTTTTACCTTGCATTAAATCTTCTAAGTCTTTTTTTACATCACCTTCTGCATTTTTTAACATTACTTCTAATAGTGATGTTCCTCCTGTATTTACCCAATATGGTTTTATTTCTTCCCTTTTTAAAGCATTTAATATGCTCCATGGATTATATATTTCTGTTCCTGCAAAACTATAACCATCATACCATTTTTTTATTTCTTCTTTACTAATTTCTTGATTTTCTTTAATATACTCTTCTAAAAGCATATCTACTTCTTCTGGCAAAAATCCAAAATACTCACTATATTGTTTATCTAAAATAGAATATATTTCAAGATTGTTTAATCCACTAAATATACTTTCTTTTGATACTCTTAATATTCCTGTCATGCATGCAAATTTAAGATAATCGTTTGTTTTTAATGCTTCCCCAAAAAAGTTACGCATAAAATTTATTACATCGTCATAAAATCCGTTTATAAAGCCGTTCTCTATTGGTGCATCGTATTCATCTATTAGGATTATTACTGGTTGTTTGTAATACTTGTATAAATATTTAGATAAGTTTTTTAATGATAAAACATAAACACCTTCTACAGCTGTCTGATTTATTATATTTAAATAATTTTCTTTTTCTTTTTCATCTAAAATTTCCATAACTTCTTTATTCTCTCTGTATAAATTAGCAACGGTTTCCTTCAATAAAAAATATTCTCTATCCCATGTTGTATCTTTTACACTTTTTAAGTTTAAACTTATAACGGGATATTTACCTTGTGTTTCTCTTGATTTTTCATCAGCACTTTCTACTTTTAACCCTTTAAACAAGTCTTTATTCTCTTCTCTTTTCTTTATATTAAAGTAATTATCTAACATGCTTATTGTTAATGTTTTTCCAAATCTTCTTGGACGCGGAAATAGGTTTACTATAGCTCCTCTTGTTAAAACATCTTCTATTAAATCTGTTTTATCTACATAACAATATCCTTCTTCTATTACTCTTTTAAAATTATCTATTCCTACTGGTACTGGTCTAGTTTTATTCATCTTTCATTCCCCACTTTCTTTCTCTTTTCTTCTATACTATATTTTACTATATATATGCCCAAATAGCAAGTGAAAATTTAGTAACTGATATAATTAAAATTTAATAACTAACATTAAATCATCCTAAAATTTTTGTATCTTTATGATACTATAAAGAACAAAGCGGACTATACCATAAACCTTACTACCCGACACTTCTTTATAGAACGTTTTTTATATATTAGAAATATATTATCATATCTAAAAAATAAATTGCAAAAAAACAACCTTTCTGCTAAAATATGATATATACTCAAAATCATACAAAAGAAAGGTTGTTCTTTATGCTAAAATTATATAATAAAAGTACTGAAATTTCAAGTAATTTATCTTTTTTTTTCAAAAATATTATTACTAATATTTCTAAGCCTCATCTTAATATGATTTCTTCTATCATTCCTTCCATGATTTCTGCTGAATCTGTTGTTACTTCTGATATTGCTAAAAAACTACACACTCATTTTTCTGACATTCAACTTTCATCTATTACTAGAAAACTTGAACGTTTTCTTAATAATGATAAATTTAATCAATATTCTTTTTATAATTCTGTTATTTCTCACATTATTGATAAATACACTCTTAAAAATAAAAATGTTTATATTTCTTTTGACCATATGTTTTGTAAGTCTTCTTTTACTGTTTTTCTGCTTTCTTTAAGAATTGGTAAACAAGTAATCCCTCTGTTTTTTAGATGTTTTCCTGGAAATAATTCTCCTGAAGCTTTTTCTCTTTCTTTAATTAAAGAAGGTATCTCTTATATTCATAATTTATTTGCTAATAAAGATTGTAAGTTAATTTTTTTAGCTGATAGGTGATTTAATTTTCGAGAAATTTCAGAACATATTAATGCACTGGGTGATATTTATTGCATTAGAACTAAAACTAATATCCTTATTGAAATTGATAATTACGAAGATGCTGATTTAATAAAATATATTTCTGATATTGAACCTGTTTATAGTAAATCTAAATACTTTGAAAGTGTTCGCATTACTGAATTTAAATATCCTACTAAACTTGTTATTAGTAAATCTAAAAATCATAAAGAACCTTTTTATATTCTTACTAATGGAAATGTTCAAGATGCCATAAAGCACTATGGTTACAGGTTTGGCTCTATAGAATTTATTTTTAAAAATTGTAAATCTAATGGCTTTTATCTTGAAAATTCCAAAGTACGTAATATTACTGCGTTTACTACTTTATTTACTCTTGTTTGTATTGCTATACTTTGGCTTACTTCCATTGGTAGCATTTACTCTCATCGTAAAAATTCTGTGCCAAATTACTTAAAAATACATAATTCTAAGAAAAAGGGTATAAAAAATAGAGAAAGAATTATTTCTTTATTTAATACTGGTCTTACTATTTTTAATATTTTAGTTAATTCGTATCATAATTTTCCTCTTTGGATGAATTTTGTTATAACTGATGTTTAAATTTATATTTTTATATTTTATGTAAAGCTATTTTTAAAAATAGTTTATTTGTGTTTGGTTATTTTTCATAATTTTGTTATACGATTTGTTATAGATTACATAAAAAGTATCGAAACCAATTATTATATTGGCTAAATCGATACTTTTTATCAACTACTGGTATATATTTTTTACTTTAAAATCCTTAGTACTCTAGGAGAATATCAAAAGTGTCGGATAGTAAGCACTAGGCGGTTTCCACCACTTTAGAGCGTTAACCTCCATGGGTTGCCCTCGCTTCCGTTTCCACTACCAGGAATTGCTTTGATTCCAGATTGTAGAGAGACTACAGGAGCCAAGGCGACATTACTGTGGCTAGACGCCTGCTCGGTGCCGTCCGAAAACGCGTAATAGAGGTAGTTGTGGTTCTCGATGCCGTCGGAGTTCACGTGGCGCACGCAGAAGCCAGAAGCTCTAGAGTCAACATACACCAAGCGGGAAGCCAGCCAACTATAACTGCCAGACAATTTGTTTGTGCCACTAAATGTTGCTAATGCATTTTTATCAGTTTCGTGGTGAGTTTGCTCTAAATATGCTAAATTAGTTGTTGGTTTAGATGTTGAGCTATAATAGACTTTATAAAATTTAACATAACTTGTTGATATCGTTGCATAACTACTTGGACTACTTGGGTTACTTCCTAAATGTCTTGCACTATATCCATATGTTCCATTTTTATATGGTGCTGATGCGTCATTTAATATTCGTATTGCATTACAATAATCTGATTTCCCACTAAATTTTTTAATTGGTCCATTATAGCATACTATCTCCATATGTCCATTATTATCAAAATCTAATATTCTCCATTTATCATAAGTTTCACCTTCTTCAATAGTTCCATTTCCATTACTATCCACTTCTACACTATAATTTACAAAATCTCCTATTTTCGCTACTGTTTCTGGATCTACCCCTGCTGTCTTAGTCGTTACAGTTATCTCACTACTTTCTTTAGAATTTCCTGCATTATCATATACTATTACTTTACAAGTATAACTTGTACCTGCTGTTTTTCCACTTACATCATATGTTGCGGTTTCTTCTGTCGTTGTTACAGTATTTTCTAATGTGTTATTAATATAAAATTCATATTTTGCTATTCCACTTTCTCCATCTGCTCCTGTTGCTGTTAATGTAAATGTTGTCTCTTCTACATTACTACTTTCTATTGTTGCAGTTGTTGGAGCTGTTGTATCGGTTCCTTCTCCACCATTTCCCCCTGTTAGGTAATTATTTATTTCATTCATCAATGTTTGTATTTGTTCTGCTTCTGTTCTTGTTGCATTTTCATATGCTCCTACTGCATCTCTAGTTTTACTAAATAATCCATCGCCTGTCACTGAACCTATTGCTACCCCTGCTAATATTAACATTATTACTACTGTTATTATTAACGCAACTAACGTTATACCTTTATTACTCTTCATTTTCTTCTTCCCTTTTCTTATATTTTCCTTTATATTACCATACTCTTTTGTTTTTTACAAGAGTAATTTTTACAAAATTTACTGTTTTTTAGCACTACTATATAAATTTTCCTTGCCACAAATCTCTTCCTACCATTCTTTTTTCAAACTCATTTACTATCCACATTTTATGCACATTCCATTTTGGAGCAACTAATATATTTTTAGGTGCATCTCCTGTTACTCTATGTATTACAAAATTAGGATTTAAATGTGTTATTATATCTAATAAAGTTTCTATATAATCATCTACATCTAAAGCTTGATAAGTACCATTTTTATACATATCTGCTAAAACAGTATTTTCTACAACATATACACAATGTATTTTTACTCCTTGTAATTTATGTTTATTTAGGAAATCTACTGTATTTATAACATCTTCTTTACTTTCATTCGGTAATCCTACCATAATATGTGCAACAACGTCTATATTGTATTTATTTAATGTCTTTACAGCTTCTGTAAATTGCTCACTAGTATAGCCACGATTTATAATCTTCCCAATTTCATTATTACTAGTTTGTAATCCTAATTCAACACATACATAGTATTTATCTGTATATGAACTTATTAATCTTGCAACTTCTTCATTTATACAATCTGGTCTTGTCCCAATAGCTAGCCCTACTATTCTATCATCTATTAGAGCTTCATCATATTTTCTTTTTAAATTTTCTATAGAATCGTATGTATTAGTAAAGTTTTGAAAATACACTATAAACTTATTAGCTCTTTTGGCTCGATAGGAACTAAAATAATCTTTAACTTGTTTATTTATACTTTTATTATAATTTATTAATTCTCCTGAGCCTTTTTCGCTACAATAAATACAACCACCATAACCACAAGTACCGTCTCGATTTGGACAAGTAAACCCACCATCTACACATATTTTTAAAGTACGCTCACCAAATTTTTCTTTTAAATATTTATTTAAATGCTTATATCTTTCTTCTATATCCATATATTTACCTAATATTAAAATATCATTTTAACAATTATATTATTATTGTACATCATACCACCAATAAATGAATTATTTAATTCTTTAAAGAATTCTGCTTCATTAAACATTGGAGATACTAATAACAATATTGCTAAAACACCATAAGTTATTACAAAACCTTTTAATAATCCAAATACTATTCCACCTAATTTATTAAATTGGCTTAAAATAGGTAATTTAGCTATTAAATTAGCTATTGCCTTTACAAATATTAAGACTATTCTAGCAACTATGAATAAAGCTATAAATACTATACCTTTTATACATAATTCAGATATTTCTATTGCTACTACTTCTAAAGTTTTTCCTTTAGCTTCATCTATTTGCTCATTTATATATGAAGTTATAAAATTAGATTCCCCATTTTCTGTTTCTTCTTCTGTATTAAAATTATTTACTATTGCATTTCTTATGTTATCATCAAATTCAGTTTTATCTATTACAAATGAAGATATTGGTACAAATAATATTAATGCTATTAATATTGCAACTATAAAAGAAATAATTGAGAAAGCTAAACCAATTAAGCCTTTCTTATACCCCCTATATAAACAAAATAATATAATTGCTATAATTACTATATCAATAATTATACTCATTTAAAAATCCCCCTTCTATATTTTTATTAATTTTATTTCACCACTATATTCAATAACTACAAAACCATTAGCTATTAATACATTCTTAATATCTTGTCTTGATACATATTTCTTTATTAGCCAACCTGATGATGCACTTATAATTTCTACATTTGTTCCATAACTTACTGCTATTACATTATCTTTTACACATAAATCTTTTGGCATATCTTCCAAATTATATTCTATAGTTTTGTTATATACTGTATCATATATTTTTAAAACATAATTTGAACTCAAAATTCCTACTTTTTTCTTTTCTATACTAACAACTTTATTAGTAGATTCAATATCTGCAAATATTATATCGGACGATATATTTAAAATCTCTTCTGTATTTTCACTTGGAAATGAAATTGTATTATCATACATAGCTATTAATCTATTATTATCAGTATATTTTAAATTTAAAATCATATAATTTGAATTTTGATTGTATGTTGCAATAAAAGCCTCTTGAGGTTTTGTTTTAGCATCTTCTATAGAAATAATTCTTATAGACGTTTCTAACATTGTTCCCGAAGAATCTAATTCTGCTACTGCCATATATTTATTATCATTTGATATCTCTATATCTATACAATATGTAGTTGGTAAATTTGTTCTAAATAATTCTTCACCATTAGGATTATATAAAACAATTACAGTTTTATATCCTGTTGCAGACATTATAACTCCTACATATCCATTTTTATTAACATATATTTGTGAAATTGTTCCATCTACATCTTTTTGCCATGCTATATTTTTTTCATTTATCAAATATACTTTTTTACCACCTTTTTCTGCAACTACTAGATATTTATTATTATCATTATATATTGGATTAGCTATATTTATTTGGATTTCATTTTCTTTATTTCCGTCCTGATTATAGTATTTTAAAAGATTTTTTTCTAATATAACTAAGCTTCTATCGCAAGTCCAAACATATCTTAAGCCATTTTTTTCAAACAACAAGCTCTTTACATCTGCGCTTTCTACTTCTTTTTTTAAAACAGTATAATCCCAAAAATTTCTAAAAGTTTCATTCTTACTATATACAATTAATAATGATATAGATAATAATATTATTAAACATATAAAAATTGATAAAGCTATCCTTTTTTTATTTACCTTTTTTACCTGCAACTCCGAATCCTTTGATTTAAAATAAAATACATTATTTTTCATATATTAAAATTTACATCTCTCCTATTTAATTATAATTCATCGCTTTATTATTTAAAAATAATTTATATAATCTATAAATTATAGCCATATTCTTACATATATATTTATATCAATTTTTTCTAAAATTTGCAAGTATTATTAATAAAATTTGTATAAAGCCTAGAACTCCTAAAAAAGTATATGTTATTTTCATTGTACTAGCAAAACTAAAGTTAACTATTAAAAAACTAAAAAGACACATTATAATTAAATTTCTCTTATATTTCCCTTTACTTTTAGAAATATTATTTAAAAAGCTATAGCCCACACAAATAATAGATGTAAATATAGCAAGTAATATTAATATTACACCTAATATAACACTTCCATTGTTAATAAAATTAGAAATATAAATTATTGGAATTTCTATTTTACTTACATCAAAATAATTTAATAACATTAATATCAAAATACTAAATATTACAAGTATTATAAATATGCTTATACAACTAATTTTTATTTCCTTTTTTGTGATTTTCTCATCATTTGCACTTACTAATATAGGAAGTAACATTATAAAATTATATGAGGCATATAAAATTGCATCTATTATAAACATATTATCTACATTTGTTAATAAAGTAATTTCATTATTACTAAATTTTATTATTCCAGTTATAGATATATATAACATTGAAATTATTAATATTGGTACTAAAAACACATTTACTTTTATAACATTTTTAACATTTCCTATTAAAACGAAATAAACTAGGATAGTTATAATCAACATTCCCATATACTTCGAAATTCCATATTGCTGGAATAGTAAGTTTATAAATCCCAATTCCATTATATAAAAAGTAAATAATAAAAATATCGTTATTATATTTTCATTTAAATAGGATAAAAATTTATTTTTTTTAAATAAATTATTTATATATTCATCATAACTCTTGATATTATATTTTTTTATATAGTTTAATACTATGTAGAGAATTAATGAAATTATTAAACTTGAGCCTATTATTCCTATTATTCCATATACCTTGTATTTTCCAAAAAATAAATATATTTCTTGTCCGGTTGCAAATCCTGCTCCTATTATAGAACCTAATATTATTGATGTGGTTTTAATAATTCTATTTATAATATTCCCTCCTATCCTATTTTAAATTATGTTTAAGTTCTATAAAAAATACCTTAAACATAAACTTTAGTAACATATATTTATGAAAGGATTAAAATGGATTTTATTACGCCTTTTTTTATAGCATTTGTTTTTGTGTTTTTGTCAGAACTAGGTGATAAAACACAACTTTTAATATTATCGTTTTCCACCAAACTTAAAACTCTTACAATACTTATAGGAATTGCTTTAGGATCTCTTTTTAGCCATGGTATTGCTATACTCTTTGGTAGTACTTTAGGTAGTATTAACGATTCCAATTTTGAACATATTATACAGCTTATTACATTTCTATCTTTTATTTTAATGGGTATGTATATTCTTTTTTTTCAAAAAAGTAAAGATGAAGATAATAAAAACTCTTTAAAATTTATTTCGAATTTAAAAATAAATTATGTTTTTATTATTGCTCTTTCTATTGCTGTTGGTGAATTAGGAGATAAAACCTTTTTAGCTTCTATAGGTTTAGGTATAAATTACCCTAATTTTAAAATAAGCCTAATTTTAGGTGCTATCTTGGGTATGATTATAAGTGATTGTATCGCTATTTTTCTTGGAAAGTTATTGAGTAAAAGACTTAATACTGATACTATAAATAAATTATCTGGTGTTTTATTTTTACTTTTTGGAATTCTAGGGCTAATATTCTTGTAAAAAAAATAAATTTATGTTATTATTATAAAGTAAATTTTTTACTGGGGGAATTATTTTGGAAAAATTAATTATTACTGGAAATAAAAGATTATGTGGTGAAGTTACAATTAGTGGCGCTAAAAACGCTGCAGTAGCTATTTTACCAGCAGCTCTTCTAATAGATGGTAAATGTACTATTGAGAATGTACCACATATAAGTGATATAAATATGTATATTGAAATTTTAAAATCTTTAGGAGCTAAAATTGATTGGATAGATAAAAATACATTAACCATCGATGCTAGAAATATTGAATATTCTGATTCAACTATCGAGCTTACTAGGAAATTTAGAGCTTCATATTACTTAATTGGGGCTCTTCTTAGTAGACTGGGCAGTGCACATGTAGGACTTCCTGGTGGTTGCAACTTAGGCGATAGACCTATAGACCAACATATTAAAGGTTTTGAAGCTTTAGGTGCAGAAGTTATTGTTAAAGACGGAAATATTTATGCTAAAAGTAATAAACTTATTGGTACAAATATTTATATGGATATAGTATCTGTGGGTGCAACTATAAATATTATGCTATCTGCTGTATTAGCTAACGGTGTTACGACTATAGAAAATGCTGCTAAGGAGCCTCATATTGTTGATGTTGCAAACTTTTTAAATACTATGGGAGCAGATATTAAAGGTGCTGGTACAGATATTATAAAGATTAAAGGTGTTAAAAAATTACATGGAGATACAACTTATTCTGTAGTACCAGATCAAATAGAAGCAGGAACTTTTATGTTAGCTGCTATGGCAACACGAGGAGACATTACTATAAAAAATTGTATTTCTAAGCATCTAGAATCTGTTAGTGCCAAAATTATAGAAATGGGAGGCATTATAGAAGATTATAACGATTCTGTTAGAGTTATATGTAATAAGAGACCTAAAAAAGCTAACATAAAAACGTTACCTTACCCTGGTTTTCCAACAGATTTACAGCCTCAAATAGGTGTGGTTTTAAGTGTTGCAGAGGGTACTAGTATTATAAACGAAAGTATTTGGGATTCTCGTTTCCAATATACATACGAACTAAACAAAATGGGTGCAAATATTACTCCACAAGGAAAAACAGCAATATTTGAAGGTGTAGAAAAATTATCTGCCGCACCAATTGCTGCTACGGATTTAAGAGCTGGTGCAGCACTTATAATAGCAGCTTGTGTGGCTCATGGAACTAGTGAACTTTCTAACCTTCAACATATAGATAGAGGGTATGAAAATATTGAAGAAAAATTTGTAAATCTTGGTGCAGATATAAAAAGAGTAACAATATAACTTAAGGACATTATTATTGTACTTATAGTGATTTAAATTATTTAAGAAGGAATAAATTATGTTAAAATTTTGTAGTCTATATAGTGGAAGTTCTGGTAATTCGCTATATGTAGAAAATAACGATACGAAAATTCTTGTAGATGCAGGAACAAGTGGAAAAAAAATTATAGAAGCTTTAAATGCTTTAAATATCGATATATCAGAAATAAATGGTATTCTTGTAACACATGAACATTCAGACCATACTTTAGGTTTACCTGTTCTATCAAAAAAATATAATATACCAGTATATGCTAATGAAAAAACTTGGAGTGTATTACCTAGTGATAAAATAAAAAATCAAAAAATATTTAATATGAATGAACCTTTTTTAATAGGAAACTTGAAAATAGAGCCTTTTTCTATACCTCATGATGCTATTGCTCCTTGCGGCTTTAATATTTATTCATCTACGCAGAAGATAAGTATAGCAACAGATATAGGACATATTACACCAACAATTATTGAAAATTTAAAAAGTAGTTCATTTTTATTATTGGAAGCAAATTATGAACCTAAAATATTACAGGCTTCTCCATACCCTTATTACTTAAAAAAAAGAATAGCTGGTAATAATGGACACTTATCTAACGAAAATGCAGGAAAATTAATTTCAGAACTTTCTAACTATGGGTTAAAACATGTTATGTTAGGCCATTTAAGCAAAGAAAATAATTTTCCAGAGCTAGCATACCAAACAGTTTTAAATGAATTAACATCTAATAATATTTCTTTAGAAAACTTACAAGTTTCAGTGGCAAGCAGAAATGAACCTAGCCCAGTTATTACAATCTAATATAGATAATAGGGGGGCATGTAGAGGGTTATATTACTAACAACAAAGCAAAAAAACAAATACTTATTATTAGTCCCTCTACAAATTTAAAAACTTTTGAATTTTAACCTAAGATATTTAGGTTTAAGATTAATTAAAAATTTAAATCTTTACTTCTCATATAATACCATAATAAACCCAGAAAGTCAATAAAAATCGTGTGTCAAAGTTCTACATAATTTGACATACAATGCTTGCTACAACCATTCCTACAAAGTCTCCACACAAGGCTGCTACTAATACATATCTTATTTTCTTTATTTTAACAGCTGCTGTATAAATTGCAATTGTATAAAAGGTAGTTTCTGTAGAACCCATAATAGTTGATATAATTTGTCCGTAATAAACTATCTACTCCATATTGATTTAACATATCCACGGCTATTGCCATCGCCGCACTACCGTGATATAGGTCTTAACATTACAAGTGGTAATATTTCGCTAGGCAAATGCAAAATATTAGATATTGGTAATATTATTTTTATAATAAAATCAAGTATACCCGAACTTCTAAGCATACTTACTGCCATAAATAAACCTAATAATGTTGGAAAAATACTAATTACAATTTTTACACCATCTTTTGCCCCTACCATAAATAAATCATAAACTTTTTTCTTCTCTTTAATCCCATATATAACAATTATTAATATAATACCTGGTATGGCAAATGTGGATAAAGTTTGAATCGCTTGCATAAATCTCCTACCATTTCTTACTTAAAATTTTACTTAATATTACAACTGTACTAAAAGCTGCAATCGTTGCTATCCATACAGGGATAATAATGGATGTCGGATTAGCAGAATTTAGAGAGGTCCTCACCGCAATTACTGTAGTTGGTATAATTTCTAAAGAAGCTGTATTTATAACTATCAACATAGCCATTGAATTAGATAATCTATCTTTATTAATATTTTTCTCCTGCATCGTCTCCATAGCTTTTAATCCTAAAGGTGTTGCTGCATTCCCCAATCCTAAAATATTAGCTACCATATTCATAGAAATTTCCTTGTATTCCTTATCTTCCTTTCTTATTCCTGGAAAAATAATTCTCATTATAGGAGATAAGAATTTAGTTAATTTTTCTATAAGTGTAGTATTTGTAGCTATTTCCATAATACCATTCCATAGACATAATGTACCAAAAAAGGTTAACATTAAATTTACTGTGCTTTCTGCTGATTCAAAAATAGATGCATTAACTTCATCTATTCTTCCTACACAAAACGCATATACAATTGAAATTATTATAAATATTGGCCATATTATATTTAACAACTATAATCTCCTCAATTTAAAATATTATTTATTAAATTATTATTCTAATTTTATATATTTTAGAACATAGAATGTATAATTCACAGCTTATCTATAAAATATCTTAAATTACATTTGTAACTGTTCACTAAATATTTTATCCATCCAAACTATTTTTCTAAATCCCTTGAAAAAATTATATAATAAATGTATAATTATAATATAAATTTTATACTTACGAGAAAGGTGGATGATAACAATGAGTAATATGTATACTGGAAAAAGTAAAGAACTTAGAGAGGCAAAATCTAAGGGAATAACAGAAAAAATAAAAAAATATCTTGCCACTGCTCTAATGGCAGGTAGTTTAGTAGCTGTTGGTTCTCCAGTATATTCACATGATAATTATACTTCCGAACAATTAAGTAAGCATTATGAACAAGTGGAAGAAGTAAAAAATATGTATGATATTATAATTGATGAACAAAATAAGGCTGCAAAAATAGCTTTTGAAAATGGAGAAATTTCTAAAGATTTTTATGAACAGAATTCTCTTGCTATAGATAAAACAAAATCAGCAAGAGATAATGTTATTCATGATTTAAAAGGAAAATTAACTAATATATCCGATAAAAATCTAATTTTTATGAAAACTTTAGAACCAAAAAAAGGAGATACAAAACCCCGAGTTCTATTGAATCTCAATGACATTTCCAGCTTAAATAAAGAACAAATAGAAACATTAGAAAAAAAATACCATATTGATTCTATTTCTTTAAATAGATATTACGAAGTAGATAAAGGCGATGAAGCAGAGCAACAATTTGTATATTCTCCTGAAACATATAAACAAATGCTTGACATTATGGACCAACGATTTGGAGATTTAAAAAATAATAAAAGTCTATCAGATTTAGAAAAGGTAACTATAGTATTAAAACGTTTTGAAAATATTAGATATGATATGGATGCCTTAGAAATATCTGATATGAGCAACTCTAAAGCTCACACTTCAAGAAGTATGCAAGATCCTCTTTTAAATAATTCTGGAATTTGTGCTGGGTATTCTGATTTATTCAAAAATACAATGTCATATTTAGGTATTGAATCAAGAGAAATACGCGGATATGTAAAAGGTTTATATAATCCTGGTTCAGTTATTGGACAACCTAACCATGCTTGGAATCAAGTGAAAATCAATGATAAATGGTATAATTTAGATATTACAACGATAATGTTACAAAAAAGTATTTTAGAGCCTAATATGGCTCATCCATATTTATTTACTAGTGACAATGATTTAAAAATTAAACGGTAGTAATTCTTTATTTACTAAAAAAGTACCATATATACCAATTTTAGGATTACATGAAGAAGCAAAAGAAAGTTTATCAACAAAAGAAATAGATATAGCATTAGTTAGTGCTATTGAATATGAAAAAAACTTAAGTATAGCTCAAAACAAAAAGAATTCTCAAAGAAGTAAATTCTTAGCAGAACTTTCTAATAACGGAAAATATAAAAATTTACAAACAAATATTAGGTCCCAAAGTGCCAAATCTAAAGACACAGATTTAAGCCGTGAAAATATTGAAAGATCTTAAGCGATTATTTGAATTCTACTTATAATATAAATATTAAGCTATTGAAAAAGTCAAAATCACTTGACTTTTTCTTTTTTTTAAATTATAATATATATTGTTTATGCAGCCATAGCTTAACTGGATAGAGCATTTGGCTACGAACCAAAAGGTTGGGGGTTCGAGTCCCTTTGGCTGCACCAAACGATTCTTAATATATTTTTTTCAGGATGCTCTGTTACAGAGCATCCTGTTTTTTTCAAATATTTATTTCACCTTTTCAAATATTCTTAAAGTATTTTCATAAGTTACTTTAGCTAATTCTTCTAATGAAATTTCTTTTAAATCAGCTATTTTTTGAGCAGTAAGTTTCATATTAATTGAATTATTTCTTGTCCCTCTAAAAGGTTCCGGACTTAAATATGGTGCGTCTGTTTCTATTTGTAATCTATTTAAAGGAATTAAATCTAAACACTCTTTTACATTTTTAGAATTTTTAAATGTAACAGGTCCTGCAAATGATATATTGAATCCTAATTTTAATGCTTCCTTTATTAATTCCATATTCAATTGACAACAATGAAATACTCCACTTTTATTAGGCGAAATAATATTTTTTAATATATTTATTGTATCCACATACGCATCTCTACAATGTATTACTATTGGTAAATTTACCTTATTAGCTAATTCTATTTGCTTTATAAACGCATCTTTTTGTTCTTCTTTATTATCTTTTGTATAATAATAATCCAAGCCTATTTCTCCTATAGCAACTACTTTTTTATGACTAGATAGTTTTTCAATTTGTATTAAATCTTTATCAACATTTCCTATATCTTGAGGATGTATTCCTACTGTTGCATATATAAAATCATATTTTTCTGCTATTTCTATAGCTTCTTTACTTGTATCTACATTACTACCTGCAACTATTATTTTTGTAATACCTTCTTTATACATTTTCTCTATTAATTCATCTCTATCATTATCAAATTGTTCATCATTATAATGTGCATGCGAATCAAAAAATTCTATCATAATATATTATCCTCCTATTTTATTTCATCTACCATTTTCATAAAATTTTTATCCTTTTTATTAATAAAATAAATAAATATTGCTGTAACGCCAAATGTTACTATGTAAGCAACTATGCTAAATAATAAATTACCTGAAACTAAATTACTTCCAGCTATTGTTGAAGATAAAATAGATGGAATTCTTGCTACAGTAGATATAGCTACAAATCTATATATATTTATAGGTAAAAGTACTGCTATATATGTTATTATATCTTTAGGTGTTCCTGGTATAAAATATAATAAAAATATTATAATTTCTATTCTTTTTTCATTTTTAAAAAATTTACTATTTTCTATTTTTTCTATTCTTTCTTTTTTTACAAATAAATATATAAATCTTTTCCCTAAAACCTTTATCAAAAATATAATTAATAATGTACTAATAAAAATACCTAATAAAATTATTATAAGTCCTTTAAAGGGGCCAAAACACATTCCGCCTAAAATTTCTACAGGTTCACCAGGTAAAATAGGTAACAATATTTGTGAACACATCAATCCTATTAATAATAATACACCTTTTATTCCTAATGAATCTATTGTGGCTTTAAAGTTTTCCCTTCCTTCTGCTGTTAATAATTCTTTAAAAATAGGAAATAGTTGCATTGTAAAATAGATAAAAAAAGTTACTACAACTAATATTATAATAATTTTTAAAAATAATTCTTTTTTATTCATTCCTTTTTATTCTCCTAATATTGAAATAACTATATACTAATTTTTATATAATTTAAAAAGGAACTATACTAAATTATAGTATTTGTTCCCTTATTCTTAACTAATCTCTTAAAATACATAATTTTGTGGATTTTGACAACTTCCATTTACTCTTACTTCAAAATGTAAATGTGGTCCTGTTGAATTTCCTGTTGACCCCATCGCTGCAATCGTTTCACCTGCTGATACTTTTTGTCCTGCAGAAACATATAATTGACTACAATGTGCATAATATGTTTCTATACCATTTCCATGTCCTATTACAATATATTTTCCATATCCACTAGTAGTTGTCCCTGCGAACTCAACAACTCCGCTTGCTGCAGCTTTTATTGCTGTACCTGTTGAATTTGCTATATCTAAACCTGTATGGAAAGATGTTCTTCTATAACCAAACCTTGATGTTATAACACCATTTGTTGGTTCTAACAAAGCCATACCTAATTGAACTACACTACCAGTATTATTTACAGTTTTAGTATACGTAGAATATGAATATGAAGAAGTTTTACTTACAACAGGTTTTGGTTTAGCTTCATATAAATCATCTACCACTTGTGCTGTATCTGAAAAATCAGCCAAAGCTAATTCATATTTTTTTACAACTCCTAATTTATCAACATTATTACTTTCTTTATCTTTTAAATCTGAAATAACTTTTTGTGCATCATCATAAGTAGCAAATGAAGCTTTTTCTTCTCCATCTAATGTAACTGTATAATATTCATAATATGTTGTACCTTTAGATATTATCTTTCCAAATACCTCATCATCATTAGCAACAATATTATTTTTCAATAAACACATTTCATATTTTGGTAATTCATCAATTTGTACAAAGGCTATGTTATCCCCTTGTCCATTTTCTATATAATCATTTATTTTAGCTTGCAAAGCTGTTTTGTTTTCACTATACCCCAAGAACTCTCCATTAAGTGTTACACTATATATCGGTCTATAAATATATATAAAAGCGCAACCTATTAATAATAATCCTATAATTGCTAATATTAAAAATCTTATAGAGGTTCTCATTCTTATAATTATATTTTTACCAATATTAATTATAATCCACTCCTTTTTTAAAACATCTATTATATTGTACAATAAATCTATTTTTTTTTCAAACTAAATTTCTCTAGAAATACTATGAATATTATTCCTATTATTCCTTTTTTCTTTTATTTTTATACTTTTTTCTTTATTATACTAAATTTTCCTTTATTTCTAATATTTTGAATAGTATTTTTAAATTTGTCTATACTATTATTAAACCAAAAGAAAGGAATGATTTTATGGCAGGATTAAACCAAATGGAATTACAACATTTACGTCATTTAATTGGTGCACAAGACACTTCGTATCAAAAATTTAATTCTTATGCGCAAGCATGTAACGACCCACAAATAAAGCAATTATTTATGAAGTCTGCTCAAGATGCATTAAACACAAAGCAAACTCTTATGTCATTTTTAAATTGTTAAAAGGAGGATTTTTATGGACGAAAAATTTATGATGAATGATACTTTAGCTGATTCAAAAAGTGCTTTAACAGCATATCAAACAGCTATCTCGGAAAGTGCTAATATTGAACTTAGACAAACTTATCAACAACTTCGCAATTCTTGCGAAAGTTTTCAATACGAAGTTTTTAAAATTGCTAATGCTAAAGGTTATTATAAACCTGCACAAGCTGCTACACAAGAAGAAATTACTACCGTTAAAAATGAATTAAATAGCTAAAAAATTAACCTAAATTATTAAAATTAATAATTTAGGTTTTTTATATTAATGTCTAATATATTAATATTTATATAATTATTTTATTTATTATTTTTAATTAATTATAAAAATAATATTTAATATTAAAGAAATTAATAAAATAAATAAAATTATTTTTCCTATTTTTTTATATTTTTTTAATAATTTAAATTCATAATTTCCTTTAAACATTTTTTCTATTTTTTCTGATTTTTTATTTAAATTAAATATTTTATTTAATTTATTATTTATTTCCATTCCAATATTATTTTCTGTAATTTCATTATTTATTATTTCATCATAAATATTTTTATAATTTTCTAATTTTTTAAATTTAATATTGTTTTTTTCTACATTTTCTAATAATTCTTTTTTATATAGATTTAAAATTAAATTATATAAATATTGATTTTCATATTCATATGGAATTTTTGTGTAATTTGATAATTCTAAGTTATTTGTTAATAAATTCATACTTTCATTTGTAAATCCAATTTTTATAAATTTCCAATTATTAATTCTCATTATTAAATTCTCTTCTTCAAAGGTCATATCATAATTACTTGGATATACATTTACATATTTTAAAAAATCATTTTCTAATTTATCTATTTCATTATTCCAATTTTCTGAGTCTACACATGTATATGAATAAGTAAATAATCTTTTGTTCTTTATTTTGCACATTATTATTTCTTCTAATTTTTTATTTAATTCTAAATTATTTTCTAAAATATTATTTTTTATTTTTATATTTTCATAAGATTTTAATTTAGAAAAATCAGAAAATATATCTTTCATTTTATAATTAAAATTTAAAATATTATTTAAATTTAATTTTTCATTTAATAATTCTGTTTTTAATATTAAGAAACATATTCCTGTATTAAAACATATTAATTCTATTTTTGATATTTCGTAAATTAAATTATTATTTTCTATATTTTTTTCTATTTTTTTATCTTTTATTGTATATTCAAAAATATTGCATTTATTATTTAATATATTTTTATTATTTTTATTTATAAAAAAAGAATTAAAATATTCTTTTTTTATATTATTTTTAAAAAAACTGTAAATTTCTAAATCCTTTTCTTTTTCAAATATTTTTAATTTATAATTTTTATTATTTAATAATTTACAAATATATTCTTTATATTCTATATTTTTTAAAAAATATGAATATATAAAATAAGAATAATGATAATTAACTTTTGTATTCATATTTTACTCCTTTTGTTTTTTC
The DNA here is from genome assembly GCA_934182605.1 of uncultured Clostridia bacterium. Lineage (GTDB taxonomy): Bacteria > Bacillota > Clostridia > TANB77 > CAG-508 > CALXUC01. The sequence goes on along the minus strand of CAKPRQ010000012.1, from coordinate 20,560 downwards.
TTATTTATTGTATTTTTATTTTAAATTATTTATCTGTATAATAATTCATATTTAAATCTTTTCCTAAATAATATTTTCCTATAAAATCTATTACTAAATTATCTTTTAATTCATATGTAGGCTCAACTATTAATCTTCCCATTTTATCTATTACGCCCCACAAATTATTTACCTTTACAGCACTATATCCATATTCGTTTTGTTCTTTTGCATCGTCATATATATAGTCTACTACTAAATTATTATTTTTATCTATGTATCCATATTTCCCATCTTTTTTACTTAAATATAATGTTTTTCCTACTAATACTTCATTATTATTTTTTTCTTCAAATTTGAAATTATAATATTTATAGTCATTGCCTACTCTTACTCTTATATAACCATTCTCTGTATTTACATCTGTTATTATTCCAGCTAATTTATAATTAAATTCAGAATCGTAGATTTCCGTTTCATAATTCTCATTTTCAGCTTCTATAAAATTAGCATCTTTCCTATATGATATTGATAAATATTTGAAATCTATTTTACTATTCCCTTCTAAATCTATAATTCCAACTTTACCATCTCTTCTTGCAATATAATTATTCTCAAAAATATATTCTAAATAATCAAAATCATTTTCAAATAATTTATTTCCATTTATATCTAATACATTATATTTATCACCATTTTTTACTAATATGTTTTTATTGTTTATTGAAATTACATCTTCAAATCCTTGGTTTAATACGACATTATTATCTTTGTCTATTATTTTTAAAGTATCATCTCTTACTACATATAAATCATTATTTGCTACTCTTTTTATTTCTGTATATTGTGGTTCTACTATCAATTTATTATTTTTGTTAATTATTCCATATCTATCTTCATCATTTACTACTATATATCCCATTTTATCATCTTCTCCTAAAGGATATATACTTTTATACTCTGGCTCTACTACAATTTCACCTAATCCGTTACAAATACCTATTTTTCCATCTTTTTGTATTAATAAGGCACCGCTTACTGTTTTTAATGTTTCTATGTTTTCATACTCACATTTTAATAATTCTTTACCATCATAGTTAATAATACCATAATAACCTTCTTTTTGAACTTTTAATATATTCTTTTCATACCATATATTATTATTTTTATCGTAATTATCTAATAATTCTATTTTATCATAATTTGTAAAGATTTCCTGATTATTTTTATTTAACACTTTTACTTTATATGTATCTTTTTCAAGATCTACATCGTATGTACATATAAATATATCTTTTGTATTATCCGGAACTACTATCATTTCAGAATATATTGGATTTATAACAATATTACTATTGCTATCTATAACTCCCCATTTTTCACCTGTATATACTGGAAAATAACCTAATACAGCCTCATTTCCAGATGCTGTTAATTCGTTAGATGTTAATATTTTGTTGAAAGATATTATACACATACTTATAACAATTACAGCGATTATAAAGCCTATTACTTTTTTTATATTTATTTTACTATTTCCATCTTCATATCTTTTACCTTGTCCCATATAGCCTCCAATATAAATTTAATATCTAATAATATATCATAATTCTTAAGTTTCTTCAATAATTTTTACTATTTTTTCACAATTCTTAAAACTATTATTGTCATGTCATCTTTTGCAATTCCCATAGAATTATCTTTAGCCTCAGATATTAAAATATCAGCTATTCTTTGAACATTCGTTGTTTCCATATTTTCTAAAACTTTTTTTAACCAATTATTTTCATCTAATTTTGAATCTAATAAACCATCTGAACACATTATTATTAAATCATTTTCTTTTAAATCTTTTTCATACACAATAAAATCTATACTTTCCAATATTCCTGCTGGTAATCCCACAGAATTTATTTCTGATACTTCTTTTCCACTTTTTATAAAAGTAGGACACGCTCCATTTTTTATACATTCTATATTACCTTCAAATAAATCTAAAATAGCAATATCTAATGTTGCAAATATTTCCTCATTATTATTAAGATTTATTGTTGTATTTATTAAATTTATAGAAGCATCTTTATCAAAACCTTCTTCTAATAATTTTTCCAACATTTTTAATGCAAGTTCACTAGACTTTTTAGCCTCTTTTCCAGAGCCCATTCCATCACTTATTGCAACTAAATATTTTCCATCTTCTAATTTACTTTTTATATAACTATCCCCAGATATTTTATTATTATTTTTTGTTATTTTAGACATTCCCATTTGTAACATATATTTATCTTTAGTAGAATATTTTTGCATTATATTTTTTTTATCAATTTCTTTTGTTTTTTCATATTTTATTTCTTGTTTTAATGTATCTGATAATATTTTCTCTATTAAAATTTTATTATCAGCCTCACTATTTAATAAATATAAGTAAATATTATATTTATTATTTTTTTCTTTTTTTATTTTTATATTTTTTAACTTAATATTTCTTGTTTTTAATATTAGTCTAATTTCTGTTTCTAAATCATCATATTTTTTATCGAATTTTCTATCTATATCTTCTGCAATTGTGTTGATTACTTTTGAAACACCATTTAATTCGTTAGAAACATTTTTTCTACTTTGTATTATTTTTTGTTTCCATATAAAATTCATTTTACTTATTTGATATGTATAATTTATTACCTTTAAAATAACTTCTATATCATTTTTCAAATTTGTATTCTCTTCCAATCCTATTATATAATTGTTATTTTTTTCAAATATTTTTACTAAATCATATATATCTAATTCATCCCTTTTACATAGTTCTAAATAAATATCTTTTAATATATTATTTTTTATATTCACTATATCTTCATATATTAAATTATCTTTAGCTGATTCTATATTTATTAAAACTTCTTCTATAAATGCATTTAAATTTTCTTTTTCTAATTTTTCATGAATTTCATTATTTTCTTCATCATTATATGATTTTGCAATTTCATTTAATGTATTTGAAAAACTATTTAATTTATATACTGTATCTTTACTTTCTTCTAATAATCTCTCTTTACTATATTGAAATAACTGTCTATCACCCATTATATCATTCAATTTCAATTCAACTTTTTTAGGCATTAAAATTAAACCTAAAGAAGCTATAAAAATCTCTCTTAAATGTATAATTGCTACTGTATTTCCATTAGATACATATGTTAAAATAATATTCCCCAAGATGAATCCAATAATTACACCTATTTTTCCAAATTTAGATAATAATCCTGCTAATAAACCGGAAAAGGCATATATTGCTATTAATATTGGTTCAGAATTAAATATTAATCCTATTGTGACACCTTCAACAACGCCTAAAGTTGCTCCTACAAGCATACCACTTTTCCAGCCCATTATCATTATTATAAATATACATAGAACATTACATATAGATATTCCATATATATTTAAGTCGCCTAACGATGCTATTGCTATAGATAATAATAAGCTTGTCCCTATTAATTCTTCTGTTGAAAAAACTCTTTTTACACCATAATTTTTTATAACACCTATAGAATTGACAAAAATTTTATAAAAAATATATACTGCTCCTACATATAAAATAGATTGTAAAATATCATAAACAAGTATATCTACAACACATAATTTCAATCCTTGTGTTATTATCGCAGATATAACTAAATATTTTGCTAATCTCATTTTTTCATTTTCTTCTGTTCCAACAAATTTTTTAGGTCTAGCTACCATTATTGTTGATATAAAAATTATTGCTGTCATTACATATATAATCATACTAACTAAGCCGAACTTTAAATATGTACCTATTGCACATAGTAACACTAAAATTCCAACTGGTATATTTAAACTACAAAAAGCACCTAACATAGATACTGCAAAAGGATTTAATTCATTATTAAATCCTACCATAGATATAAAAAATGATACAATATATAATATAATTAACTTCACGTTTATATTTTCAAAAACACTGCTACTATTAAAAATATTTTGTACAATATTCTTAACCAACTATGACACCCCTACTCTTTCTTAAATTTATATTCATCCTTATTTTAGTATATTTTTAATGAAAAACTTGTCACTTTACTGTACATTTAAGAAAAAGTTTTTTACAAATTATTATCTTTTTCTAAGTCATTTTTTCCTATATTACATAATATGTATTATTTTATTATATTTTTACATATTTTTCAAGGGCTTGCTTAAAAATTTTCCTTTAACCCTACTATATACATTTTTAAATTAGATAAATCTGTTATAGAAAGTTTACCGTCGTAATTAACATCTGCACCTTCTGTTTGGTAATCATCTAATGTTGTTACTCTAATTATTCTTAATTTTAATCTTGATAAGTCTACAGCACTTATTTTACCATCTGAATTTACGTCACCTGTTACAACTAATGTATATTCTGAATTATCACTTAATCTAACCCTTGTTCCAGAAAATACATAATCTAAATCTCCCATTTGTTTATTCCCTAAATCATAAAACTCCATATTTGCATATGTTGTTATATTCTTTTTAAAGTCACTTATACTTGTTTCTTCTGCTATTTTTGTTATATAATTAATTTCTTCATTTAAAGAATTTGGCTTTTTCATTATAGAATATTTTTCAGATGTTATTGTAGATGTTCCAGAAACTCTTACAGTAACATTAACCGTATACCCTCCATCTGCAGTTACACCTCTCATAGTTGTAACACCTGCTGAGATTCCTTTGATTTCTCCTTTTGGAGTAACCGTGGCAATTCTTGTATTACCACTTGTCCAAGTTACATTTTTATTAGTAGCATTATCTGGTAAAATAGTAGTAACTATAGTTGCTGTTTGCCCAATTTCTATTGTTATATTATTATTTTGCACTTGTATTCCCGTTACAGGAACATTAGCTGCAAATATTATTGTTGAATTAATTAATAAGATTATTAAAATTATTATACATATACTTTTTTTCATATATATCACCTTTTTATATTATTTGTAATTATTTTACTACATTTATGTAATATATTCAATACTAAATATTGGATTTTTTTATTAATAATGTGTATCAACTACGGTCCTAATCCTTAAAACGCTTGGTATATAGCTATTTTTAGTCAAAACATAGCTAGGGTAACACAATTCGGGTCTTGACTTACAAATAGCTATATACCAAGCTTTAGGGAAATATCTCATGAGTTGTTACAATAATTTTTTTATACTTGTAACATTCTATATATTTTTTAATATTATATTTTATAAAGCATATATTTAAATATGGAGGGATTTTTTTGAATAATAATATGGATATGAATCAATTATTATCTATGCTTTCTAAAATGGATAAAAAAGATTTACAAAAAGGTCTTGAACAAGCCAACAAAATTTTAAATTCTAAAGATAAAAACGATATTATTAATAAATTTAAAAATAATAATAATTAATGGAGGTAGTTATGGAAGATATGTCTAACTTAATATCAGAATTTTCTAAAATGATAGAAAAGAATGGTGTTCCTGATAATTTAAAAGATATTTTAAATAATATTAATTCTGATAATAAAAACGGTAATAATTCTAATAATTCAGATGATGATGTATCTTCTTTTGATTTTAATAATATTGATATCCAGACTTTTTTAAAATTAAAATCTGCATTAGATAAAATGAATTCAAAAAATAATCCTAATACAAAATTGTTATTAGCTTTAAAACCATATTTGAAGGAAAATAAAAAAGAAAAACTAGACCAATATATAAAATTAATGAATGTATCTAGTATTTTAGAAGTTCTGAACAATAATGAAGGTGATAAGAAAAATGGTTTATAATTATCCCTACCACAGAAACTATTATAATAATAATTTTTACCATAACCTACAAAATACTAACGAAGATAATTTTAAAAATAATTACGAAAATTTTTCTAAAAAAGATAATAATAATTTAGAAAATACTAATGAAAATAAAATTGATAAAAATGACGATAGATTTTCTAATGATGATACTATAATTAATATTTTAGGAATTAAATTAAGTTTTGATGATTTATTAATTTTAGGTTTATTATATATTTTATATACAGAAGGTAATAAAGATATAAGTTTATATATAGTGCTAATTCTTTTATTATTGAGTTAGCACTATATTTCTTATATAAATTTATATTTCATTATTTTCTTCATCTTTTTTTACATAATTCTCTAAGTCTAATTCTTTCTTAAACTCTTCTTCTGTTGGCAAATATAATTTATACTTTGAGGCAAAAATTTGATTATTATCTTCTGGCAAAGTATATTTTACAATTTGATCGCTTTTGTCCGCACGTAATACGATTCCTATTGGTGGATTATCTCCTTCGTTCATCATTTCCCTTGTATAGTAGTTTACATACATTTGCATTTGTCCTAAATCCTGATGTGTTAAATCTCCCAATTTCAAATCTACTATTACAAAACATTTTAATATATAATTATAAAATACTAAATCTATAAAGAAATGTCTTCCATCAAATGTTATTTTTTGTTGTCTCGCTACAAATGAAAATCCTCTTCCCAATTCTAGTAAAAATTTTTGCAAGTGATTTATTATTGCTTGTTCTAAGTCTTTTTCATAAAAGCTAGTCTTTCCTTCTAATCCTAAAAATTCTAATACATATGGATCTCTTATAATATTTTTAGGCTCTATTTTTTCTGGTGTTCCTATTTCGTTTTTAACTGAATCTTTATCTTGGCTTGCTAATAATCTTTCGTAATAGAAAGAGTCTATTTGTCTTTTTAATTGTCTTGTACTCCAATTGCTTTTTATACATTCATTAGCATAAAATTCTCTTGCTTTATTATCCTCTATTCTCATTAATAAATTATAATGCGACCAACTCAATTCGCTAGACAGTGTCTGACGAATTGGAAAAGTTCGATAAAATTGTCTCATATTTTTTAAATTTGCAATAGTAAAACCTCTTCCAAATTCTTTAGTTAAATGTTCTGATAAGTATTCTAATAGCCTCTTTCCATATTCTGCTCTATCATTTTCTCCACAGGCTTTGTGTATTTCTTGTCCGATTTTCCAATATGCTTGTACCATTGCCGAATTAACAACAGAATATACCTTCGATTGTGCTATTAATACACTATTTCTTATTACTTTGTATGATTCTTCTGGTTGTTTTATTATTTTATTATCATTCATACTTCTCCTCCTAATGAATTTTGTAACATAAATTATTATAATTTTTTAATAACTTGTTAATATTATTTCATTATTTTCTACATGAGCATAAGTTTTTAATTTTTCATTATTTTCCTTTTCTCCCTCGTTTTCCCATAATAAATTAGCAATTCTTAATTGAGGAGCTTCTATATTACCTGCAGCAATTATCGCCTTTTTATTTCCTTTAGCACCTGCATGTGCAACACCTCTTAAATCCCCTAAAACTACTATATTCTCACCGGCAATTATTTCTGCTCCAGCATTAACGTCGCCTAAAACAACTATGCTTCCTTCATACATAATTTTGTTTCCTGATCTTATAGGACTTATTATATATTTTGTTTTACTTTCATCTACTTCCTCTTCAAATACTTCTTTTATTAGATATAAACCTAATTCTACTTCCTCTTTTCTTTCTTCTTCCATTATACTCCTACCTTTCATAATTTTAATTATTATTTTCTATATTTTTAACATTAAAACCAAAATATTCATCCATAATATCTCTAGCTATATGTGCTGCATAACTACCTTTATTTCCATTTTCTATCATTACTACTATCGCTATTTCTGGATTTTCATATGGTGCAAAACTTGCAAACCAACCATTTGTATATTCTCCTGCTTCCGCTGATCCTGTTTTACCAGCCACATCAAATTCGAAATCGTAAAATGCTCCATATGCAGTTCCATCTCTTTCTTCTGTAACTGAACGCATACCCTCTTTTACGACTCTTAGACTATTTTCACTTATACTTAAATCTTCCATATTTACATCTTCATATCCTAAATTACCTTTTATTTTGTTTACTATTTCATCTTTATTTAATTCCTCACCTACAGAATTTGTTATATTTTTTATTAAAGTAGGAGTTACAACTTTTCCACCATTCGCAATCATACTAATATATTTCACCATTTGAATAGGTGAAAAACTATTCTGTCCTTGTCCAATTATTGCTGATAAAGTATTTCCTAATTTCCAGTCTTCTCCAGTTTTCTCTAAATTTTCTCTATTAGCTAAAATTCCTTTATTTTCATTAGGTAATTCTATCCCTGTTTTTCTTCCTAAACCAAAATATTTAGCATATTCTTCTATTGGTTCTATTCCTAATCTATATCCTACTTCATAAAAGAAACAATTACAAGAGTATTTTAAAGCTTGTTTTACATTTATAGTACCATGATTACCACCTGTTTCAGAATAAATCCAACACACAGGTCTATGAGCATATGAAGAAACTCCAGTAGTTCTTATAGTTTCATTTTCCGTTATAACTCCTCTTTCTAATCCTGCTATAGCAGATACCATTTTAAAAATAGAACCAGGAGCATATGCACCTTGAATTGCTCTATTAAATGTAGATTCATTATTCTGATACTCATTCCATTTTTCAGTACTTATTCCATCTATAAATAATTGTGGCTCATAATCTGGATAACTTGCTAATGCAATTACTTCATCTGTATTTACATTCATAACTACAACTGCACCAGATTTAGCATCAATTTTCTTTCCGAAACCACCATTTCTCATTTTTTCAATATTATTTTTTAAAGAATCTTCTGCTACTTTTTGAATATTAGAATCTATTGTAAGAGTAATATTATTACCAGCCACAGCTTCCTTCTCTATATATTCCTCGGTAATACCACCATCTACATCCATATCAATTTGTTTTACTCCATCGGTTCCTCTCAAATATTCTTCAAAGGTCAACTCTATACCAGACCTACCAATGTATGAATTCATATCATATATATCATCATTTTCTTTTAACTCCTCACTTCTTATTTGTCCTAAATATCCAATAATATGGGAAGCCAGAGAACCATTAGAATAAATTCTTATAGGTTCAGTCACAATATTTATACCATAAAAATTATCATTTTTTTCTTTTATTTCTAAAACACTATCTTTACTAATATCTTTTGCAATTATTAATGGATTTATAGAGCTATATCCTACTTTTTCAATTTCATACCTTACTGCTATTATCTTTCTAATTTCATTTAAATCTGTATTTTTAATCTCATATTTTTCTTTATAGAAATTTATAACTTCTTCATTAGAATAATTTTCATTTATTTTATTATTTTTTTTCCATTTTATAAACTCTTCATCTGAAGAAAATTCGTTCCTCACTGGATTTATTAAAATAGGAAAATTATCTATATATTTATCATTATTTTTTTCTAGAATATTTAGTAAATTTAATACTGAATTATTTAATTCATCTATAGAAATATTGCTCCTATACATTTTTAAAGTATATCCCATCTTAGTACCTGCTAATAATACTCCATTAGCGTCTGTAATAGAACCTCTAGCCGCTTTTATTGTATCTATTCTAGTCAATCTTGTATTAGAATATTCTCTATATTCCTCACCTTTTACAATTTGCAAAGTAAAAAGTTGGATAAATAAAATTGCACCCAAAATTATTATTATTATTTTAATAATATTATATCTTATTTTATTATCCATTTTTCACTCTCTTTCTTTTTTAATACTAATTATTAAATAATAATTTTGATATATAGCTATTTGCAAATCGAGACCCGAATTGTGTCACCCTAGCTATGTTTTGATTAAAAATAGCTATATATCAAGATTAATAAAATAACTATAAAATTATAAATATCTAATTAATTTATTATTATTTTCTTTATTTTTTCCTAATAATATTTTCCATAAAGGATAAATAATTATAAATAATAAAATATTATAAACAGCTTCCATTATTGTAATAAATAAAAATGAATTTATTTCTAAATTTACATTTAATAAAAAAATATTTAACAAATATTTAATTATTTCTATAATGATTGTACTAAAAAATATTATTAAAATATTTGTTATTTTATTTTCACTAAATAGTATTTCTGACATTGATGATGTAACAAATCCTAAAGCTCCAAATATTATCATATTTATTCCTATTTTATTTCCTATTAATAAATCTAAAAAAAATCCAATTATTAATCCTATTACACTAGAAAATATTTTATTATATTTTATTCCTATGGAAAAAATTAATAAAATAAATAAATTAGGTTTTACATTATATATTGTAAAAATATTAAAAATATTTATTTGTAAAAAATAAATTAAAATAAATATTAAAAAAATAATAATTATATCTTTTATTTTTTTCATTTTTTTACATCCTTTTTTTAATAATAATTATTTATTTTTAATTACCATTAAATAATTTAAATTTGTAAAATCTACACTTGTTTTTATAATTACATATCTATCTGTAATATTTCTAGTATCTATTATTTCTTTTACAGTTCCTATTTTAAGACCTTTAGGATAAATCCCTCCTAATCCATTTGTTTCAACTAAATCTCCAACTACTACATTTTGCCCTGGTTCTATAAATACACCTTTTAAATTTTCTCTATTATTTAATAATCCATTACAAACAATACTATTATTAATATCATTTATACTTGCACTTATAAAACAAGATGTATCTACTAAAGTTTTCACTTTTGCAGTATTATCAGTTACAGAAATAACATGACCTACTACACCATCTCCATTTACAACAGCCATATCCTTTTCAACGCCATCTCTTTTTCCTACATTAATTATAATATTATAATTATAATTAAATAAATCTTCATTTATAATATAAGCTGGAACAACATCGTAATCATTATATTCCTCTGCTAATTCTAAATAATTTTTATAATTATTATTTTCGGCTTCTAAAATATTAATTTTATTTATTTTTTCTTTTAACTCTTCATTTTCTTCTTTTAATTTTTGATTTTCCTCTTTTATTTTATCTAACTCTACAAAAAAATCACTATTATTTTCTATTTTATTTTTTAATAATATTAATCCGTTTTGTATTGGAACGATTATTTTAGAAAGTCCATTTTGTATTATATAAAATCTTTCTTCTTTTACATTTGAAAAAATAATTAATGAAATTAAAATTATTATAGTGATAATTAGACCAATAATTCCAATTTTATTTTTCTTATTCACTTTTTATACACCCTTTCAACTTAAGGTTTATTTTCTTTTATTTAATAATACTGTTTTTAATGTATCAAAATTTTCAAATGTTTTTCCCGTGCCTTTTACTACACATTCTATAGCATTTTCTGCGACATATACAGGCATATCTGTTTTATAACTAATTAATTTATCTAAATTTCTAATTAAAGCTCCTCCACCTGCTAAATATATTCCCTTTTCTCCTAAATCTGCTGCTATTTCTGGTGGTGTTTTCTCTAAAGTTATTTTTATACATTCTACTATTTTATATAAACATTCTTGTATCGCTCTATTAACTTGTCTTGAACTTATATTTAAATTTATTGGTAATCCTGTTTTTAATTCTCTTCCACATATTAAATACGTTTCCTCTACATCATTAGATATTGCATTTGCTATTTCTATTTTTAATTTTTCAGCTGTATTTTTGCCTATAATAACATTTAATTCTTTTTTGATATAATTTATTATTGCATTATCTAAAGCATCTCCTGCTATTTTTATTGAATTACTAACTACTACTCCACCTAAAGATATAACAGCTACTTCTGTTGTTCCTGCACCTATATCTACAATAATACTTCCAGTTGGTTCAGACACTTGTAAATTTGCACCAATAGCAGAAGACATAGGTTCTTCTATTAAATATACCTCTTTAGCTCCAGCTTCTATTAATGCCTCTTCTACAGCTCTTTCTTCAACTTCTGTAATTCCTGATGGTATTCCTACTATTACTTTTGGATTTTTTATTAAATATTTTTTACATATTTTTTGAAATATTTTTTTTATTAACATTTCTGTAGCAATATAATCAGCTATAACTCCATCTTGAACTGGACATATTACATCTATTTCTTTAGGGTTTTTCCCCAACATTTCTTTAGCTTCTCTACCTATTGCTACGACTTCTTTAGTAGAGTTGTTTACAGCTATAACGGTAGGCTCATTAAATACTATTCCTTTATCTTTTAAAATAACTAATATACTACTTGTACCTAAATCAATACCCATTTGACTATTATTAAAATTAAATATTCCCAAAATATATACCACCTTTTTTTAATTTAAATTTTTAAATGTTTATAATACTTTTATAATTTCCATCACCAATAACTATGTGATCTAATAATTCTATACCTAATATATCAGACGCCTTTTTTATTCTTCTAGTTACCTCAATATCTGCTTTACTAGGAGTAGGATCGCCACTAGGATGATTATGTAATAAAATAATTCTTGGTGCTTCGCTTTTTACTGCTTCTATTAGAACATCTTTAGGCTCTACAACAGCAAAGCTTGTACCTCCATATGAAATATCTTTTATTCTTATTATATTATTTTTTGAATTTAATATTATTACTTTAACTTTTTCTCTTTTTTCATATCTCATTTCTTCCATTAATAAATTAGCTGCGTCACTTGACGATTTTATTTTATTTATTTCTCGGACTGGTACAGACATTCTTTTTGTTAATTCACAAATTGCTTTTAATTGTATAGCTTTTACTTTACCTATCCCTTTTATTTTCATAAATTCTTCTACTGTTACATCTAATAAATCTCTTAAGTCTCCTTCTTTTGAAGATTTATCATTACTTTTTATAGATAATATTCTCTGTGCTAAAGTAAGTACATTCTCATCTCTAGTTCCTGTTTTTATTATTATTCCCAATAATTCCGCATTTGATAACTTTTCTGCACCATATATTAATAATTTTTCATAAGGTCTTTCTAAATCTGGTAATTCTTTTACTTTTATCATATTCCTCTTTCTGTCCCGTAATGCATATATTATATATGTTATGTTAATTTTTTTCAAGTCTTTTTTGCAAAAAAATAATATAAAGTCTATAGATACTTTATACTATTTTTATCTTTTATATGCTCTAAACATTTTTGTTCAAGTAATTTAAAATTTAAAGTGTTTTTAACATACGTAATATCTTCTTCATTTTCTTTCTGTTTATATAGAACATTTGCATTTCTTATAATCATTTTAGTGTTTTTTCTTATAAATCTTAATTCTGATAATATTAAATTTTTATAATTAACATCTTTTTCATCTTGTACAAAATATGGTGTTATTTCTGTAATTGGTACTGGTATCATATTACTAATCCTTAATGTACCATATAATTTATGTTTATTATTATTTTTTTCTGCAATTCTTATAATAGGTACTATAGATTTCCTGATTTGTTTTTTATCCATATCATAATAATCTGTATATTTATCCGACACACTATATAAATTTAATTGCATTAATTCCTCCATATAATATAAATAAGGTAGTTAAACTTTCATTTAACTACCAACTGATTTTAAACTTCTCACTTTTTGGTAGAGATACACCTGATTTATAAACTTCTCACTTAACGGTAGTGAAACACCAGACTTATAAACTTCTCTTTTTAGGTAGAGATACACCTGATTTTGTTTGCATTAAATTTATGCTATTATTATTATATTAATTATACACTAATTTTATACATAAAGTCAAGGACAATATAAATTTTTACAAAAAGGTTACAATGTCTAAAAAAATAATATAAAGTCTCTATATACTTTATACTATCTTTATGGCGGAGTAGAGAGGGTTCGAACCTCCGCGCCCCTTTCGAGACCTAATTGTTTAGCAAACAATCCCCTTCACCACTTGGGTACTACTCCATATTTAATTTTTATTATAATTAAAAGTTAGATATAATCTAACTTTTTAAGTTGGCGGAAAGGGTGGGATTCGAACCCACGGTGAGCTACAAACCCACGCCAATTTTCAAGACTGGTGCCTTAAACCAACTCGACCACCTTTCCATTTATTCAAAGTACTTTTATATGATACCATATTTTTTTAAATTTGTAAATAGTTTTTTGAAAAATTTTTTATTTTAAAAAATAAGGAAAATTATTATTAATATTATATTAATTTTTATATATTTTTTGTATTTATTTTTAATTTTTTTATTTTATTATTTTTTATTTTATTTCTATATATTTTTTACTATTTTATAATAAAATTTTAACAATTTTCTGTAAAAAATTTGCTTATTTTATATCTATAGGTTAACACAAATTTTCACTAAATAATTCAAATTTTAAATTTGTTATGTATACCCATTTTCTTTTTCTTCTACGTATTTTTCTTCATTTAATTTCTTGACCTAGATATACATCAATTTTATAGTCCTTACTATTTATTTTTCCATAATATTAAAGATATATTCATATTATGTAATTTTTATAAAAACTTTTATAGTTTTTTTATAATTCCATATTTCCCAAGTTTTTTCTTCTCGATTAATTATATAAAATTTTTATAATTTGTTTATTTTTTAATAATTATGTTGATTGTAATTATACTTTTTTATTTTTCAAAATTTGTACTATTATCTTATAGAAAATTGTAGCACTAATATTAATAATTTTAAGCGTTATTTGTTTATTAAGCAACTTTTATTTCTATGTTTATAACATTATCTTTATATACTAAATTGTTGTGTTTTATTTAACTAATTTGTTAAATTTATATTAGAAATCGCTTATTTTTTGTCATTTTTGCTATTTTTCTTTTTTCTTTTCTTAATGTAATTTAGATTCCAACTATATCTATATTCAATAATCATACTTTTTTAAGCAACTTTTCATCTTTTATAAATCTTTTTCTTAATAGCTTTTATAGTTTATCTAGCACCTTTCCTAATAATATGTAAACATTTTACAATTTTCACTATATTTCAACTTTTCCTTTTTATGCGTTGATATTTATCAAATTAATTATTGTGTTAATTTCCTATTTTTTCTGTATTTTTATACATTATGTAACTTTATTAATTTTCTATTATTTTCACATATACATTTATTTTTAAGAAATCTTTTTAAAGTTTATTGTCTTTTTAAAAAATTATAAGATTCTTTTTTAACTATATAAATTATACTAACTTTATATAGTTTTTTACCAGGATCATTATTTATATATACCTTTAATTTTTTTATTTATTTGTTTTTATACTTTTGTAATATTATTTTTTTATACTTCTTCTTTAATTAATCTTATTATTTTTTTATTTTTTATTCATTTATTTTATTTATTAATTATTTTTTTTAATAATAAAAATAAATAATTTTAATTAATATATTTTTTATTATTTTTTCTAAACAATATTTTAAATATTTTTTATTTTATTAATTTATTATTTATTATAAATTTTTATTTAATTAAAATTTATTTTATTTATAATATATTAAAATTATTTTAATATATTTAATAATTTTCTTATTTTTATATTTAGAACCACTCTTTTATTTTATCAATTTTACGAATAATTATAAATAAATATATTTATTAAATATTATATTATTTTTTCAATAATTTAAAAAATAATCAAAAAACGCCATATTTTTTATATGATGTTTTAATTAAAACTATATTAAATAAATTAATTTATTAATATAGTTTCGAGTAAAAATTTATTATAATAGAAATAAATATTTTTATAATGTTTTATTTAAAGAAGTATATATCTCTATTGTAGATATATATGAAAATAATGCGATTTTTTTATCTTTATATTTTTTAAATCTTATTTTTATTTTTTTATTAATTTCTCTATATTTAGAATAATGTCCTTTTTTACTTCTGCCTAAATATATATAATTATTATTTGAATTATATATTCTTGTTTTTTTATTTATAATTAATTTTTATTTTTCTAAATATTTTTTTATTTTTTCTAAACAATATTTTAAATATTTTTTTGAATTTATTATTTTTTTATTATATATAAAATTAACTAAAAAATCTAAATACTTTATTTTAGCTATTATATTTTCTTGTATTTCTTTTCTTCTATCTGCATTTGTAGTTGTATTAGCAATATATACATCTAGTAATATAGAGTTAGAAGTTTCTTTTATACTTCTTTTTAATTCTATGTCTTTTTTAGGAAAGTTTACGAAATATTGGTCTATCTTTACTATTAAATTTTTAACAAGATTTATTACTATAAATTTTTCTTGTTTCATTTATTAATTCCTCGCATTTTTCAATTATTTTTTCATTCTCTTCATTTTCTATATTATTTAAGATATATCTACTAATATTATCTAGCCTCATTTTTGCAGTTACATATTTTTTAGCTTTTTCATATACTTCTTGATACTTATTATCTTTAAATTCTACTTTATCATCTTCTTCATAAGAATGTGTTCTATCAACTACTAAATAATTTATTTTTTTATTTTCCAATATGCTTCTTACTTTATTTAAACTATTTTTTGGAAATCCACATGATACATCTGTTCCTAATTGTTTTACCTTGCAATCTAGCAAATAGCTTATTACATATGAGTCTTCATAGTATACATTGCAAAAACTTCCTTTTTCAAACATAATTATATAATTCTGAAATTTCTTTTACATTATTTCTATTATTTTATTCATTTTTATTTTCTACTCCTTCTTATTTTTTTAGTAAACAGTATTTACCGTACCATTTACTTGTTTTAAATTTCGGTCGCTCAGAGCACCTGGAGGCGCTCTATGCGACTTTACACGTTTTACTACCTTACTACCCGACACTTTTTTATAGAACGTTTTTTATATATTAGAAATATATTATCATATCTAAAAAATAAATTGCAAAAAAACAACCTTTCTGCTAAAATATGATATATACTCAAAATCATACAAAAGAAAGGTTGTTCTTTATGCTAAAATTATATAATAAAAGTACTGAAATTTCAAGTAATTTATCTTTTTTTTTCAAAAATATTATTACTAATATTTCTAAGCCTCATCTTAATATGATTTCTTCTATCATTCCTTCCATGATTTCTGCTGAATCTGTTGTTACTTCTGATATTGCTAAAAAACTACACACTCATTTTTCTGACATTCAACTTTCATCTATTACTAGAAAACTTGAACGTTTTCTTAATAATGATAAATTTAATCAATATTCTTTTTATAATTCTGTTATTTCTCACATTATTGATAAATACACTCTTAAAAATAAAAATGTTTATATTTCTTTTGACCATATGTTTTGTAAGTCTTCTTTTACTGTTTTTCTGCTTTCTTTAAGAATTGGTAAACAAGTAATCCCTCTGTTTTTTAGATGTTTTCCTGGAAATAATTCTCCTGAAGCTTTTTCTCTTTCTTTAATTAAAGAAGGTATCTCTTATATTCATAATTTATTTGCTAATAAAGATTGTAAGTTAATTTTTTTAGCTGATAGGTGATTTAATTTTCGAGAAATTTCAGAACATATTAATGCACTGGGTGATATTTATTGCATTAGAACTAAAACTAATATCCTTATTGAAATTGATAATTACGAAGATGCTGATTTAATAAAATATATTTCTGATATTGAACCTGTTTATAGTAAATCTAAATACTTTGAAAGTGTTCGCATTACTGAATTTAAATATCCTACTAAACTTGTTATTAGTAAATCTAAAAATCATAAAGAACCTTTTTATATTCTTACTAATGGAAATGTTCAAGATGCCATAAAGCACTATGGTTACAGGTTTGGCTCTATAGAATTTATTTTTAAAAATTGTAAATCTAATGGCTTTTATCTTGAAAATTCCAAAGTACGTAATATTACTGCGTTTACTACTTTATTTACTCTTGTTTGTATTGCTATACTTTGGCTTACTTCCATTGGTAGCATTTACTCTCATCGTAAAAATTCTGTGCCAAATTACTTAAAAATACATAATTCTAAGAAAAAGGGTATAAAAAATAGAGAAAGAATTATTTCTTTATTTAATACTGGTCTTACTATTTTTAATATTTTAGTTAATTCGTATCATAATTTTCCTCTTTGGATGAATTTTGTTATAACTGATGTTTAAATTTATATTTTTATATTTTATGTAAAGCTATTTTTAAAAATAGTTTATTTGTGTTTGGTTATTTTTCATAATTTTGTTATACGATTTGTTATAGATTACATAAAAAGTACCGAAACCAATTATTATATTGGCTAACTCGATACTTTTTATCAACTACTGGTATATATTTTTGTTTCTAAAACCCTTGGTACTCTAAGAGAATATCAAAAGTGTCGGGTAGTAAGGTATTCGTAGCTTTATCAGCTGCTAAATGGAGACAAGCTTTTTTGTCCCCAAACCAAAGGTGTATTGAACCATCCATTTCGGTTATTTCTCCGAAATATTTAGGCTTTTCTCCTCTGGGGTGAGAATCTTCAAGAGCTACTTCATGATTTATAATAATGTCAACTTCTTCTTCTGTTTTATTTACTAGTTTTTTCTCTGCTTCAAGTTTTTCTTTAACAATTCTTTTTTTTGTATTTTTCCTTATTTTAGGTGATACAATGCCTGCGCTCATTAAAGTGTGATAAACACAAGTGTAGGAAACGCTTATATTTTCATCACTTTCTAAATATCCTTGAAAATGTTTAAAGTTAAAACCTTGATATTTATTACGATAAAGTAGTATAATAGATTCAGAGATTGGTTTATCTATGCTTTTGGATGGTTTCCTGCCGCGGTTCCCATGTACGAAGCCGGATTTACCTTTCTCTTTATATATTTTTATCAAGCGATCAATTTGTCTTCTAGTAATACCTAATTTTTCAGCTGCCCTATTTTTATTACCTTTGTGACTTAATAATTCTTTTATTACATCATATTTGTATTGTTCATTCCTTCTTAATTCAACCTTTCTCATCTATACCCTCCATTTTATTAACAGAATATATTAATTGTACTATATTTTTAGGTATAGGTCTAATTTTTATTTTTGAGACATTTTCAAAAGTTATTACTTAAGACATTATCATAAATTAATCATATTTCAATTACACAGTTTTTTCGTGTAACTGACTTTCTTTTGCTTTAAATTTTCTTCTCAGGTCATTAATAATTTCTTGGAATCTTACTATTAGTTAACGCTCCAATTACACCTACTACACTTAAATAATGTTCTCAATGTCGCTATTCTATACACTTCTTATTTGATAAATAAAAAATTTGACCGTGCAGAATTTCTCAAAGAGAGTATTGCTGTTGGGAAAAAACATTACAAAAAAGGAAATATAAAGAGGTGCATTAAGTAAAATATATTTTACCATATACACCTACTTTTAAATTTTGAATTTCTTTTAAAACTTTAAGTATGAATGTTTTTTTCAAGATACAAAATATTAAAATTAATCTTCTATCCTATGTATGCACCCATATTACCACATCTTTCTGGTACATTATGAACTAGGACATTATTTTCTCCAACGAAATAATTGTGATTATCTTTAATTGTTAAATTATATACCGTTTTTACATCATTATTATTAATCCATTCTACTCTATTTATTACTCTTTCTTCTCCATCTTTAGTTATTAATATATCTCCTTTTTTCAAATTTATAGCTTGTATCCAGTCTTTTCCTTTTACATAATATTGATGTCCATCTGTACTTTCTATATATTCATTTTCTAAGTATACTTTACACATATTATATGTCACATCATTTTTATGTACTTTTAAAACTTCTTTTAACTCTATTTCGTTAGAGTGTTCATTCATTGAATATACAAAATCGCCAATATTTATATCTTCTATATTTTTTAAACCATCTTTGGTAGCCACTTCTGTACCTGCAACAAAACAATATAAATATGTAGATGTTATAGTTTGATCTGTGTTACCTTCATTATCAGTAACTATAACCTTAATTTCATAATTTCCTTCTCCACAACCTTTAGTTAGTGTATAATTTTTACCACTATCTATTAAAGTCCATTCCGTAACATCATCTGATTTATAATACCACGAAATATTTGAAATTTCAGAATCAGCTTTATTTACTGTAACACTTCCATTAAAATTTCCCATAAGATTATTTACCTCTAAGTTTTCTATGTTTAAGGAATTTGAAGATGCTATTAATTGCCATGGACTATCCTCGCTTCCGTCTCCACTACCAGGAATTGCTTTGATTCCAGATTGTAGAGAGACTACAGGGGCCAAGGCAATACTGCGGCTATACGCAGACTCATAGCCGTCCGAATCCACGCTGTACAGGTAGGCGTTGCCGACGGAGCCGTCGGAGCTCACGTAGCGCACGTAGAAGTTAGAATTGCTAGAGTAAGCAAGCACACTGCGGGAAGCCAGCCAACTATATCTGCTAGACAATTTGTTTGTGCCGCTAAATGTTTTTAATGCATTTGTATCAGTTTCGTGATGAGTTTGCTCTAAATATGCTCTTGTTCCACTTGGTATGTTTCCTTCCGAATAATATTTAACATAACTTGTTGATATCGTTGCATAACTACTTGGATTACTTGGGTT
This sequence comes from uncultured Clostridia bacterium, assembly GCA_934182605.1. GTDB lineage: Bacteria > Bacillota > Clostridia > TANB77 > CAG-508 > CALXUC01. The sequence goes on along the minus strand of CAKPRQ010000012.1, from coordinate 25 downwards.
ACTTCCTAAATGTCTTGCACTATAT
>CAKPRQ010000011.1 GCA_934182605.1 uncultured Clostridia bacterium | reverse complement strand
AGAAAAATTTGACAAAAAAATTAAGCATTTTAAATGCTTATATCAATTTCGATGTTATGCAACTGTCAAATTCCCGAAATAATTTACTCTTTTTTTCTGTTAGTCCTATTGAATTATTTACAATTTTTTAATAATATGTTATAATTTTATTATGCCATAAACTTTAAAAAAAGGAAGGTTGGTATCATGGCGAAGAATCACAATTGGAGAATTAAGAGGGAATATTTCAATCTCATCAACAAGAAAATCAAAACTCTTGAAGTACGGGTTGGATATTCTGAAAATGTACCGTACAATTTATCCTAAAAACAAAGAAAAACTAGGAGTTTATGTGTTTGAATTGAAAAAACAAAATGACAGCTCTCAAATTTATACCTTGAGTGCATTTATTAACAATCATAAGCTGTTTGGGACACTTGCACAAGCAGTTTATATTGTTACTGATTTCATTTGCACAGACTATCATAATTATTTTGAATGGTTTTGGACAAAAGAAATTCCGAGAGTGTTCAAGGGTACAGGTGAAGTTATCTTTTGCACTATTGGGAGCAATGTTGCAGGTGTTGCTTTTTTGAAAAAAGACATAACCGAAAGGAAAATTTGTACTCTTCTTGTGGTTGAAGGCTTTCGAGAAAAACATATTGGAACAAGACTACTAGAACAGTCTTTCGAGTACCTTGGTACTACCAAGCCACTCATTACGATTGCAGATTACAGACTTCCTGAATTTACCCATATCATCAAAAAGTATGGTTGGGTGCAAACTCAAATAATGAGGGAGGGCTATTACAACAAGCATTCGCGTGAATATGTTTTCAACGGAAAGCTTGCATGATCTTGTATATACCAACAACAAAAACTCTGTTAAAGTCAACTGACCTTAACAGAGTTTTTGTATTTAGGATATTAGTTATTTATATTTTTTCAATTCTTATACCAAGAACACCATATTTTTTTTGCTTTTCTGGTGTATAGAATTCTTCTAAAACATCTAACAGTTCTTCTTTTGTCATTGAATTGTCAGCCATTATTTCTATAGTAAAATCATTAAACATTTCTTTGAATGAATTATATCTTAACAATCCAACTACTTTTACTTTTAGTGTTAATTCTAATTCAAGTTCTTTTTGGAAAATAATAATATCACCTATATTAATTTTTTGTCTTTTTTCATCATATAATCTTAATTCTATTCTCTTTGTTCCATTATTAATATAATTAAAATATTTTGGTTGTAATTTTAATATATGTTCCATCTTATATCCCTCCAAGAAAAATTATAACATAAATTGTATTTTTTGTAAATATAATTTGATACATGAAAAGAGGGAGTGTATTGAAATTTATGAAAATATTCATAAATTTGTATTTTAAAATTTGTTTCACATCATTGACATATATACAGAATTATACACTATTTATAGAATTTTTGTATTGACTTTTCTTAATATAAGTGCTACAATAATTATATTGGAAATGAGATTAATTTAATATTTTGTAAAAATAGAGATAAGAACTACGCAATCTTTACCTCTATTTTTTGTGCTTTGTAGTTCACATAAATTATTGTTAGGAGGTTTTATGGAAGAAGAAATATTAAAATTTGAAAAGCAGCATTTAGCCGAAACTATTAAGAAGTTGGAAGAGGAAAAGGAAAATTTAGAAGAAAGTTTAATTAATACGAGAGGCCATTCATCAGATGAGTATATTGCAGCGTATTTGACATCAATTAATCAAAAGAAGATATCAGATATTTTATTAAGTATTGATAGACCATATTTTGCTAGAATGGATGTATTAGAAAATAATAAAAAAGAAGAATTGTACATTGGAAAATTATCTGTTTTAGATAGTAGGACGCAAGAACCTATTGTAGTAGATTGGAGAGCACCTATTTCTAATTTATATTATGAAAATGATTTTGGAAAGAGCAATTATAAAGTTAATGAGGTAAAAATTAATTTAGAAGTTATATTAAAAAGACAGTTTTTTATAAATAATAGAATTTTAGAAAAATATGTTGATTCAGGAGAAACAATAAACGATACAATGTTACAAAGTGCAATTTCACAAAATGCAGATGATAGATTAAAAAATATAGTTGCAACAATACAAAGTAATCAAAATAAAATAATAAGGGCACCTATAGATAGGCCTTTAATAGTTCAAGGGGTTGCTGGAAGTGGTAAAACAACAATAGCATTACACAGAATAGCATATTTAATATATAATTATGACAAAGACTTTAAACCAGAAAATTTTATGATTATAGCACCTAACAGTTTTTTCTTAGATTATATTTCTAATATACTTCCAGATTTAGGTGTGGAAAACGTAAGACAATATACATTTGAAGATTTTGCGTATGAAATATTAAAAAAGAAATTAAATATAGAAGATTGTAATGTAAAACTTGGTAAGATAATAAATAATCCAAATGAAGCTAAATTTTTAATAGCAGAATCAAAATTAAAATCTTCACTTAAATATAAAGAAATTTTAGATAAGTATTTAATTAAATTAGAACAAGAATATTTACCTGAAAATGATTTTATAGTTAATAATGTTTTAATAATGAAAAGAGAAGATATAGAGAATTTATTTTTAAAAACTTACTCTATATATTGTTATGATAAGAGAATTAATGAAATAAAAAAACATGTAAAAAATACTTTTAAAGCTAAAAGTGATTATATTATAAGTTCTTTAGAAAAAAAGCGTAGAGAAGAAATAAATTCTAAACAAGAAATAACACAAAAAGAAAGAATTGAGATTTTTGATAAGTATGATAAAGAAATAAAGAAAATAGAGAAAAAACAAGATAAAATTATAGATGAATATTTTAGTATAACTAGAAAAGATGGAGTATATTATTATACAGAATTTTTAGAAAAATATATTTTAGAAATAGAGAATGATGAACTTATAAAGTATTTAAAAGAGAATACTTTAAAAAATTTAAAGAAAAAAATTATAGATTTCGATGATTTATCAGCAATTTTATATTTACATTATAGAATATATGGGCTTAATTTGAAATATGATTTAAAACATGTTGTAATAGACGAAGCACAAGATTATGGAGAATTTCAATTTTATGTAATGAAATTGATTTTAAATAGCAATTCAATGACTATTTTAGGAGATATAGCACAAGGAATACATGATTATAGAGGAACAACTAATTGGGATAAATTTATAGATACTTTATTCCCTAAAATAAACAGTGAATATGTAGTATTACAAGAAACATACAGAACTAACAAACCCATAATGAATTTAGCAAATAAAATAATAGGTAAATTAAAAGAAGAAGAAAAAGAATTTATTGTATTTGGAAATCCTGTAATAGAAGCACATAATGCAGTAAGTATTCAAAAGGTTAAGGATTATGATGAAGTTATAGAAGAAATAATAAAGTTATTAGCTTATTATAAAGAAATTAGATTTAAATCCTTTGGAATAATTGGTAAAAATATGGAAGAGTGTACTTTGATTTATGAAAAATTAAAAAAATATATAAAAGACATTAATTTAATTTCAGATAAAGATACAAAATATTTTGCTGGAATATCTATTTTACCTTCATATTTATCAAAGGGACTAGAATTTGATGCAGTATTTATAACTAATGCAAATCAAGAATTATATAAAGAAAATTCATTAGACATTAAATTGCTATATGTTTCTGTAACTAGAGCAATGAGTAAATTAAATATTTTTTATATTGACGAAGTAAGTAAATTGTTGCAATAGTTTGCCAATAGGGACGGAAAATTTTGGTAATAATCTAGTCTTTGAGATTTTAGTGACTTAATAATAAATTTTAAATAAAGAGGTCTACCAAAATGCAAAAATGTAAAATTTAGTTGATTTAGTAATATAACTGTGATAAAATAAGTGATATTAAAGAAGGTATGGGAAAATTAACTTAAAAATGTATTAATTATATAATGGAGAGAGAAAATGAAAAGAGATAGAGCCTCAGCAATAATACCATATAATAACGGATTAATTGTTATTAAAAGAATAAAAGAAAATAATGAATATTTTTATAATACTATATATAATAATTGTATAATAGAAAATGATTTGCCTAAAGAATTGATAAATGAATATTTAAATAAAATAAGGATACATATTGATCAATCATATTATAACTATGCATTTATAATTATTGAGGCAATCATAGATGCAATATATGATAGTAAAATAGAAGTATCAACAGAAACTTTAATAGAAATATATTCTAAATTAGGAGTATTTATAAGAATATCATATAGAAAAGGTGACAACAAATTAAAAGAAGAAATTAACAACTTTATAGATAAATATTATTCAACTAATTATAATAATGATGTTTATTTAGAAGATATGTTAATGACAATAAAATAATTGACAATTCATTAAAACAAAAACTATTAACCAATATAAAGAAAGGAAAGTATGGTAAAACTCCATTTACCATACAGGTAAAAAATTATGTATTATTTAAAATTATTTGATGAAAATCTTATTGAATTTGAAATGACTAATGATTTTGGATTAAAAATATCAAATATAAAATTATTAAGTAATAATAAAAAAATATTTCCAGTTAGATTAAAAAATGAAATAAATGAAAAAACATTAGAAGAATTTATACAATCTAGAATTATTCCAAAAAACAGAGCATTTGTTAAAAATATATTAGAAGAAGCTGGATTAAATATAAATGATAGAAAATCAATTATAGATGTTAGTAAGGGCTTATCATTAGTAGATAGTTATTGGATAGTACAAGATACTTCATTAAAATTTAAAGATTATAATTTATTTGATAATGATTTTTCAAAAGTATTATCTTTAGTAGCATTTACAGGATACAGTTCAAAAAGAAAAGACTTACTTACTTCACCAGAATTTACAACTAATGGAATGCTTCCAAAAGCTTGGAGAAAATTTGAAGATGGAATATATTTATTTAAAGGTAGTACAAGTAGTTATAACTGTGCAAATACAGGATTTGAACCATATTGTGAATTTTATGCAAGTCAAGTAGCACAAAAAATGAAAATTAATCATGTGAATTATAAATTAAGTAAATGGAAAAAAATGATTTCATCAACATGTAAAATATTTACTAGTAAAGATATTTCATATATACAAATAGGTGATATTGTAACTTATGGTGGAATAAAAAAAGTATATGAGTATATTAAGGAATTAGGATTTGAAGATAAATTTTCAGATATGATTTTGTTTGATGCAATTTGTATCAATACTGATAGACATTATGGAAATTTTGGTTTATTAAGAAATAATAAGACAGGAGAATTTATTGATTTCGCACCAATTTTTGATAATGGAGAAAGTCTATTATCAAAAACTATGCCAAATGTATTTGAAAATCGAATAAAATTTAAAGAATATATACAAAAAGAAGATTTAAATATTTCATATTATGGAGTAAGTTATGATGAGTTAGTAAAAGAATTTTGCACTAAAAACCAAATAGAAAAATTAAGGAGATTATTAGATTTTAAATTTGTAAGAGATAAAAATTATAATTTATCTTTTAAAAGATTAAGATGTTTAGAATATATGATTCAGGAAAGAGCAAAACATTTTATTGAAGTGTTAAATAATTATAAATCATGATAATCTAGCAGAGTATAATAAAAATTGTAGATAAGAGGGTAGTTTTATGATAGAAATTAAAAATGTTTCAAAATCATATATAAAGGGAAAAAAATCAGTAGATAACTTAAATTTAGAAATAAAAAATGGAGAGATATTTGGTTTTTTAGGGCCAAATGGTGCTGGTAAAACAACAACAATAAGAATGATAACAGGAATTTTAAATATAGATGAAGGAGATATACTTATAGACGGAAAAAGCATAAAAAAAGATTCTTTGGAAGCAAAGAGAAATTTTGGATTCGTACCAGATAGTCCAGATATGTTTTTAAAACTTAAGGGTATAGAATATCTTACATTTATGGCTGATGTATATGATGTGCCAGTAGATAAGAGAAAAGAAAGAATTGAGGGATTAACTAAGAAGTTTGAAATATATAATGAATTAAATAATCAAATTCAAAGTTATTCTCATGGTATGAGGCAAAAAATAGTAATATGTGGTGCCTTGCTTGCAGAACCTAAAAATTGGATTTTAGATGAACCAATGACAGGTCTTGATCCTAAATCATCGTATGATTTAAAAGAAATGATGAGGGAACAAGCAAAATCAGGTAAGACAGTATTTTTTTCAACTCATGTATTAGAAGTGGCTGAAAAATTATGTGATAGAGTTGGAATAATAAATAAAGGGAAATTAATATTTGTAGGGACATTTGCAGAAATGAAAGCAAAATTTAAAGAAGAAACTTCATTAGAAAAATTATTTCTAGAAATTACAGAAAAATAATATTGGAAGGAAGATTAAATATGAATAAAATAATAAAATTAACAAAAATATTTCTAAAAAGTTCTTTTTCTGATATTAATATGAAAATGGGAGTTTCTATAAAATCAAAAAGTAAATTTTTAATATATGCACTACTATTTTTATATTTAGCGGGAATTATAATATTTTTAGGATATAACTTCCTTGATGGATTAATGGAAATACATCAAGAAACTGTATTTATTGGAATGATTTTATTCATGATACTAGGACTAACAGTAATACAAACAATATTTTCAAGTATTAATCTTTTGTATTTTACAAAAGATACTGAATATGTATTACCACTACCATTAAAACCATATCAAATAATTTTAGCAAGAACTAATGTTTTGTTAATAGCAGAATATATTATTATATTTTTAGTAGGGGTTATACCTCTTACTATGTATGGGATATTAACTGGAGCTGGATTTATCTATTATATTACAATGCTATTTGCAGTATTTCTAATACCAATATTACCTGTATTATTAATTAGTATAATAGTAATGTTTATAATGAGTTTTGCAAGATTAACAAAAAATAGAAATAGGTTTCAATTAATTGCATCATTATTGGTTTTATTTATTATATTAGCTTTTTCAATATCAATGAGTGGAATAAAAGGAGATATCTCAAATGAGGAAATGGCACAGATGCTTGTACAAGCAAATGGAATGATAGAGTTAATAAAGGGATATTTTCCAACACTTGATTATTTAATTACAGCTTTAACTTCAAATTCTTTAATGATTTGTATTATAGAAATATTAAAAACAATTGGATTTACAGCACTAGGAATTATATTATATGTGTTGATTGCACACAAAATATATTTTAAAGGTTTAGTTGGAAATTTATTTGGTGGGGGAGCAAAAAAGTCTAATAAAGAAATTAAACAAAAAGAATATAGAAATAGTAAATTATATAAAAGTTATGTAGGAAAAGAATTTAAAGTTTTGATGCAAAATCCTGTATTTTTTATGCAATGTGTATTACCAGCTGTTTTAATACCAATTATAATGGTTGTAGTTACATTTGCTGGATTTAATAATGAAAGTATGGAAACGGAAGAAGTAAGTAAATTATTAAGTAATGTAAATACAAATTCATTTTTTGTAGTTTCAGTAATATTAGGAGTTATTCAATTTTTTACAATGTTTATATATATTTCAATAACTGCTATATCAAGAGATAGAGAAAATGCAGTATTTATAAAATATATTCCTGTTTCTTTATATAGACAATATATTTATAAGATAATACCTAATATTGTAATGAATATTGTAACAATAATTATATCCTTAGTAATGGCAGAATACATTTTACATTTACCAATAATAACACTTATTGCAATATTTATTGTTGCAACAATAATAGGTGTATTACAAAGTATTTTAATGATTATAATTGATTTGAAAAGACCAAAATTAAATTGGGATTCAGAATATGCAGTAGCTAAACAAAATTTGAATTTAGTATTTCCAATGATATTTTCAATGATAAATATTTTGATTATTGTAGGTGCAGTATTCTTATTACAAGATATAAATGTATATATAGGTCTTATTATTTTAGGCATAATATTTGGAATTTTAACAATTGTATGTAATAAGTATTTATATAAAAATCAAAATAAATTAGCAGATAGCATACTATAATAATTTTACCCAAATTTTCCGTTCATATTGCAACTTTTCGTAACAAAAGATTAAATATAATGTAAAAATATTTTAAAGGAGTAAATTAAAATGAATATGTTTAAAACAATAAAAGAATATTATAAAGAAAATAATAAAAAGACATTAACAATATATATAATATTAAGATTATTAGTAATTCTTTCTTTAGTATTGCAAATCTTTAGAGGTAATTGGAATAATGCATTTCTATGTTTTTCAACATTAGTTCTATTTACAATACCATATTTTTTAGATAAAAAGTTTAAAATCGCATTACCTAATGTCTTAGAAACAATTATATTGTTATTTATATTTTCTGCACAAATATTAGGTGAAATACAAAATTTTTATGGAACTTTTAAACACTGGGATACAATGTTACATACATTAAATGGCTTTTTATGTGCAGCAATAGGTTTTTCGCTTATTGATATTTTAAATAGAAATGAAAAAGTACATATGATGTTATCTCCATTATTTGTAGCAATAATTGCCTTTTCATTTTCTATGACAATAGGTGTATTATGGGAATTTTTAGAGTTTGGAATGGATCAATTTACTCAAACAGACATGCAAAAAGATAGAGTAATTCAATCAATTTCAACAGTAGAATTACATCCAGAAGGAAAAAATATACCTGTAAAAATAGATAATATAAATAGCACAGAAATTAATTATTTAGACGAAAATAATAATTTAAATAAAATTATAATTCCTAATGGATATTTAGATATTGGGTTAATAGATACAATGAAAGATTTATTAGTAAATTTTGTGGGGGCAATTGTATTTTCATTTATAGGCTATTTATATATTTTAAATAGAGATAATTATAAATTTGCAGAGAACTTTATACCTAAAATTAGAAATAAAAAGTAGGGAGAAGTGAATAAGATGAATGAAGAAATAATTTTACCAAATTATAAGCATTGTATATTAAATACAATTACATCAATATTAAAATATTATAATGTAGAAACAGCACATGATTCATTAAATATATTAGATGAAAAATTAAAGAAAAATTATGATAACGTTGTTTTATTAATATTAGATGGGTTAGGAGAACATATTTTAAATAACATTTCTCCAAAGGGGTATTTAAATAGCAAGAAGTTAGATTGTGTTACATCAGTTTATCCATCAACGACAACTGCAGCACTTACTACATATTATTCGGGGAATCCACCATACGAAACTGGATGGATAGCGTGGTCGCAATATTTTAAAGAATATGGCAGAGCAGTAGATATGTTACCTCATATAGAATCTTATAAGGGGGAATCTTTAAAGGATGCTAGCATGGATGTATTTAAAAGCGTAGTAAATTATACTTCTGTATTTAATAAAATAGAAAAAGCCTCTCCAGATATAAAAGCATATGAAATAACACCAACATATTCGGATAAAAGAGCAAAAAGAAGTATTAGAGCAGATTCATTAGATGAGATAATATTAAATATTGAAATGTTATGTAAAAATCCAGATAGAAATTTCATATTAGCGTATTGTGATAATCCAGATGGCTTATTACATAAATATGGAACAAAATCTGATGAAGTTAAAAAATTCATAAATAAAATAGAAGAAGATATAAAAAATATGAGTAAAAATTTGCCTGAAAATACGATTGTAATAATATCTGCAGACCATGGGCATAAAGATATAGAAAAAGTATATAAATTATCAGATTATCCAGAAATCCAAGAATGTTTAATATTACCAACATCATTGGAATCACGCTGTATAACTTTTTGGGTAAAAGAAAATATGAAAAAAGAATTTGAAAAAAGATTTAATAATATTTTTAAAGATGAATTTATATTAATTACAAAAGAAGAATTCTTAGAAAAACATTATTTAGGATATGGAAAAAAACATCCTAAAATAGATGATTTTATTGGAAATTATATTGCATTATCAACATCAAATTCTATTATAAGATTAGGTACGTATTTAGTTGAAAAGGAAAATACAAAAAAATCAACACATTGTGGGTTAACTAAAGAAGAAATGGAAGTTCCATTAATAGTAATCGAAAAGTAAAATAAATTAAAAGACGTTAGAAATATGTGTATACATATTCAAAAAGTCGTTAGAAAAATGTGAGAGTATGCACAAAAGTGGTTTGACTTTTGTGCATATTAATGTTATACTATAAATAGAAAGTTTAAAAGGTGGAATTTATATGTATAGAGAAAAACTAGAAGAATTAAAAAAATGGAAAAAATCGTTAAATAGAAAGCCTCTAATTATTAGAGGAGCAAGACAAGTAGGAAAAACTTGGCTTATGAAAGAATTTGGTGAAAAATATTACGATAAATGTGCATATATAAATTTTGATGATAACATAAGGATGACTCAACTATTTGAAGGAGACTTTGATTTAGATAGAATAATACAAGGTTTAAAAATTGAATCTGGAGTTAATATAGAAGCACAAAATACATTAATTATATTTGATGAAATTCAAGAAAACCCCAAAGCTTTGAAGGCTTTGAAATACTTCTGTGAAAACGCTAGAGAATATCATATAATATCAGCTGGTTCTTTATTAGGAGTAGCAATTCATGAAGGAACTTCTTTCCCAGTAGGAAAAGTTGAGTTTTTAGATTTAAAACCTCTTAGTTTTTTTGAATTTATAGAAGCTATTGGAGAAAATGAATTATTAAAAATTTTGAAGAATAATGACTTCGATATGATTAATGTATTTAATACAAAAATAAAAGAATATTTAAAGCTTTATTATTATATAGGAGGAATGCCGGAAGCAGTAAATTCTTATATACAAAACAAAGATTTGTTGGAAGTCAGAATTATACAAAAAAGATTATTAGAAGCCTATGAACAAGATTTTTCTAAACACGCTCCTATTAATATAGTTCCAAGAATTAAACAATTATGGAATAATATACCTACACAACTTGCAAAAGAAAATAAAAAATTTATTTATGGCTTAATAAAAAAAGGTGCAAGAGCGAGAGAATATGAAATAGCTTTATCATGGTTAATCGACTGTGGTCTTATATATCAAATAAATAGAGTAAATAATAGTAAAGTTCCATTATCTGCATATCAAGATTTTACTGCTTTTAAATTGTACTTACTAGATGTAGGATTACTTTCTGCTATGGCTGGTATAGATGAAAGAACTCTTTTAGAAGGAAACGAAATTTTTGAAGAATTTAAAGGAAGTTTAACTGAACAATATGTCTTATGCCAATTAAAAGAGTGTACAGAATTAGATATATTTTATTGGTCATCAGATTCAGGAACGTCAGAATTAGATTTTATAACTAATATAGGGAAATATAATGTTCCTATAGAAGTGAAGTCTAGTGAAAATTTACAAGCTAAAAGTTTAAAAGTCTTTGTAGAAAAATATAATACTAAAATTAATGTAAGAACATCTATGTCTAACTATAGAAGCGATGGTTGGCTTATAAATATTCCATTATATAGCATTGGAAATATTGAGAAGATTGTAAGTTTATCAAATATATAAAAATAAAACAGATTTGAGTAGAGAAGAGTATATTGACGCATTAAATATTTTTAGAGGAAAATAATGAAGAATTCCTAAAAAAGATGAAATTAAAAAGTTATTAGAGAAATAAAGAAATACTAATGATTACATTGACCTAATTTATAATTTGCTTTAATTATATAATTGATAAGTAAAATGTAATTTGAAAAAAAAGAAAAAAAGTGGTATAATATATATACAATTAATTTTATGGAGGATGGTATGAAAGTGCTTGCAAGTCTTATTCTTTGTCTCGTTATGGGACTGATGTCTGGCTGTGCAACTATCAACAAAGCCATGTATGATATGACATGGCACGAAAGAACTTTGACCGTTGCAACGGTTGAAGAGTAATCCCCCGCTTTTAGTCGCCAAACTGGCGGCTAAAAATTTGCTTTAAAAAACTATTCATGATATACTTTATATAAACAAATTATATAAATTTTCGCAATTTGCGAAAAATGGAGGATTTTATGTATTTTGAAGAATTTCTACTGTTTTATGAGAAGATAAATCAATTTCTAATGCACCCTTTTGGTGTGTGTTTAACTTTCATTTTCTTAATAGCAACACTGAGTAATGGATGGCAGATGTTTAAGTTTAACAGAAAATTTTCGAGACCTTTAAAGGAAAAGCTTGAGTTCTTGGAAGAACTAAAAAGTAGGGAAAACAGATAACCCTTTTTAAAAGGAGAGCGTTCATGGGCCTTTTTGGTGTTCTTGTAACTATTATTGTTCTGGGAATAATCTCTATTATTTATGCTTTCGGTATACTTATTAATCATTTCATAATGGAGCGAAAAGTACAAAAAATAGAAAAAGAATATATTGCTTCTCAGAAGAGAGCAAACCGGTTAAGGCGAGCAAGGATGAGAAAAAGATAAATCATTTTATTATTTCATTAAAATCCTCTAACCCCAGATTATTTTATAATCTGGGGGATTATTTTATTAATTTAAGTTCTAAAAAAGACAAGTACTGAATATATTAGTTATATAATGAATAAAAAGAGAAAGGATTGATTTTATGGCATTAGAAGAAAGAAAATTAACAACTAATGTAGTACAAAATGTCATTTTAGAAAACAGAAATAAACTATCTATATCAGGAGTATTAGACGTTTTAAGTTTTGATGATCAAATAGTAATATTGGAAACTGAGCTAGGATTATTAACAGTAAAAGGAGAAAATATAAAAATTAATAAATTAAGCATCGATACTTCAGAAGTTATAATTGAAGGAGAAATTTTTAATATTGGATACTCAGAAAAAAATATAAATGATAAAGATTCGTCTTTTATAAGAAAAATTTTTAAATAGAAATTTAGGTGAATATTTTGAGTGAATTAATTTCAAATCAATTATATGTTTTTCTAATATATTCCTTTAGTGGTGTTATTATAGGACTTTTTTTTGATGTCTTCAGAATACTTAGAAAAAGCTTTAAAACACCTGATTTTATAACTTATATAGAAGATATTATCTTTTGGATTTTAACGGGATTATTTTTAATATACATAATTTTTAAATTTAATAATGGAGAAATTAGAAGTTATATATTTATTGGATTAGGTATAGGTATATTGCTATATTTGCTAATATTTAGTAAATATTTTATTAAAATAAATGTAATAATCATAAAATATTTAAAAGCAATTTTTAGAACAATATTTCAAATTATAACATATCCTTTTAAAGTTATATTAAAAATATTCGACAAATTAATATTAAAAAATATAATAAAAATTAAAAACGTTATAATTTTCTATGTAAAAAAATGTAAAAAAGACAAAAACTTTCAAAAAAATAAGAAAGAAAAGAAGGATTTTAGAAAAAAATGTAGAAAATAATATTATTGTAAATAAATAGAGGAGATGTTATGAGTATAAAAAAATTATTAAAAAAGATTGTAATAATTATATTTTTAATCTATTTTTCATATATTATTTTTTCACAACAACAAAGCTTAAATTCTTATGCTGAAAGTCAAAAATATTATTCTGAACAAATATCATTAGAAAAAGAAAATAAAGAAGAATTGTTGGAAACTAAAAATAATATAAATTCGTTAGAGTACATAGAAAAAATAGCTAGAGAAAAATTAAATATGTATTTACCTAATGAAAAAATTTATATAGACGTAACACAATAATAGTAGGGAGGATTTATGGATTATAAAAATTTAACATTGACTGAATTACGAACAGTTGCTAAAGAAAGAGGTATTAAAAGTCCAACAATATATAAAAAGGACGAATTAGTACAATTATTATTAGAAAGTGAAAGTAAAAATGAAAAGATAGACGAAACAATATATGAAATTAAAAATGAAGAAGATTTTGAAGAAAATGAAATTTCAAAAGATAACAAAAAATTAGGAGAAAGTAAAGAATCCTTTCAAGTAATTCAAAATAAAGATGGTTCAACTTTTAATTTATCGGAAGGTGATTATTTAGTAGAAGGTGTATTAGAAATAATTCAAGATAATTATGGATTCTTAAGAGGGAAAAATTATTTGTCTACACCAAAAGATATATACGTATCACCTGTACAAATAAAAAGATTTAAACTAGATACAGGAGATAAAATAAAAGGAATTGCTAGGAAGCCAAAAGAAGAAGAAAAATTTGCAGCATTAATTTATGTTGGCGAAGTAAACGGTCTGCATCCTGAAAATGCTTTTAAAAGAAGAAAATTTGATGATTTAACTCCAATATATCCAACAGAGAAATTAAAACTCGAAACCTCTTCAAATGATTATACAATGCGTTTGATGGACTTGTTATCTCCAATAGGAAAAGGTCAAAGAGGTATGATTGTAGCGCCACCAAAAGCTGGTAAGACTACAATATTAAAGAAAATCGCAAATAGTATCTCAACAAATAATCCAGAAGTAGAATTAATAGTGCTATTAATAGATGAAAGACCAGAGGAAGTTACAGACATGAAACGTTCAATAAAAGGTGAAGTTATTTATTCAACCTTTGATGAACAACCTGAAAATCATGTAAAAGTAGCAGAAATGGTGTTGGAAAGAGCTAAAAGATTAGTAGAATATAAAAAAGATGTAGTAATTTTGTTAGATAGCATAACAAGATTAGCAAGAGCATATAACTTAGTAGTGCCATCATCTGGAAAAACATTATCTGGAGGTTTTGATCCATCTGCATTACATAAACCAAAAAGATTTTTTGGAGCAGCTAGAAATATTGAAGAAGGAGGAAGTCTAACAATATTAGCTTCAAGTTTAGTAGAAACAGGAAGTCGAATGGATGATGTAATATTTGAAGAATTTAAAGGTACTGGAAATATGGAAGTACATCTTGATAGAAAATTATCAGAAAGACGTATATTCCCAGCAATAGATTTATATAAATCAGGAACTAGAAAAGATGAATTATTATTATCAAAACAAGAATATGAAACAATATTAGCAATAAGAAAATCAATGTCAAATATGAATAACTCAGACATTGCAGAACGATTAATACAACAAATGATAAGAACTAAAGATAATCAAGAATTTTTAGAAAAGATTTCCATCACACTTGACAAAACTAAAAAAAACTAGTATAATCAATAGGTGATTTATTTAAGTTTAATATATAGATATACATAGATAAAAATATGTGTAATTACAAGGGAGGGAATACTAATGGCACAACCAAAAAGAAGATGGTCAAAAGCAAGAACAGGAATGAAAAGATCTACATGGAAAATAGAAAAACCAACTATAGCAACATGTAAACATTGTCATGAGCCTGTTTTACCACATAGAGTATGTCCAAGTTGCGGATATTATGATGGAAAAGAAGTAATTGCAAAAAAAGAAGAAAAATAATAAGATAAGTGAGAGGAATATATAAGTTTTGAGAAGACATTTCTCATATCTTATGTATTCCGCTTTTTTATTTTATGGAAAGGGGTGAAGTTATGAGCAAACCGCTAGTAGCAATAATAGGTAAACCAAATGTAGGAAAGTCTACCTTTTTTAATTATGTAGTAGGTAAAAGAATATCTATTGTTGAAGATACGCCAGGAGTTACTAGAGATAGAGTATATGCAGACGCAAGTTGGAGAGATAAAGAATTTACACTTGTGGATACAGCAGGAATAGAGCCTGAATCTAACAATATAATTATTTCTCAGATGAGAGAACAGGCCAATCTAGCCATTTCTATAGCAGATGTAATCATATTCTTAACAGATATAAAACAAGGCGTTACTGCAGCAGATGAAGAAATTGCATTAATATTAAAAAAATCTAAAAAACCTGTGATATTAGTATGTAATAAAGCAGATAAATTTGGAGAAAACCAACCTGAAATTTATGAATTTTATAATTTAGGTTTAGGTGAACCATATCCTGTATCTAGTGTAAATGCTAAAGGTATAGGTGATGTGTTAGACGCTATATATAATTATTTACCTTCACAAAATGATGATGAATTTGCACCACAAGAAATAAAAGTAGCAATAATAGGAAAACCGAATGTAGGAAAATCTTCTTTAGTAAATAAAATTTTAGGTGAAGAAAGAGTTATAGTAAGTAATATTGCTGGGACAACTAGGGATGCTATAGACTCAAGTTTTGAAAATGAACATGGTAAATATATTTTTATAGATACAGCAGGTGTTAGGAAAAAAAGTAAAATTAACGAAACAATAGAAAAATATAGTATTATGCGTACAAATTTTGCAATTGAAAGATCAGATGTATGCTTATTAGTAATAGATGCACTGGAAGGAGTCACAGAGCAAGATACTAAAATAGCAGGTGAGGCTCATGAAGCAGGAAAAGGTATTATAATAGTTATAAACAAATGGGACGCAGTTAATAAAGAAAATGGAACTTTTGAAAAATATAAAAAGGAAGTATATAATAAATTATCTTATTTAACGTATGCACCAATAATATTTATATCAGCTTTAACAGGTCAAAGAGTTGATAAATTATATGAAATGATAAATGAAGTATATCGTCAAAATACGTTACGAATTTCAACATCTGTAATAAACGAAGTAATAAATGAGGCAATAGCAATAGTACAACCACCAACAGATAAAGGAAAACGTTTAAGAATATATTATGGTACACAAGCAACAACTAAGCCACCAACATTTGTTATATTTGTAAATGATAAAACATTATTTCATTTTTCATATGAAAGATATTTAGTAAATCAATTTAGAAATAATTTTGGAATGCAAGGCACTCCAATTAGAATAATTGTTAGAGAAAAAAGGGAGGAAAATTAAATGTTAGTATATGTATTAGTTACAATAGTAGCTTATCTTTTAGGTAGTATAAGTTTTTCAGTAATTTTTGGTAAAAAATTTGCAGGAGTAGATGTTAGAGAAAAAGGAAGTAAAAATGCAGGAAGTACAAATGTTTTAAGAGTTGCAGGGAAAAAAGCTGCAATATGTGCACTTATTTGCGATATTTTAAAAGGAGTTGTAGCAGTTCTAATAGCGTTCATAGTTGCTAAAATAATAGGACAAGAGGGAATAGATGGAGCACTATTAATACAATTAGCATCATTTGCAGTAGTAATAGGACATACTTTTCCAATATTCTTTAAGTTTAAAGGTGGAAAGGGCGTAGCAACAGCTTTAGGTGTTATATTAGTAGTAAATTATCAAATTGGTCTAATTTGTTTAGTATTTGCATTATTAATTATGGCTTTAACAAGAATGGTATCTGTAGGTTCAATGGGAGCAGCATTATTATTCCCAGTTTTAACAGTATTTATAACTCAAAACTATATAATAGCACCAGTATCTGCAGCAAACAGCTATTTACCATTAGCAGTAGCTATAGCGGTTTTAGTTTTATATAATCATAGAACTAATGTAAAAAGATTATTAGACGGAACAGAAAATAAATTAAGTTTTAAAAAATAATTAATATAAAGGAGCGAAAATAATGCACAAAATAGGAATAATTGGTTCAGGAAGCTGGGGGATGTCTCTTGCTATATATTTAGCAAATAAAGGAAACGAAGTTAAAGTATGGTCACATACGGAAGAAGAGAAAAATCTAATTAATAATGAAAGAAAATGTAAATATTTGCAAAAAGCAGAAATTCCTAACAATGTATATTGTACAACAGATTATAAAGAAGCAATAGAAGGGACAGAATTAATTTTACACGTTACGCCTTCTATATGCACAAGAGAATGTGTAAAAGAATATAAGGAATACATGAGTAATCAACCAGTAATAATATGTTCAAAAGGCTTTGAAGCTTCTACACTTTATACATTAGATGAAGTCTTAGAAGAAGAAATGCCACGAGTAAAAATAGGAGTTTTATCAGGTCCAAGTCATGCTGAAGAAGTATTTTTAAATGTTCCAACAGCTATTGTAGTCGCATCTAAACATGGTGAAATTTTGAAACAAGTACAAGATATATTTATGAGTGAAACTTTAAGAGTATATACAAGTCGTGATGTAAGAGGAGTTGAATTGGGAGGAGCTCTTAAAAATATTATAGCATTTTGTGCAGGTATAGCAGCAGGTATGAACTTAGGAGATAACACATTTGCAGCATTAATAACACGTGGACTTGTAGAAATCTCAAGGTTAGGCGTAGAGCTTGGTGGTTCTCAAAGCACTTTTTATGGTCTAACAGGATTAGGAGACCTTATAGTAACATGTATGAGTGAACATAGCAGAAATAGAAAAGCAGGTTTCTTAATAGGACAAGGAAAATCTATAGAAGAAACTAAAAAAATAGTAGGAATGACTATAGAAAGTGTCGACAATATAGAAACTGCATATAAATTAGCAAAACAATATAAAGTAAATGTTCCTATTATAAATACAGTGTATGATGTATTATATAATAATTTAGAACCAAAACAAGCATTAAGAAATCTTATGACAAGAGAAGCAAAAGCAGAATAATTTATTAATAAGGATATCTTTCAAAAAGATATCTTATTATTTTGTCCGCATTATATTCTGTAACATTTAATAAAAAGCCTTCATCTAAGCAGACCCACATATTTATTTGAAATTTTTCATTATTATCAATAAAAACACCTATAATATCTGCCATTTCAACAGGATTTTGATATTCTTTATACCAAGTTTTATTTTCTACAATCTTTTCTTTATTATTATAAAATTTATTTAAAAATTTAGTAATTTCATTTTCTTTTGTACTATATAAATTAACTGAAACATTCAAAAAAATCACCTAAATTTATTATACGAAAAAAGTTTTTTTATATACTAAAGTATAAAAGGAAAAAAATTGTAAATAATAAATTTAAAAAAGATTATATATAAAGAGGAGATTTTTTTGAAAAAGATTTTAAAAAGCATTTTTATTTTTTTTATTATTATACTAATTTTATCAGGTTGTAGTATGAACTCAAATAACGTTTCTTTAAATGATAAAGTAAAACAAGAATTATTATATTTAGATACTGAAATAATTAGTTTAATAAATTTATTAAATAATATATCTATTCAAAATTATAAAATTGATACTAAAGAAATATCTTTACGGTAATTCTTCATCTAGTACTACTGCCACAAGTAGCCAAAGTTCATCTTCAGGAAATGAAGGCGGTATGAATTCAAGAGAAGGTGGAGATTCTAATAACTCTAGTGGTTCTGAAAAAGAAAGCTCAAATTCAGAAAGTCAAGGTTCTAGTAAAGAAAGTATACAAATTACAGAACTTATAAGTAAAAACATAATAGGAGAAAGTAGAGAACCAGATTGGAAAGAAATTATAAGTAGAGTAGAGAACCTATATAGCATATGGTCAACAATTTCTATTGATTTAGTTGCATTAAACGTTTCGGAAGATAAAATAAATCAATTTAACTCTAATTTGAATGGAATTACATTACAGGCAAAGGAAGAGAATAAAACTGAAAGTATTACCAAATTAGTAGATTTATATGAAAATATTTTAGAGCTATATAATAGTTTTGATAATAATATGAGTAATAATGAAAAAAAGTTAAAAGAAATAAAGTATGATGTTATATTGGCTTATGAAAATGTGGAAACTGAAAATTGGGAAAATGCTACTAACTTTGCAAATAAAGCAAAAGAAATAAATAATGACATACTAACAAATATAGGAGATACTAATATGTATAGTATTAAAAAAATTAATATTATATTAGACCAAATATTGGATTCCTTAAATATAAAAGATAAAGATATTTTTTATATAAATTATAAAAATTTAATAGAAGAAATTAATCTAATGTAATATATATTTAGCCCTTATCATTACTAAATTATGAAGTAATAATAAGGGCTAAATATATATTACTTTTATGTAAAGTAAAGTAAAGTTACAAATTTTTTCTTGACTTTTTAATAATTATAGTTTAAAATATTATTGTTAAGTAAATTGAATAATCGCGAATATAGCTTATTGTATTTGAGGAAAGTCCGGGCTCCGTAGAGCAATAGTGCTGGATAACGTCCAGTAAGGGTGACCTTAAGGAAAGTGCAACAGAAAATAACCGCCTTTTATTTTAAAAGGTAAGGGTGAAAAGGTGAGGTAAGAGCTTACCGGAAATATGGTGACATATTTCGACAATGTAAACCCCACTTGGAGCAACGCTAAAATACAGAAGGTTAAGACTGCTCGTCGTCTTCTAAGATAGCGGCATGAGGTATATAGCAATGTATATCCTAGATAAATGATTATTCACGACAGAACCCGGCTTATAGATTTACTTAATAATTTTATTTTTTAAAAAGCAAGTATGCTGGAACTGGCAGACAGGCACGTTTGAGGGGCGTGTGTTTATATAACGTATGGGTTCAAGTCCCATTACTTGCACCATAAATAAATTTAAGGAGGAAATATGTTTATAGATTCTATTATAAAAAAGGCTTCTAAAAATATCAAAACAATTGTTCTTCCGGAAGCTACAGATATAAGAATTTTAAGAGCTACAGAAAAACTTACTGAAGAGAAAATAGCTAATATTATACTTGTTGGAAATAAAGAAGAAATACAAGATATTGCAAATAATAATAATATAAATATAAGTTTAGCAAAAATAATAGACCCTTCATTATATGAAGAAAAAGAAGTTATGGTTAAAAATTTATATGAATTGAGAAAATTAAAAGGGATGACCATGGAAAAGGCAAAACGTTTAATTTTAGATGAAATTTATTTTGGAGTAATGCTTTTAAAATTAAATAAAGCAGACGGGTTAGTATGTGGTGCTATTCATGCTACTGCTGATACGTTAAGACCGGCATTACAGATTTTGAAAACTAAAGAAGGTACTAAATTAGTTTCTGGATTTTTCATAATGGATGTTCCTAATTGTGAATATGGTAATATATATTTATTTAGTGATTGCGGTATTAATCCAAATCCAAATAGTGATGAGTTAGCAGAAATAGCAATAGCTTCTGCCAAAAGTTATGAATTATTAGTAGGTCAAACAGCTAAAATTGGTATGCTATCCTTTTCAACTTATGGTAGTGCAAAGGCTGATGAAACTAAAAAAGTTGTAGATGCTACAACTTTAGCAAAATTAAAAAATCCAAATTTAATGATAGATGGCGAATTACAATTAGATGCCGCTATAGTTCCAGAAATAGCAGAAGTTAAAGCACCGGGAAGTAAAATAGCAGGGATTTGTAATACATTAATCTTTCCAAATCTTGATGCTGGAAATATAGGATATAAATTAGTTCAACGAATGGCAAATGCTAAAGCTTATGGACCATTATGTCAAGGGGTAGCTAAACCTGTAAATGATTTATCAAGAGGTTGTAATGTAGATGATGTCGTTGGAGTTGTAGCGATAACATCTGTACAAGCTCAAAGTGAAGAATTAAATTAAATATATAAAACTATATGCTTAAAAACATCAATATTGTAACAAAAAATATTAATGAACATTTATAAAGGAGTTTAAGTTTGAAAATTTTAGTTTTAAATTGTGGTAGTTCATCATTAAAATATCAATTAATGGATATGAATACAGAAAATGTATTGGCAAAAGGAAATTATGAAAGAATAGGTCAAAGTAATTCTTTTTTAACACATAAGGTAAATGAAGAAAAACATGTTTTTGAGAATCCTGTAAAAGATCATAATGAAGCAATACAATTTGTATTAAATCAATTAATGTCAAATGAATATGGTGTTATTAAAGATATTAATGAAATAAGTGGAGTAGGACATAGAATAGTTCATGGAGGAGAAAAATTTACAAAATCTACTGTGGTAAATGAAAATGTTATTGAAGAGATAAGAAATTGTATTCCTTTAGCTCCATTGCATAATCCTGCAGCTATTTTAGGAATAGAAGCATGTAAAAATCTAATGCCTAATGCAAAAATGGTTACAGTGTTTGATACAGCTTTTCATCAAACAATGCCTAAAAAAGCATATTTGTATGCAATACCATACAAATATTATGAAAAATATAGTATTAGAAAATATGGTGCACATGGAACTTCTCATAAATATGTAGCAAATAGAGTAGCTGAATTAATGAATAAAAACATTAAAGATTTAAAAATTGTAACTTGTCATTTAGGACAAGGAGCAAGTTTAGCAGCTGTAAAAAATGGAATTTGCATAGATACAAGTATGGGATTAACTCCTCTTGGGGGTATTCCAATGGGTACTCGTTCTGGAGATTTAGATCCATCTGTAGTTACATTTTTAATGAATAAAGAAAAGTTAACAGCAGATGAAATGACAGAAATTTTAAATAAAGAATCAGGAGTTTATGGTATTTCAGAAGTTACCCCAGATTTTAGAGATATTGAAGAAGCAGCTGCAAATGGTAACGAAAAAGCAATATTAGCTTTAGATTTATATGCTTATTTAGTTGCACAATTTATTGCAAAATACATTGTTTCAATGGGTGGTTTAGATACGATAGTATTTACAGCAGGTGTTGGTGAAAGAGGACCAGAAACTCGTAGAAATATATGTAATTACTTAAAATGTTTTGGTGTTAAAATTGATGAAAAAATAAATGATTGCAAAGGAAAAGAGCTTAAAATTTCAACAGAGAATTCAAAAGTTTCAGTTTATGTAGTCCCTACAAATGAGGAATTAATGATAGCTAGAGAAACTTTAGAATTAATTAAATAATAAATATATAATATAATCATCACCCTCATAATATATTTACATAAAATATATTATGGAGGTGATTTTTTGTTTCAATTTAATTTTCAGGACAGAAAAATAGGTTTTGCTTTAACAGGAGCATATTCTACCTTTGAATTAATAATTCCATATATAAAAAAGTTGGTAGAAAATGGAGCAAAAGTTGTACCAATAATGTCATTTAATTCTTATAATATAGATACAAGATATGGAAAAAGCAAAGATTTTATTGAAAAAATTGAAGAGATTACAAATAATAAAATAATAAATACATTTGTAGAAGCAGAGCCTCTAGGTCAGAAAAAGATTATAGACATATTAGTAATAGCTCCTTGTACAGGAAATACCGTTTCAAAATTAGCTAATGGAATTACAGATACACCTGTACTTTTAGCTGCGAAATCTAATTTACGTAATGATAATAATATTGTTTTAGGAATATGCACAAATGATGGTTTAAGTTCCAATGCAGAAAATATAGGCAAATTACTAAATAGAAAACATTATTATTTCATACCATTTAAACAAGATAATCCTATTACTAAGCCTCGCTCATTAACGTTTGATTTAACTTACTTAATACCTACAATAGAATATGCTTTAAATAATGAACAAATACAACCTATTCTTTTATAAATATTCTTTTCTAAATATAATAAAAATGCTGGCAAACGAATGCTCGAATGCCAGCTTAGGAGAAAGTCTGTTGTTATCTAAGTGCCGCCAAGCCTTGTTCTAGATATTCCAAGAGTTTGGCACACTTTTTCATTGTTTCGTTTTTGTTTTTACTTTTTCCGATGACATACCTGTTAACATATTGCTGCATAGAAATATACTGAGCAGAAAGAATTGCATAGTATTGGTTAGATATGGTCACTTTTTTCTGGTCTGGGATAGATTTTCCCATTTCAGTATTCCAAGCAGACATTTGAACAAATGTCATTCCCAACAAAAAGTCAAAATCCCGAAAGTCTATGCTCTCTTTATTTTTGACGTACTCCTTCCTCACATTCTCCGAACTTTCAATAAGTTTACCTATGTTTAATGCAAGAACAGTAGACGTGTTGGAAAAAGAAAGCATCGCCACAGCCAAAAAAATAGCAAACAACTTTTTCACTTTTTTCTCCTTTTATTATAAGTGAACTATACATATTATAACATTTTAATACAGATTCGTCAAATAACTGATTTAGTATACCCAAACCTTAGTATTTTCAATAGTTCTAAGATTCAACGCTCTAAAATCGATTTTAAGCCATTTTTTTTTAAAAGTAATGTAATTATATGTCTAAATTTAATTAATTTTTATTATAAATCATTTTTTGGGTCATAATTTGATAATGGATTGGCTTCAACAGCATTTCTTATAATTTCATTATCTACATGAGTATATATTTCTGTTGTAGAAATACTTTCATGTCCAAGTAATTGTTGTAATGCTCTTATATCAACATTACCATATTTATACATAAGAGTAGCAGCAGTATGTCTTAATTTATGTGTTGAGTATTTACTTAATCCTGTAGCTGTTAAATATTTTTTTACAATGTCTTGAACTGTACGTTGACTAATACGAGTTTTTCTTTCACTTAAAAATAATGGATTTTCCTTTTTGTTTTCTATTTTACTTTTAGATCTATCAGAGATATATTTATTAATGGCATCTACACAAGCTTTATTTAGATAAATAGTACGTTCTTTATTACCTTTACCAATAACATTCAATTTATTGTTTTCAAAATCTATATCATTAATATTGATTCCTGTTAATTCAGATAAACGCATACCACAATTGAGAAATAGGGTAATGATAGCATAATCTCTTAATTCATTCCTAGAATCAATTTTTTCTACATTATTAAGTAATTGTCGGCTTTCTTCCAATGTAAGATATTTAGGTAATCTTTTTCCAATTTTAGGTGTTTCTAAATTTTGTGCTGGATTTATATCTAATAATTTTTGATTTATACATAAATAATTAAAAAAAGATTTTAAACTAGCAACTTTTCTAGCTCTAGTAGCTGCAGTATTTTTTTTAATATTTTTTAAATAGGTAGTATAAGTATATAAATCTTCTAAAGTTATTTTTTTTAAATTATTAATAGTAATATCATTAATAATAATTTCTTTAGAATTATCATTAGAAGTAGAATTAGTGTTTGTATTTAAATTATCTAATTTTAAATATTTAAAAAAAGTTACTAAATCATAATTATATTCTTTAATTGTATTTTGAGACTTATCTAGGGCGGAGTCTAAATAATCTAAAAATGAATTTAATAAATCTGGATTATAACTGCGATCAATCATATAAAAATACGTCCTTTCTAAATTATTCTATATTATTACGTGCAAAATTTTCATTTTGTGCAATGTTTTTAAATCTATAAAATTAATGTATATTAATTTTCTTATTGAAATTATCGTGGATAAAGAAACTTATATACATCATATAATAATAAATAATTATATAACAATTAGTATTACTGCAATATCATTTAATAATATAAACAATACAAGTAATATATATCACAAAAAAAAATAAATGTCAAGAAAAATTTTTAAAAATATTTTTAAAATTTTTATGTATTTAAGAAGTTCAAGGAGATTTTAATTATTTTATAAGAGGTTATCCTCTAACTACGTTAAAGAATAACCTCTGCTACAATTATATTTTATTAATAATTTTGTCAATTTCGAAAATTGCATAAAGTTGCAATTCAAAGAGGTATTCCCTTTTTATAAATTTTCTACATTGACAAAATATTAAAAAGTGCTTAAAATTTAAATACTACCTTTCATTATTTAATTTCCTTGAAATATCTATAATAGCATTATATATATCAAATTTCATTTTATATGTTTCTATTTTTAATCTATCTAAACTATATATATACATACTTATAATTAAACCTAATATAATACCCAATAATGTAAATAATAAAACATTTAAATTAAAATATAAAGATACAAAAACAAAAGAAAAACTAATTATAAAAAATGAAAAACCAAATTTAAACAAATTCCAATTTTCTAATTTTTTAATATAATTATAATAAAATTCTTTATTAAACAACATCTAAATCCCCCCTATTCATTTTTAAATTCAATAACATCTTCAATTTTACAATTTAAAGTTTTACAAATTTTATCTAAAACAGACATTGAAACAAATTCATTTTTATTCATTTTAGCTAAGGTTGCTGTATTAAAATCAGCTTTAATTCTTAAATCTGTTTTTGTTAAATTTTTATCAATAAGTTGTTTCCATAAAGGATTAAAAGAAAACAATATAACCACCCCTTTTATATTTTTATTATATCATATAAATAAAAAAAATACAATAAAATATTTAAGAAGTTAAATAAAATAATTGACAAAATAAACAAAATATGGTATAATATATTTAATAAATTAAATATATTGTTTAGAAAGGAGAATAAAAATGTATATAGATGAAAAAGAATTAGATAATTTTTTAAATTATTTATATGATAAAATTGAAGAATGTTATAAAGGAGAAGTAAAAAAGGCAATTAAAATTTTTTGGGAAAAGAAAGGAGAATAAAAATGAAATTTAAAGAAACTGAAATTTTAAGAAAAATTGAAATTAAACTACCTGAGTATGATTTAATAATATTATTAAAAGCACTAGAGTTATACCTAACAAACATAAAACATTTAATAAATAATAAATTTATTAAAACAGAAGAATATGATGACGTATATTTTAATGTATGGTGCTTATATAATATAATTTCATACAATATAACAAAAGAAAGAATAATATGTGATAAAATACCAATTCATAAAAGGATTACAAAAAAAATAATAAGAGACAAATTGGAAAATTATATGCAATTTTATAATAAAAACAATAAAGAAGTTGCTTAAATTACGCAACTTCTTTATAATTGAACGGATTAAAATTAATTACAGTATTACTAAATTCTACATTATAGGTTTGAGAAAAATCTATATTTAATTTTTTTAATTCTGCTAAATTTCTGTAAAAACTACTACTTGACATATTATTTTTAATAAAGTCTAAACCTTCAACAAGTACAGATAAATAAAAATTATATAAATTTCTTGCTTTAACAGGCTTATAATTTTTTTCTAATAATAATCTTATTTTTTCTTTTTCATTTAACATCAATAATTCTTTTTCATTACATTTTAACAATTTCATAAACTCACCACTCCATATTTTTTTTAATTCTAAATAATTTAAATCAATAATTTTAATATCTTTATCTTTATTAAAAAATTTTAATAATTTTCTTTTTTTTATCTCACATTCAAATCTTATATAACCTTGTATAGTATTTAAATATTCAATTATATTAAAATCAGTACTAATAAATTTTTTTAAATCGTGTTTTTTAAATTCTAATAATTTGTTATATATCTTTAAAGTAGTAGTGCTACCGCTAGAATACAAGCTTTGGTCTTTGTAAAAATGTATTTTTCTATGTGGAAAAGTACATTTCTTAAGATTATTTATATAAGTACATATATTATCTTGATTATGTAAATTATAACAAATTGCTATGTCTACCCTATTTATATACCATTTATAAATTTGAGGTAATTCTATTTTATAATAATCTTCAACAATACCTATAATAAAATTGGATATATATATTATATCGGTAAAACCGTTGTGTGAATTATAACCAAGTTTAAGCTTATGTAAGCTACCTTCAATTTTAATTATATAATTGTCCTTATTAAATATACGTACACTCAAGCTACTAGAATAAGAACCCTCTAAATGGTCATTAATAATATTATAGAACATCTCACCAGTATAATTTGAATAACTAGTCTTAATTATAGATTTTTTATATATTATATCGTAAATTTCTTTAGTAATATTAGTATATATGCAAATAGTATCAATCATATTTTTTAAACTCCTTTTTTATTCTTTAATATTTATATATATTTTATTAAAAACCTTATGGATTTTTTGTTAATTATGAAAAATGCTCATTTTATATTTTCGCATTTTTCATAATTAACAAAAAATTAAAAAAAAGGAAACCAAAATAAATAATGTTTTTAATAAAATTCCCAATTTTGGGACATAGGTCGGGTGTTACTAATACACCGACCTATTTAATATTTAAAAACGGTATTTTCTTTATAATCCAAAATATAACTTTATATAATATTTTAAACGTGTATAAAGAAATTAAAATATAAATTACAGCATTAAAAGTAACAGGACGTATAAATAAACCTAATAAAGATAAATTATTAAAAAGTAAATCTAAAAAAGAATTAATGCTATCTGTAAGTTCAATTGGAAAAGATGGAAGTTGAAACCATCCAAAGAGTAAATTACATATAAAAATTAAAGCTTCTAAAACCCAAGCTAAAATATTTTCTATCATTTAAAAAACGCCTCCCATTCTTTTCGTAAAAGGTGAACAACACCCCATATTATTATAAAATCAGAACCAATAAGAATAAAGTTATGTATAGTTTTAAATATATTATTTTGATTAATATAATCAGTAAAATTAAATGTAAAACTATCTATAAGTTTATAATTTTGACCCGAAAAAGGTAAATATATATCAGGTATGTTAATCTGAGGATTTTCAAATTTAATATTTAAAAATCTATCTAAAATGGTAAAAATCAAGTCAAAAGGGTAAAATAAAAAGCCAAGTGAATTTCTACATAAACCCATTAATTCATCTTTGAGGATATCAAAATCACTCAAAGACGAAAAATAAGTGCAGTCAAACGTACTTATATTACCATATAAAATAGTATTTTCAAATTTAAGAACTAATCTAAAATAATAAGTACTATCATAAGTAAATCTAAGTTTATATCGCCATTGATTTTCAGAATTTTTTTCTATTGTATAATCTGTAAATTCTTCAAAATCACTCATATCTTTATTTCTGTAATATATAAGATATTGAATATCGTGTTCATTAAACCACTGAGAATAACCAAAAATTTCCTCATAGCTAAAATAATCTAATTCAGAAATAGAAAGAGTTGGAATACTTGAGTCGAATATTCCAGTAGTTTCTAATTCATTATCACCTAAATTAAAAATATCAACATAAATGCTATTATCAGCGGAACGTTCGTTACCACGAACGAAAGCAAAATCATATGTACCAGTATACTCTATAGGAAATTTAAATCTAAAAAGAGTATTATCATAATCGCTAGTTTCAATTTCAGCATTGGACTTAATAAAATAATCAGTTTTAATAATAGGGTTATCAGTATTTCTATAATATAATTGTAATTCAGAAAAATCAGATTTTGAAAGCCACTGAGTAACAACATAAACCTCTTCAGAAGTATTAAGTAAAGCTAATTCGGGAACAGGCAAAACGCTAGGACCGACTAAGTGTGTACCACTTAAAATACTATCAGTAAATTCAAAAGTAACAGTATTACTAAATTTTCCAGTATCGGTATTATATAGTCTAAAATAATAAGTACCATATTCAGTAGGTTTAAATAAGAAACAGAATTTTAAATTTTCAGCTGTAAAGTCATTATTTTCTACAGCCCTAATATCAAAATAACGTTCGAAGTTTGTAGAATCTTCATAAGCATACCAAATCTGATAAGTCCTATAAAAAGCCCAAGGAAAAAGTTGAGTCCTTAAATAGAAAGCATACGGGTCAGAATTTTCTGGTGTATCAATACTAGGTCTATATTCAGGTTCAGCAGGATATATTTGTAAAGTAAAATCATCTTGTATTTCTAAAGCAGTAACATCAGGAACAGATTTCTGGCAAAGATAAATATCGTTAGGAAAATTAGAATGGTAATAAATATCTTTATTAGAGTAATATATTTCTTTTACTTTATAAGGTTCATAAGAAGAGGTATATAAATCCTCTTTAACAAAAGAACCAACAAAAGTAATTAAACCTTCTTTTAATAAATAAATATAATTAGTCCTTAAGCCATTATAATAAGAATTTGAAGCAGGGTGTATAACGTTTATATCAGGTAAATAAGCATAATAAAAAGAAGGAGATAAAAGATTTTCTTGATAATTTAAAGCAAGATAAAAATTATCATCCTGAGCTAAATATACAACATATTTACAATCTTTTTTATTTACGGTTTCAGATATATCATAAACATAAGCCTCAGATTTATTATTATTAAATATTAATAATGTAAAAAATAAAAATATTAAAATTAAAATTTTATATTGCAATTTTATTTTTTTCATGATTTTAACCCCCTAAAAATCTTCTAAATAAAAGGAAAAATATAGCAGTAATGAAAATTAAAACTAAAATAAAATTAGTAAAACCAATATTAGTATTAATTTGTAAATTTTCATTTTCATTAAAACTAGGATAAACATTAGATACTATAATAGAAGTTGTATCCAAAGTAGAATTAGTAAAAATATAAGAATTATTGGATAATTCTATTTCATAGTCTTCAAATAATTTTGTAGTTTGCCTTGATATAACATCTAACGTTATAATGTTATAATCTAAAACGGTCAATAAAGCATCATCAGGAAGTGTAAAAGAATAATCCGAATTTTGCAAAATCGGAGATTTTGCAAAATAACAAGTTATATCACTTTTTATAACATTATTACTAACTAAAATATCATTTTCAGTTTTTTGCTCTTCTATATCTTGCCAATATATTAAATAATAATTATAGCCTAAATTTTTATAAGAATTGACTAAACCTTGTAAATAATCATACATTATAAGTAACCTCCCCTTTTACGAGTTGGAAAAATCATATCAAAAACTATATTGCAAAGTGTTACACCTAAACCAAAAATACAAGAAATGGGAAAAGCAAATTTTATAAGTTCAACAAACAAATTAAAAATAACTTGATAATCAACAATTACAGGCATATTAAAGCCCCCTTTCATATATATCTAAAGGTGAAAAAGAATTCCATTCTTTTTTATACCTTTTCATTTTTTTATAAGTATCATAAGAATTATATAAATCAGGATTATGAAACCAAACTTTTTTAGCAACTTTATCATAATATAATTTGCCATTCTCTTCATACGAACTAGTCCCATCAATAAGTTCATTGATTTGTATAAAACCGAAATAATTTTTACAAATAACCACATTTTTAATTTGCTCCCTTAAAGGCTTTGCAAGTCTTAAAAAAACTTGAGAAGTACCGACAATATGTTTACGTTGTTTTCGTTGTTGAGATACTTCTGTCATAATGTCGATAGGTATGTTTTTACTTTCAAGAGAATTGAACTCAAGATGTATTTCGTCAATAAAGTAAATTACACCTTTTTCGCCATTTTCAATAGATTTTAGACATTCTATACCGTCATATTCAATAGTTTCATTTGATATTCCTTTTATATCCGTATTAGTAACTAAAATTGATTCTGGATAAAAATTACAAAGTTTTTGTAAATATTGAACAGCAGAAAGAGTTTTTCCACTACCCTGAGAACCACAGAAAATACAAAGGCCGTCTATGTCCATATAATCAGGGTGTTTTTTCTTAAAATCTGATTTAAATTTTATTAACTTAAAAATATCAAAAAAATTTAATTTACCTGATAAAAAATCACTAATGACCATATAAAACCCCCAACTTAAACTAATTTTTTATAAGCATTTAATTTATTTTCTAAATTATGTAAATTTGTTTTTACAAATTCTTCTTCTTTTGTTAAATTAACTTTTTTATCTATTGAATTTATATTACCTTGAATTAAAGCATATAAAAAAGCTATTTCATCTTTTTTAAATTGTAAAAAAATTTTATTTTTCATAATAATACCTCTTCTTTTAAAAGTAAAAATTTTTTAAAAATAGCGTTTAAAATTAAACGCTATTAGAAAGAATGTTAAATAATACAATTTATGCAAAATATACTAAATCTTGCCACCACGTCCGGATATGAAAGATTTGAACATTACCCATAATTTTCTAGCACCCCAGAAAACAAAGAAGAAGCCTACTCCTGCACCAAGACCAATAGCAATAACTCCTACTACATCTCCAACAGAGACAGCACCAGTTATAGCACTTGTGATTTTTGTAAAATCAACTTGACTTGCAACTGTGTTTAATTCGTCCATAAATTCACCCCCATTACTCAGAAATATTATAATATACTTTATCTGTACGTTTATTTACAACGCAAGACAATGTAATATTATCAAAAGGTTTATGTTTTTCTAAAAATTTTACGTAATCTTTATTATCTAAGAAAATTCTTTTAATAGTAGAAGTAACAGAAAACTCTTGTACATCTTGAATTAAAACTTCGATTACATAATAATTAGTTTGTTTTTCTTTACTTTTAAGAGTGTTATAACCTACAAAATAACCTTGAATTTTTTCCATTTTTTTAACTCCTTTCACAAAAATAATAAAAAAATAACATCAGATTTTTAAAATCTAATGTTATATAATAATTTATTATTTTTTATAGAAAAATAAAAATTTAATACAAAATACTTTGCTAAATGTTTTCATTTTGTGCAATGTTTGAACGAATATCATTTATTAATAAAGCACTATAAAATACTTAAAGTTATACTATACTACCCATCATTATTTTGTTTTTTAGATATATCTATTATAGTATTATATATATCAAATTTCATCTTGCACTCCTCTATTTTTAACTTATCTTTAGTGTAAAAATAAAAACTTACAAATAAAGATAATAAGATGCCTATAAACGCAAAAAAAACAATATTAAAATTAAAATAAAATGCTATAACAATAAATGTTAAACTTATTAAGAAAAATATAAATGAAAATTTAATAATGCTATAAGTTTCTAATTTTTTAATATAATTATAATAAAATTCCTTATTAAATAACATAATTATATCTTTCCTCCTATTTTTTTATTTGCAATTTATTATTAAACAAATCTTCTACCTTGAAAGACTCAGCTTCTTCCCAGCATTTATAGCACATTGGTTCATATGTATAAATATCTCTACTATTTATATCTCCAATTAATATATCACAATTCCCTAAAACTTCTTTTACAACTTTCCCATTAATTTTCAAGGCATTTACTGTAGCTTTATTTTTACATTTGCAAATTGATTTTAATTCACGTTCTGAATCTGCTAGTTCGCATAATCTTTTTGAACCCTCAAATAATTGTGTAGTATAATTAGTTTTTAAACCATAACAAAATACATTAATATCTTTATATATAGTTATATCTTTTAATTCTTCTACGTGTGATTTAGTTAAAAATTGTGCCTCGTCTACAATTATTGCATCATATTTCTTACCTTTTATTTCTTCTTTTAATAAAACTTCTTTTAAATTATCGTCTGCTGAAAATAGAATACATGGTTTTTTACTTGTTACCGCCCTACTTTTTATAAATGCTCCATCTCTTGTATCTATATTTAATTTTAATAATAATACATTATATCCTTGTTGTTCATAATTATATTGAGTCATAAGAGCCATTGCACTCTTGCTACTCCCCATTGGTCCATGTGTAAAGTATAATTTTGCCATATTTATTACTCCCTTTCATTTGTTTTTTGTTATTATATATTATAATGTATTAAAGTTCAAGTAAAAAATAAAATTTTTTACGCACATTTTTTTCTTAATTCTTTTGCGTGAATTATAGCTGTTTCTGTAATATCTCCTGTTAATATTCTTGCTATTTCGTTCACAGTTTCATCTTCATTTAATAATTTTATATTAGTTTTTGTATAATTACTTTCTGTATTTTTAGATATGTAATAATTATTTTTTGCATATGCTGCTATTATTGCCAAATGTGTTACTACAAATATTTGATGCTTTTCTGCTATTTTAGCCATTTTCTCTGCTACTGATTTTGCTGCAATTCCACTAATTCCAGTATCTATTTCATCAAATACCATTGTTGATACTTTATCTGTATCTGCAAATATAGTTTTTATTGCAAGCATTATTCTTGACATTTCTCCACCTGATGCTATTTTTATTAGAGGTTTATAATCTTCGCCTATATTTGTTGATATTAAAAATTCTACATCATTACTACCTGTTTGTTTAAACATATTTTCATTATATGTTATTTTAACTTTAAATTTTGCATTTTTCATTTCTAAGTCTTTTAGTTCTTTATTTATTTTTTCTTCTAATTTTATAGCTGAATTTACTCTAATTTTATTAATTTCTATTGCTATTTTTCTTAATTTTTCTGTTAAATTTTTTTCTTTTTCTTTTAATTCTAAAATATACGTTTCTAAATTTTCAATACTTTTAATCTCTTCTACTAATTCTTCTTTATAATTTAATATGTCCTCTACAGAAGCCCCATATTTCCTCTTTAAGGAAGATATTAGGTCGAGACGATATTCTATATTATTTTGAGTTTCTTCATTAAAATCAATAGAATTTTGCATATGTGATATATCTCTATTTAATTCTTCTAAATTATAATAAATATCTCTTAAGTTTTCTAATTTTTTATAGTATTCTTCATTTAAATTTTCTATTTTTTCCATTGCTTTTATAGAGGTTACTAAATATTCTTCTAATGCAGTTTCATTATTACTTTCTGCTGTTTTTAAGCTTGTATAAATCTTTTCAGAATTTTGAATAAGTTTTCGTTGTTCTTCTAATTCTATATCTTCATTAATTTGTAAATTAGCCTCTGCTATTTCATTTAATTGGTAGTTTAACAAATCTAATTTACGTTCTTTTTCCGTATCGTTCCCATAGTTTTTAGATAATTCATTTTGAATATTTTTATATTCATTATATAATGTTAAATAGTCTTTTTTTAAATCTAATATATCTTTTCCTATAAAATCATCTAGAAAGTTTATATGTTCATTTATATTCATTATGCTTTGATTATCAGATTGTCCGTGTATATTTATAACATTTAACATAAAACTTTTTAATTCGTTCACAGTTACAAGCCTACCATTTATTTTGCAAGTACTTCTGCCATTTGTGTGAATTTCTCTACTTACTATATAATTTTCTTCTTCTAAATCTGGTAAGAACAAAGCTACTTCTACAAAAGAATAATCTTCTCCTTTTCTTATCATTTCTTTAGAAAATCTCCCACCTGCTATTATATTTAAGGAATCTACTATTAATGTTTTACCTGCTCCTGTTTCACCAGTTAAAGCATTAAATCCTTCGTTAAAATCTACTGTTATATCTTCAATAATTCCAATATTTTTTATATGTAATGTTGTTATCATAATATCCTCCTAACAAATCATATTCAAAACTTATGTTCGCTATTATTTTATTACTTTTTTATAAATTTGTCAAGAGATTTTGCGAAATTTTGTTTGCTAGAAGTAACAACATTACAGTCCAGGTAGGAAACATATAACTTTTGCAAAATCGTGATATATAGCTATTTGCGAGTCAAGACCCGGATTGTTAACCCCAGCTATGTTTTGACTAAAAACTGCTAAAAATATTTCCCAAAATCAAATATTTTAACTTTGGGAAATAAAATATAATTATTTATTCAAATATTTTACTGCATTTATTGCTGCTATTGATCCATCTGCTGTTGCTGTTGTTATTTGTCTTACGTTTTTAGTACGACAGTCTCCCGCAACGAATACGCCTTCTAAATTTGTAGTACATTCTGTATCAGATTTTATGTAACCATGTTCGTCTAAAGTTATATCATCCTTTATAAAATCATTTTGAGGTAACAATCCTATTGAAACAAATATTCCGTCTATTGCTAGTTCTCTTTTTTCTGTTTTATTTACTACTATACTAATTGCACTCAAATTATTATCTCCTATTAATTCTTGTACAGTTGCATTATATATTACTTCTGCATTTTCTTTTGCATTTAATTTATTTATTAAACTTGCTTCTGCTGATAATTTATCTAAATTTTGAACAACATATACTTTTTTGCATATATCTGATAATGTAATTGCATTTATTACTGCACTATTTCCTCCACCTATTACTGCTACAGTTTTATCTTTATAAAAAGCACCATCACAAGCTACACAGAAAGAAATTCCATTACCTATAAATTCTTCTTCTTTTTCTAAGCCCAATCTTCTATATTTAGCTCCAGTTGCAAATATTATAGATTTAGTTTCATATTTTCCCATATCTGTTGTTACAGTTTTTACCTCACCAAATTCTATACTTAGAACTTCTTCTAATTCAACTTTCCCACCAAGTTCTATAACTTGACTATATAAATTATTAGCTAGTTCACTTCCACTAATTGATAAAAATCCAGGATAATTTTCAATTAAAGGAGAAGAAGACATCTGTCCTCCTATTGTCTCTTTTTCTAAAACTAATACTTTCTTATTAGATCTTAAAGCATATATTGCTGCAGTTAAACCAGCTGGACCTGCACCAACTATTATAATATCATATATCATTTTTAATACCCCTTTTTATTAACTAAAACACTTAAATAGTTCATTTTTGAACTAATTTAAGTGTTTACTTAATATTTTAAATTATGATTAAATTTTATTAGTTCATAATATATTTTTTAATATTAGAAACATTTACTATTTTTTCTACTTGATTTGCATCATCAATTAGAACTAAAGTTGGTGCTTGTTTTACTTGATAAAGTTCTGTTAAGTCTCTTTTCTCTTCAGCATCCACTTCTTCGAAAGCTATATGAGCTTTTTGTAATAATGATTTTGCCATTTTACAATTTGGACAAGTTTTTGTTCCAAATAATATTATTCTGTTTTGGTAATTTGAATTATTTTCTACATTGTTTTCATTATTAAAACTATATACCATATTTTCTTTTATATTTGAATTTTCTATATTACTTATCTCTTCTGATACTTGTATTTTTTTTGCTTTTTCAGCTACAGTTTCAACTTTTTCTTCTCTAGCTTTCATACAGCTTGTTTCTACTACATAAGACTTACGGTCCAAATACTCTTGTGCTTTTCCGTCATTCCAATTTTTTACTGGTCTATAATATCCTGTTATTCTACTATATACTTCTGTTTCTGCTCCACATGTAGGACATTTTTTCACATCTCCAGTTATATATCCGTGTTCTTTACAAACTGAATATACTGGTGATAATGTATAATATGGTAATTTATAATTTTCAGCTATTTTTCTAATTAAGTTCGCAGCTGATTTCCAGTCTGAAAGTCTTTCTCCTAGAAACGCATGGAATACTGTTCCAGATGTATATAATGTTTGCAATTCATCTTGTACATCTAAAGCTGTAAATATATCACTTGTATATCCAACTGGTAAATGAGAACTATTTGTATAATATGGTGTCTTATCTCCTTCCGCAGCTGTTATAATATCTGGATAACGTTTTTTATCATGTTTAGCAAATCTATATGTTGTAGATTCTGCTGGAGTTGCCTCTAAGTTATATAAATCGCCATATTCTTCTTGGTAATCACTTAATTTATTTCTCATAAAGTTTAATACTTCTTTTGCAAATTCTTGAGTTTCTTTTTGTGTCAAATCTTTTTTTAACCATTTAGCATTTAATCCTACTTCATTCATACCTATTAAACCTATTGTTGAGAAGTGATTATTAAATGTTCCTAAATAGCGTTTTGTATATGGATATAATCCTTCATTTAATAATTTAGTTATAACAGTTCTCTTTATTTTTAAAGATCTTGCTGCTATGTTCATTAATTTTTCTAATCTTGTATAGAAATCATTTTCATCTTCTGCTAAGTAAGCTATTCTTGGTAAATTAATTGTAACAACACCTACTGAACCTGTAGATTCTCCACTTCCAAAAAAGCCACCTGATTTTTTTCTTAATTCTCTTAAGTCTAAACGAAGTCTGCAGCACATACTTCTAACATCACTAGGTTCCATATCGCTATTAATATAGTTTGAAAAGTAAGGTGTTCCATATTTTGCAGTCATTTCAAATAATAATTTATTATTTTCTTTTTCTGACCAATCAAAATCTTTAGTAATTGAATATGTTGGAATTGGGTATTGGAATCCTCTTCCGTTTGCATCTCCTTCAATCATAATTTCTATAAATGCTTTATTTATCATATCCATTTCTTTTTTACAATCTTTGTATTTGAAATCTACTTCTTCTCCTCCAACTATAGCATTTAATTCTGCTAAATCGTTTGGAACTTCCCAATCTAAAGTTATATTTGTAAATGGTGCTTGTGTTCCCCATCTACTAGGTGTATTTACACCGTATACAAAAGATTGGATACATTGTTTTACTTCTTTATATGATAAATTATCTATTTTAACAAATGGAGCTAAATATGTATCAAAAGATGAGAATGCTTGTGCTCCAGCCCATTCATTTTGCATAATTCCTAAGAAATTTACCATTTGGTTACATAATGTGCTTAAATGTTTAGCAGGTGATGATGTTATTTTTCCTGGAACTCCACCTAAGCCTTCTTTTATAAGTTGTTTTAAGCTCCAACCAGCACAGTAACCTGTTAACATAGATAAGTCATGAATGTGAATTGAAGCATCTCTATGTGCTTTTGCTATTTCTTCATCATAAACTTCACTTAGCCAGTAATTTGCTGTAATAGCTCCAGAATTACCTAAGATTAATCCACCTACTGAATATGTAACTGTAGAGTTTTCTTTAACTCTCCAATCTGATACATTTAAATAATTATTAATAAGTTGTTTATAATCTATCATCGTTGATTGTACATTACGCATTTTTTCACGTGTTTTACGATATAATATATATGCTTTTGCAACATTTGCATATCCTGATTTAGATAATACCTCTTCAACACTATCTTGAATATCTTCTACAGTTATAATATCTTTATTTATTTTAGGCTCAAAATCGGCCGTAACTTTTAAAGCTAAGAAATCTAAAACATCTTCATTATAATTTGCTTCTTCTGCTTCAAATGCCTTTCTTATAGCCTCCTTAATTTTCTTTACATCAAAATCTACTATTTTTCCTTCTCTTTTCTTTACATTATACATATTTATTATCCTCAACTTTCTTTTACATATTTCTAATTTTAATATTGTTATAATTGTTCTCTATAAATTTTTTTACTTTTTCTAAATCTTCATTAGAAAAGCTTTCTATTTTTTTTTCTAGTACATTATTGCTATTAATAAAATTTTGTATATAGTAATCTGAATCTTTTCCAACTAACTTACATAAATTTTCTATATCTTCAAAAGTATGATAATTCTTTACTATTGTTGTTCTAAATTCATATTTTATTTTATTTTTCTTTAATAAAGCAATACTCTTTTTAATACTTTCAATGTCTAAATTCTTGATACCTGTTGTAATTGAATATTTTTCATAAACGTTTTTTATATCCATTGCAACATAATCTAATAGATTTTCTTCTATTAATTCTTTTAATTTTGAATAATTAGTTCCATTTGTATCTAATTTAACTTTTAAATTTAAATTTTTAATTTTCTTAATGAATTCTTTAATGTCTGATTGCAATAATGGTTCGCCACCAGTTATGCAAACACCATCAAGAATATTTTTTCTCTTTTCTAAATAATCAAAAATTTCATCTTCACTAAATTTAGCCTCTTCCTTACTAAAATCTAAAATGGAACTATTATGACAAAATGGACATCTTAGATTACATCCTCTAGTAAATATTATACAAGCAATATTTTCAGGGTAATCTAACAAAGTAAGCTTTTCAAAACCATCTATAATCATTCTTTTACCTCCATTTTGCAAAATATAATATTTGCTTTTTGTAAAATATTTATTAAATTAATAAACTCTATATTTGAAATACATTTAGGAATATCAATACTTACAACAGACGCTATATTTTCTTGATATTTTCCTAACTTTTTTACTCTTTCTTCTATCTCTAAATTATCATATATTTTACTAAAATTGTCATATTTACTTTTATTTAATACAGGAAGTTTCCCATATATTGATTTATCTATTGAGATAAATTCATTTAATATATTACCATCATAGGACTCACTAATAATAAAATTCAATTTCTCTTCAGAAATAAATTCAGCAATCTTAATCTTAATGAAATCTAATATTTCATATGCTAATTTTTCAACATTCTTTTTTGTAAGAAGGATAGAACACTCATATAATCCTACCAAACTAATATTTAAAGCACCATTTCTTATAACTTTTCTAATTTTTTGATTATTTTCTAATTTGCTATTTTCATAAACTACATTATTTTGAAATAAATATTTATAATCTTCTTTATACTTACTTCCTTGTAATTCAAATCTATGTACTAATTGATTTTTAACAATTTCCAGAACATCTGATAGCCTATTATAAAATAGTGAAATGTCTTTATCTTTAAATTCTAAGCCTAACCTCGCTAGATTTACTGACGTTGTTGAAAGTAAGATTCTCCCTATTGAATTTTTATTTTCATTTATTACGTTATCGAAAATTTTTTCACCAGTTGAAAATACTTCTAACTCATTTTTATAATCATCAAATAAATCTTTTTCAAATAATAAAAAGATATTTTTTCCTTTTTTAATCAAATCTAGAATAATATTTAACTCTTCTTCATTAACATTATAAATTTTATAAATTGTATTTACAAAAACAAATCTATCTAATTCAGAAATAATTTTCAAATAAAGAACTCTTAATAATACTGCTTCTTCACTATTATAATTACTTCCGAGACTTATAGAAGTATTAAAATGATTTTCTTCTAAAGTCATTATCAATTTTTTCAAATTTTTATAAACTACATCTTTTAATTCATCTAAAGAATCTTCTATTGCGATTTCAAATATATTTTTGATTACTCTATTAACACAGAAATCTTCAAAATAATCACATTTAATATAGATAGTATTTATATTCTCTATATTATTTTCAATCATTTCAAAATCTATAAAATTAAGTAGTCCTTGTACTTTTAAATATTTTTTTAGATTATTTTTTAAAATATTTTTAAATTCTACTATTATAATATTTACAAATATGTAGTCTAACGCAGGGATTGTATGTTCACCATATTGTTCTTTTTTGCAATTAGAAATTGTTTTAATCATTGTATTTGTGTAATCTTCCATATTATTTGCAACTAAACTAGAAAAATCTAAATGAGTATTAGCTGTTTTATATGTTACATACTCGTCTAAATTGTTTATTACAATGATACCTTCTTCTAACAATTTTATAAATTTATTTTCAAGAACATATGACTTAGCATATTCTTTTGAAATAGTTTTTCCAAACTTATCTATAATATTATTTGAAAAATTTTGCTCATTATTTTTTACTAAATTACTTAATTTCTCAACAGCTTTTGCAAATTTATGCTCTTGTTTTTCTTCAAAAATTTTTCTTAAAGCACTTCTTTTTTGTCTATATGACGCAAAGTGTTCATACACATTTAAATATTTTCCATTTTTTAATTCTTCTTCTATAATATCTTGTATGTCTTCTACGTTTATAGTCTTTCTATCTTTATAATTTTTATCTATATACTTTAAAACATTTTCATAGATTTTGTTTATTTCTAACTCGTTGACTTCCTCAAAAACTGTATCAAAAGCCTGTTTTATAGCTATTGCAATTTTATTTCCATTAAAATTTACTCTTTGTCCACTTCTTTTTACTACTACCAAATTTGTAAGAGTATTTGAATTTTTTTTATCCATAGTTCACCTACTTTCTGATACAGTATATCACTTTTTTTAAAAAAGTCAATATGCTTTTTTAATATTTTTTAAATATTTTTTAAATATTTTTTAAAAAGTTTTTCATCTATTCTTCTTTAAAAAAACATTAAAAAAACATCCTTAATTTATAAGGATGTTGCATTTTATTTTTTAGTATATAATTAAATTAAAAGGTCCCACCTAGCAGGCGGGACACGGTAGAGGTTAATCAATGGCTCTCATGATACTTTGAGCCGTCTCTTTGACCTGTTGCTGCAGTTCGTGCATTGCAGACGTCGTGCAACGCACATTGGTAGTAATGACTTTTTTCTCAAAATGGTAGGCGGCAAAGCCCACAATTTTGAAAAAGTCAAGGCTGTCGTAAATATTAAAGAAAACAGCACCACCATAAATTGTGGCAATCTCAATCCTAAAACGAGGATATTGATCCATTTTTTAACCTCCAGTAATTATGAATATAATATTATATTAACATAATTCTATGCTTCTGTCAATGTTTAATTTGACTTTTTGTATTTAATTTATGATAAAATCACCTTAAAAGTTTGTAAGCAAATATTTCACCCTAAATGTATAAAAAAGGAAA
>CAKPRQ010000010.1 GCA_934182605.1 uncultured Clostridia bacterium | reverse complement strand
GTTTAAATTTATTTCTATAGTTTTACCTTGCATTAAATCTTCTAAGTCTTTTTTTACATCACCTTCTGCATTTTTTAGCATTACTTCTAATAGTGATGTTCCTCCTGTATTTACCCAGTATGGTTTTATTTCATGTCTCTTTAAAACATTTAATATACTCCAAGGATTATATATCTCTGTTCCTGCGAAACTATATCCATCATACCATTTCTTTACTTCTTCTTTATTTTCTACTCCATATTCTTCTAAAAGTTTATCTATTTCTTCTGGTAAAAAGCCAAAATATTCGCTATATTGTTTATCCAAAATAGAATATATTTCCAGATTATTCAAACCACTAAATATGCTCTCTTTTGACACTCGTAATATTCCAGTCATACAAGCAAGTTTTAAATAATCGTTAGTTTTTAAAGCTTCTCCAAAAAAGTTACGCATAAAATTTATTACATCATCGTAAAATCCATTTACAAATCCTGTTTCTATTGGTGCATCGTATTCATCTATTAATATTATTACTGGTTGCTTATAATATTTATATAAATATTTAGATAAGTTCTTTAATGATAATTGATATATTCCTACTTCTGCAACCTGATTTATAACATTAAAAAAATCTTCTTTTTCCTTTTCTTCTAATACATCTACAACCTCTTTATTTTCACTATATAAATTTCCCATAAGTATTTTTAATAAAAAATACTCTTCTTCCCAAGTATTAGCTTTTACACTCTTCAAATTTAAACTTATTACTGGGTATTTTCCTTGTTGTTCTCTTACCTTTTCTGATGCTTCTTCTATTTTTAATCCTTTAAATAAATTTACATTTTCATCCTTTTTTTTCACGTTAAAATAGTTTTCTAACATACTTATTGTTAATGTTTTTCCAAATCTACGTGGACGAGGGAATAAATTTACTTTTGCACCTCTTGTTAAAATATCTTCTATTAATTCTGTTTTATCTACATAACAATATCCATTTTCTATAATTTCTTTAAAATTATCTATCCCTATTGGAATTGGTCGTATACTATTTTCCATTCATTACACCTGCCTTTCTCTTTTTTCCTTAAAATATATAGTGGCTACTTATACTTATTAATTATATATTTTATTTCTTAACTATTTTTTATCAATTCTAATAATCTCTCTAACTCTCCACTTGTTTTATACTCTATTACTATTTTACCTTGACTTTCATTTTTAGGATTTAACCTTACTTTAGTTCCAAAAAATCCTCTAAAAGAGTCTTCAACATCTTTATATATAGCCTCATATTTTGAGCCTTTTCGTGGTTTATTTGCTAATCTCTTTTTAACTCTCATCCTTTTTTCAGCTTCTCGTACACTTCCACCTGTTTCTATAAAGAACATTGCCATTTCATATTGTTTTTCTGGGTCTTTTACTGCTAATAATGCTTTACAATGACCTTCTGTTAATTTATTATCTTCTGCTAATTTTATTATTCTTTCATCAAGATTTAATATTCTTAATGAATTTGCTATACCACTTCTACTTTTTCCTAAGGCAGCAGCTAATTCTTCTTGTGTTAAGTTATAATCTTCCATTAATACTTTTAGTCCTCTTGCCTTTTCTATTGCGTTTAAATCCTCTCTTTGTACGTTTTCTATTAATGCTATTTCTTTACTTTTTCTTTCGTCTATATTTTTTATAACTGCTGGTATTTCTTTTAAACCAGCCATTTTAGCTGCTCTCCATCTTCTTTCTCCAGCTACTATTTCATAATAGTTTTCTTTGTAATTTACAACTATTGGTTGTATTACCCCATATAATTTAATGGAATCTGCTAATTCTTGCATACTTTCTTCATCAAAATTTCTTCTAGGTTGATTACGATTTGGCTCTACATCTATCAATTTCAAATATCTTACCTTATCTCTATCATCATTTTCTTCATTTGTTATTTGTTCTAAATTACTTGTATTTTCATTAGAAACTTTTTGTATTTCTTCTATTGCACTTCCTCCAAATAAGGCTTCTAAACCTTTTCCTAGTCCACCTTGTTTTTTTACAGCCATATAACACTCCTCCTTAATCTTTCATTCTTTTTGCTGCTTGTTTTGGTTCATTTATTTTTAAAAACTCTTTTACAAATTTCTCATATGCTTTTGCACCTTTAGAACGCACATCATATTCTGTTATAGGTATTCCATAACTTGGTGCCTCACTTAATCTTATATTTCTTGGAATTACCGTTGCATATACTTTTTCATGAAAGAAATTCTTAACTTCATTCACTACTTGATTAGATAATTTAGTTCTAATGTCGTACATAGTGAGTAATGCACCTTCTATAGTTAATTCCTTGTTTAAATGTTTTTTTACAAGATTTATTGTATTTATAAGTTGTCCTAACCCTTCTAATGCGTAATATTCACATTGTATTGGAACTAAAATCGAATCTGATGCCGTAAAAGCATTTAATGTAATTAATCCTAATGAAGGTGGGCAATCTATAATTATATAGTTATATGTATCTTTTAT
Source organism: uncultured Clostridia bacterium (assembly GCA_934182605.1). Lineage (GTDB taxonomy): Bacteria > Bacillota > Clostridia > TANB77 > CAG-508 > CALXUC01. Next base: position 59,923 of record CAKPRQ010000010.1, on the reverse strand, counting down.
TTCCTCTATCTTTTCTCTCAATCTATGCTCCCTAGACATCATCGATACTAATTCTACTTCTGCTCCTGCTAAATTTATATTAGAAGGACATATACTTAAATTCTTGTAATTAGTGTCTTTTATGACTTCTGTCATTTTGACATCTCCTGTTAGTACATCATATACTGATAATTCTGGGCTTTTTTCTATCCCTAGTCCACTTGATGCATTACCTTGTGGATCTGCGTCTATTAATAATACTTTCTTACCTTTTTTTGCCAGCATTGCGCTTAATGTTACTGAAGTAGTTGTTTTCCCAACTCCTCCTTTTTGATTTGCTACTGAAATTACTTTTCCCAAACTATTCCCTCCAACTCTTATTCTATATTATTACTTTCTTTTTCCAATATGTCTTTTAATTCACTATTTAATTCAGGTAAACTTTGTTTTATAGTACCCCATAAAACGCTTAAATCAACATTTTCATAATCATGCACTATTTTATTTCTCATTCCTTTTATACTTTTCCATGGAATATATTTATACTTCTCTTGTGTCTCTTCGCTTATTTCTTTAGATAACTCTCCTATTTGAGAAACAGTAAATGCACAAGCTGTAATTGTTTTCTTATCTTCAAAAAATAATTTCATATTCATATTTTGGATAAAATTTTCAACATCATTTATATACATAATTATTTTTTGAATTATAATTCTATCTTTACCTTTCATAAACTACTATTCCTTCTTTCTTTATTATTTTATGTATGTCACTTTCTTTCTTTATCTCAGATATTTCTATTAAATCAATTTTTTTGTTAAATTTTTCTACTAACTCTTCCAACAAACCATAAAAATTAATATTTAGTAATTTTCCTTTACTATCTATAATTAAGTCTATATCACTTTCTGCTGTCTGTTTATTTTTAGCATAAGAACCAAATAAGATAGCTTTTTCAACGGCAAAATTCACTAATACTTGACTTAATACATTACGAATTTCCTCTATGCTATATACTTTTTTTGTCATAATCTCACTTACCTTTCTCAAAGATTATATCACAGTATTAAAAAAAAATCTATAATTTTTCCCTAATATTTTTCTGAAAATTTTACTAATGAATTAATACGTTAAACCCGTTGGTGTATGCGGGTTTTCACCCATTTTTACACTCCCAGTGTAAAAGTTTTTTTTCAAAACCCTTGACAATTCTATAAATTTGTGTTTAGTTTTTTTCAATTTGGGCGTGGAACATTGTTTTAAAAGAGGGGCTTTTTATTTATTTTACTAGGTTTACGCGGATATACCCCCGGTGTGGAACATTTTTTTCTTATAATTATTATTTCTCTTTCATATTTTTCTTTTTTTTCATTCTCTAAATATAATTTTTCTACCTTTTCAAGCTCTCCTCCTAATAAAGTTATAACATTTTTAGAAGTTTCTATTTCTTCTTCTGCATTTTTAGATTTCATACATATACATTTTCCACCAACCTTCACTAAAGGCATCATATATTCCAATAATACATTCATGTTAGCTACAGCTCTTGAAGTTACTATATCATATTTTTCTCTATGTTCTTCATTTCTGCCAAATTCTTCCGCTCTTCCATGTGTTACTTCTATGTTTTTTAAATCTAATTCTTTTACAACTTCATTTAAAAAATTAATTCTTTTATTTAAAGCATCTAATAAAACAATATCTAAGTCTTTATTAATAATTTTTAAAACCATACCTGGAAATCCTGCACCAGTACCTACATCTACTAATTTTTTTGCATTGTCTATATATTTATTAATAATAGCACTATCTATAAAATGTTTTAAGATAATTTCATTTTCTTCTGTAATGGCTGTTAAATTGATTTTTTCATTCCATTCTAGTAATAATTCCATATATTTATATAATTTTTCATTATCTTGCTCTGAAAATCGAATATTATTCAAATTTGATAACATATTAACTTTATTTTTGAATTCTTCTATATACATATTTACCTCCTATTTTTATATTAATATTATACAATAAAATTAAAGTTAAAGTCTAGACTTTTGATGAAAAAATAATAGTGCTTAAAGCAGTTGCTAAAAGCACTATATTTCTTTTAAACAATTTTAAAAGTCGAATTTTTCTTTGACTTTCTGTTTATATACTTCCATCTGGTCCTCTAACATCTTTGCTTCTTTTTTCATAATAGGGCTACTCTCTTGAAACAAATATATTTCTAAGTTAATATATCCCCAGATAATCCCAATGAAAAAAATAAACGCCAGTATATAGCAGAAAGGCTTTAGAAATCTCTTCATTTTTTCTCCTTACATTACTCTGTTTAAAGATTACTTGAAGTTATTAACGCTTATTATAATATAACATGTTTTATAATTATTTTCAAGTTTTTTCAAAAGAAAAGTGCTATTACTTAGCACTTTTCCTATAGAACTGTTCCATATAAATTAATAAAACCGAAATATCTGCAGGTGATACGCCTGATATCCTTGAAGCTTGGCCAATTGAAGTAGGTCTTATTTTATTTAATTTTTGTCTTGCTTCTATTCTTAATCCTTTTATTTCTTCATAATTAATATTTTCTGGTAACATTTTTTTCTCTAATTTTTTAAAGTTTTCTACTTGTTGTAATTGTAATTTTATATATCCTTCGTATTTTATTTCTATTTCCACTTGTTCTCTTTCTGCCTTATTTAATTCTGGTCTTTCAGTATCAAATTCTTTAAAATCTTCATAAGATAGCTCTGTTCTTTTTATTAAATCTGCTAATTTTATACCTGTTGTTATTCTTGTTGTTCCCTTTTCTTCCAACATTCTATTTACTTCTTCTGTAGGTTTTATTGTTACTCCTTTTACCCTTTCAATTTCTTTTTCTATGTTATTTCTTTTTTCTACGAATTTTCTATATCTTTCTTCTGAAATAAGACCTATTTTATGTCCTTTTTCAGTTAATCTTAAATCTGCATTATCTTGTCTTAACAAAAGTCTGTATTCAGCTCTAGAAGTCATCATTCTATATGGTTCATTAGTTCCTTTTGTTACTATATCATCTATTAAAACTCCTATATATGCTTCTGAACGGTCTAATATTAATGGTTCTTTTCCATCTATCTTTCTTGCACTATTTATACCTGCTATAATGCCTTGTGCTGCTGCTTCTTCGTATCCTGAAGTTCCATTTATTTGACCTGCAAAGAACATTCCTTCTATATTTTTCAATTCTAAAGATAATTTTAATTGCGAAGGTTCTATACAATCGTATTCTATTGCATATGCAGGTCTTGTAAATTCTACATTTTCTAGGCCTGGTAATGTCCTATACATAGCTATTTGAACGTCTTCTGGTAATGATGAACTCATTCCTTGCACATACATTTCTTCTGTATTTAACCCCATTGGCTCTATAAATATTTGATGTCTTTCTTTATCTGCAAATCTTACTACTTTATCTTCTATAGATGGGCAATATCTAGGTCCTGTTCCCTCTATATCTCCTGCATATAACGGTGAACGATGTAAGTTGTTTCTTATTATTTCATGTGTTTTTTCATTTGTATAAGTTAAATAACAAGGTTCTTGTTTTCTTTTTTCTAAAGTATTTTCGAAAGAAAATGGAATTATTTCTTCGTCTCCTTCTTGTATTTCCATTTTAGAAAAATCTATACTCCTTTTATTTACTCTAGCAGGTGTTCCTGTCTTAAATCTTACTATATTTATTCCTAATTTTTTTAAAGATTCTGATAATTTATTAGCTGGGAACACGCCATCTGGGCCACTTTCAAAGTTCACTTCTCCTATAAATATTTTTCCTTTTAAATATGTACCAGTAGCTAAAACTATTGACTTTACATTATATATTGCATGTATATTTGTTTCTATAGATTTTACTTTTCCATCTTCTACATTTATATTTATAATTTCTGCTTGTTTTAAATATAAATTTTCTGTTTTTTCTAATGTATGTTTCATCTCTTGTTGATATTTTTTTCTATCAGCTTGTGCTCTTAAAGAGTGTACTGCTGGGCCTTTTGAAGTATTTAACATTCTTGATTGTATAAATGTTTTATCTATATTTTTACCCATTTCTCCACCTAAAGCATCTATTTCTCTTACTAAATGTCCTTTAGATGTACCTCCTATATTAGGATTACAAGGCATATTTGCTACTGCTTCTAAACTTATTGAAAATAGTAATGTTTTTTTGCCTAATCTTGCTGCAGCTAAAGCTGCTTCACAACCCGCATGACCTGCTCCAATTACTGCTATATCATAATCTCCTGCGTTATAACTCATATTTTTCATTTCCTTTCCTAAAATAATTATACTATCAAAAATCATGATATATAGCTATTTTTAATCAAAACATAGCTAGTGCAACACAATTCGGGTCTTAATTTGCAAATAGCTATATATCATGATTTATTCTTTTATTATTTACTTTCCTAAACAAAATTTAGAAAAAATCTCGTTTATAATATCTTCTGATACATTTTTACCAGTTATCTTTCCTAAATTTTCTAAAATATCTTTTACATCTATTGCAATTATATCTAATGGCATTCCGTTATTTATAGTATTTATTGCTTTTTCTAAAGATATTAATGATTGATTTATTAAGTTTTGATGTCTTGAATTTGTTACTATATTTTCCCCTTCTACATTTATTCTATTTAAATCATACAACTTTACAATTTTATCATAAATTTCATTAATCCCTTTTCTCTCTAAGGCTGAAATCCTTACTATATCTTTATTTAAACTATATATTTTTTCCTCTGTTGTCTTATTGACAGATAAATCAATTTTATTTAACACTATAATAGCATTTTTATCTTTTATTAGTTCTATTATTTTATAATCTTCATCTTTTAAACCTTGTGATATATCAAATATAGCAATTATCAAATCTGCATTTTTAGCTATTTCTATAGATTTTTCTATTCCTATCTTTTCAACAGCATTTTCAGTTTCCCTTATTCCTGCTGTATCTATAATTTTTAATGGTATTCCTTTTATACTTATAAATTCCTCTATAGTGTCTCTTGTAGTTCCTTCGTATTCTGTTACTATAGCTCTTTCCTCTTTTAATAATACATTTAAAAGTGATGATTTTCCTACATTTGGTCTTCCTATTATTGCAGTATTAATTCCTTCTTTTAAAATTTTTCCATTATTAAAACTCTCTTTTAATTTTAGTAATTTATTTTTTACTTTTTTTAAAACTTCTAAACTATTATTTATACTAACTTCTTCGATGTCATATTCGGGATAGTCTATATTCGCTTCAATGTCGGCTGTAAACGATAAAAGCTCTTTTTCGATATCTTGTATGTCTTTTGATAAAAAACCGTTTAACTGGCAAACTGACGCGTCTTTTTCCTTTTCTGTTTTAGCATTTATAATATCAATTATTGCTTCTGCCTCCACTAAATCTATTCTACCATTTAAAAAAGCTCTTTTTGTAAATTCACCTGGTTCTGCTAATGTTGCTCCATTTTTTAAGCATAAATCTAATATTTCTTTCATCACAATTAAACCACCATGTGAATTTATCTCACACATATTTTCTGTTGTATAACTTTTTGGAGCTATAAAATAGGAAACTAAAACTTCATCTATTATTTTATTATTTTCTGAGTCTAATATATTTCCATATTTCATTGTATACCCTTTTATTTCTGAATTTTTTTTAGGTTTAAATATTTTATTTAATATATTAAAAGAATCTTTTCCACTCATTCTTATTATTCCTATCCCACCTATTCCTGGTGATGTTGATATTGCGACTATTGTAGACATAATATTCCCTCCAATTTCTAAAATAACCCAAAAGATTCACTTTTGGGTCTTATTTTTATTTTAATGCAATTACAATTCTTCTATTTATTCCTTCTCCAACGCTATAAGTTGTTACATTATTATGATTTTGTAATCTTGTATGAATAATTTTTCTTTCATACGCTGACATAGGCTCTAAAGTTACCTTCTTACCTGTTTTTATAACTGTTTTAGATACTTTATCTGCTAACTCATTTAATGCTGTTACACGGTTTTCTCTAAAATTATTTATATTACAGAATACTCTTACATTTAAATGGTTACCTTTTAATATAGCATTTAATATGTTTTCAAAAGCATTTAAAGTTTCTCCCCTATAACCAATTAAAACTTTCAATTTATCTCCTTCAAAATTAACTTTTAAAAGAGAATCTTCGTATATTATACTATATCCTACCTCATTAATATTCATTTTCTCAATAAATTCATTTATAAATTTTTCTATAATGATTTTAGATTTTTCAATATCTTCTTCACTTGCTATTATTTCTTTTTTTACAGGTTTTTCCGGCCTTTTACGTTCTTCTTTCAATGTCATTTCTACTTTTACTATTCTTGGTGCTAATATGCTAAAAAAACTTCTTTTATTTTCTTCTAATACTTTTATTTCCACTTGATTTTTAGATACATTTAACTCTTTTAATCCCTTTTCTATGGCTTCATTTGTAGTATTTCCTTCGAAAATATATGTTTTATGCATTTTCATTAGCCTCCTCTTTTTTATCTAAAAATTTAGTAATTACAGCTCTTTCTATTATCATTAGAACATTATTTACTAACCAGTATAGAGCCAAACCTAATGGTGCTATAAACGAAATTATTACTGACATTATTGGCATCATTATCATCATATTTTTATTCATACTTTCCATTGCATCTAGTTCTGTATTTTCTTTATTTTCCTTGGTTTCAGTATTTTCTTCTTTCTCTTTCTTATTTTTCTTAGTCATGTTCATAGATAATTTCATAGAAAATACTGAAGATATTACATACAACAATGGAATTACATATACTGTTGGGTCTGTTAAACTTTGTGATGGAACATTACTTAAGTCTAATCCTAGGAAATTCATATTTAAATTAACTGTTTCATCAACACTACCCTTTTCCTTAATTATATTTATTTCAGGATATGCTGTTGCTAGTGCCTTTTCTTGTAATTGTAACTCTTCTTTATAAGTATTTATAACGTCTGTATCTATTTTTTTCATATATGTTAAAGGACTACTAACTAAATAGAACATAGCTAATAATAACAATATTTGTACTATTGCACTTAAACATCCACTAAAAGGACTCATGTTTTCCCTTTTGTACAATGCCATCGTTTCTTGATTTAACATTTGTGGGTCATTTTTATATTTAAATTGTATTATTTTTAATTTTTCTTGTATTTTACTCGTTTTGCGCATCGTTTTTTGTTGTTTTATTGTTAATGGTAATAAAACAAGTTTTAATATAATTGTGAATAATATTATTGCTATACCATAATTTTGAAATATACTGTATATAAAATTAAGTATATATCCAAATATGTTTGCAAAAAAAGCTATCATATTCCCTCCTATGTACATAAAAATTTATTTTTTAAATTAAAGGATCATATCCACCTTTTGAAAAAGGATTACATCTTAATATTCTTTTTATTCCTAGAAAGACTCCTTTAATCGTACCATACTTTTCTATTGCCTGTTTCATATATTGTGAACAAGTAGGATAATATTTACAGTGTACTCCTAAATATTCAAATATCGGAGATATTATTTTTTTATATAAATCTATTAAAAAAATTAATATTCTTTTCATACTTTTCCTTCTTCTAACAATATATTAGCTATTTTAAATATATTTTTCATATCTTTTTCTATATTTCTAAAGGTTGCATTTTCTATTGCAGTTTTCTTTTTCCATAAAATTATTATACTATAACCTACTTCTAAATTATTTTCTAATAATCTATAATTTTCCCTGATCAATCTTTTTATTCTATTTCTTTTAACACTTTTAGCTATCTTTTTACTAATAGCTATTCCTAGTAAGTTTTTAGAATACTTATTTTTTTTTATATATATTTCTATATATTTCCCTGATATGTATTTTCCTTTCGAAAAAATATATTTAAATTCATAATTTTTTTTCAACATTTCTGTATTTTTCATACACTACCACTTCAATTTTAAGTTTTCCACATTTTGTTCATAAAATGTGGATATCTAAAAAATGCGGAACCCTAAAGTTCCGCAAATATTTAAGAACTTGTTTTTACGCACATAATCTTTTTCTTTTTTTAGCACGTCTTGCTTTTAAAACAGCTTGACCAGATCTTGTTTCCATTCTTTTTAAAAATCCATGTTCTTTTTTATTTTGTCTTTTTTTAGGTTGATAAGTTCTCTTCATTTTGCACCTCCTAAATTTATTAACTCTAAATTATTATAATAAAAATACTTTTTATTTATATTACAATATTTATTTTACAAATAATCAACTAAAATTATATAATAAATTACTAGATTTTGTCAAGTACTTTTAAGATTTTAATGAATTTATTTTTTATTTTTACAAAAATCATTGACTTGTCTTAAAGAAATTGATATAGTATATAGGTAAAATAATGGATTATCATATATGAAGGGGATGGGGATATGTCGCAAAATAATGTTGAGCTGATGAATAAGGCAAAAGAACACTTTAAAGAAGAAGTAACATCAATTACTTATGATACCTGGTTTAAGCCATTAGAATTAGTAGAGATAAATAATGAACAAATTACAATAAGTACAACTGATTCATTTACACAAGATTTTTTAAACAGTAGATATAAAAATTTGATTTATAATACTTTTAAATTCTTAACAAACATTGATAGAGAAATAAATATTATACCTTTAGATGAATTAAATAAACAAAAAGAAAATCCTAATTCTAATATTGAACTTCCTGTGGAAAACACATATTCCTATAGAAGTACTAATTTAAACCCATTATATACTTTTGATACTTTTATTATTGGAGATAATAATAGTTTTGCAAGTGCTGCTGCTCAAGGAGTAGTAGATGCTCCTGGTAAGGCATATAATCCACTATTTATTTACGGAGGCGTGGGTTTACGGTAAAACTCACTTAATGCACGCTATAGGTAACCAAATAGTGAAAAATGATAAAAATAAAAAAGTGCTTTACGTTACATCTGAAAAATTCACTAATGAATTTATAAATACTATTAAAGATAAAACTAATGAACAATTTAGGGCTAAATATAGAAATATAGATGTACTTATGATAGATGATATTCAATTTATAGCTAAAAAGGAAAGGGTGCAGGAAGAATTTTTTCACACTTTTAATACTTTACATGAAAATGGTTCACAAATTATATTATCTAGTGATAAAGCACCAAAGGACATGCCATATTTAGAGTCACGTTTAAAAACTCGTTTTGAATGGGGATTAATTGTGGATATCTCAGTCCCAGATTTTGAAACTAGAGTAGCTATTTTGAGAAAAAAAGCTGAAACAAAAAATGTATTAATTGATAACGAAATTCTATATAATATTGCTACTAAAATTGATACAAATATTAGAGAATTAGAAGGAGCTTTCAATAAAGTAGTTGCACACGCTTCTTTAACAACAGGACCAATTACTATGGAAATGGCTGAAAGAGCTATAAATGATATAATATCTCAAAAAGAGAAAGTAGTATCTATTGATTATATACAAGAAGTTGTTGCTAATTATTATAGCTTAGATAAACGAGATTTATTAAGTTCAAAAAGGTCTAATGATATTACTTATCCTAGACAAATAGCAATGTATTTATGTAGAAAACTAGCAAACGCTTCTTTTAAACAAATAGGAGAGGATTTTGGAAAAAGAGATCATACTACAGCAATGCATGCTTATAAAAAAATAGAAGAGGATATTAGAAAAGATCATCAAACAAAGTTAATTGTGGATAGTGTGGAAAAGATAATTTTAAACAAAGAATAGTTGAAATATCAATAAAAAATCGTACTTTTATAGAACATATTTTTGTAAAACAAACTTTTCTTTTGTAACTGAAAATAATTGGTAGAGTAAGATTAGAAAGGTTATCCACATACCTATGTGGATAACGTGTGGATAACTTGTGGATAACTCGACTTATCCACATCGGACAAATTTTCTGTGGATAACTTTTTAAATTTTCCACCACTTTATCCACAGTGAAAACACTAGGGAATAAAGTTATCCACCTAGTTATCCACATTATCCACATGACCTACTACTACTACTACTATATATTATTTATTTATTTATTATATAAAGGAGTCTTAAAATGAAAATTATATGTGAAAAAGATAAATTAATAAAAGGATTAAATTCTGTTGTAAAGAGTGTACCTAATAAAACAACTATGCCTATATTAGAAGGAATATTAATACAAACTAATAATAATGAATTAAAATTAACTTCTTATGATTTAGAAATAGGAATAGAATGTATAATAGAAGCAGAAATAAAAGAAGAAGGAGCTACAGTTGTCAATGCAATAATGTTTAGCGAGATAATCAGAAAATTACCTAGTACAGATATTATAATTAATGTTAATGAAAACAATTTGTTAGTTATAGAATGTGAAGGTTCGTTATATAAATTAACAACAATGAATCCTAATGAATTTCCAGAATTACCACAAATAAATGTGGATAACTTTATTGAAATTGAACAAAATACTTTAAAAAATATGATTAGAAAAACTATATTTGCAGTAAGCTCAGAAGAAAATAAACCTATTTTTACAGGTTGCCTATTTGAAATTAAAGATAATAAATTAAATGTAGTAGCTGTGGATGGTTTTAGATTATCATGGAAAAAAATTTATTTGAATAATGAAGTAAATGATTTTTCTGTAGTTATTCCTGGAAAAACTTTAAATGAAATTAATAAAATAACATTAGATACATTTGAACCAATAAAAATTGGAATTTCTAAAAATCAAGCATTATTCGAAATGGATAATTGCAAAGTTGTGACAAGATTATTAGATGGTGAGTTTTTAAATTATGAAAATGTTGTACCTAGTAATTGGGATACAAGAATAAGAGTTAATAAAAATGCATTACAAAGTTGTTTTGAAAGGATTAGTTTAATATCTTCATCTTCTATAGAAAAAGAAAAGAAATATCCAGTGAAAGTTACTGTAGATATTGGAAAATTAGTAATATCTTGTACAAATCAAACTGGTGATGCTAAAGAAGAAATGTATCTAACAACAGAAGGTAAAAATATAGAAATTGGATTTAATCCTAAATATTTTTTAGATGCTTTAAAAGTTATAGATGATGAAGAAATTTTTGTAGAATTTGGAACAAATATTTCACCATGTATTATTAAACCGGTGGAAAACGAAGATTATGTTTATATGATTTTACCAATTAGATTAAGGGAAGATTAACAAGGATTAAAAATGTATATTAAAAATATTAAATTAAAAAATTTTAGAAATTATGAAAATCAAGAAATTAATTTAGAAAATAAAATTAATATATTTTATGGAGATAATGCACAAGGAAAAACAAATATATTAGAAGCAATTTATTTATGTGCATTAGGAAGATCTTTTAGAACTAAAAAAGAAAGAGAATTAATTTTATTTTCTAAAGAAAATTCTTTTGTAGAAATAAATTACCAAAAAAAAGATAGAGAAGGAAAAATTAATTTAGAAATAAATAATAAAAAATATTTTTATTTAAATAATATTAAATTAAAAAAATTAAGTGAAATATTAGGAAATATTAATATTGTTTTATTTTCACCAGATGATATAAATATAATAAAAGGTGTGCCAGAAAATAGAAGAAAATTTTTAAATATTTTGATTAGTCAATTAAGACCTAATTATGTTTATAATTATAATTTATATTTAAAAATATTAGAACAAAGAAATAATTATTTAAGACAAATTAAATTAGAAAATAAAAATAAAGAATTATTAGAAATATGGAACCAACAATTAACAAATTGTGCAGAAAATGTGTATAACTATAGGAAAGAATTTATAGAAAAAATATTAAATAAAATAAATAATATTCATTCTAAAATTACAGATGAAAAAGAAAAAATAAATATTAAATATATTTCTAATTTTAAAAATAAAGAACAATTTTTAAATGAATTAAAAAATAGTGAAGATGTAGACATTCAAAAAGGTTATACAACAAAAGGTATACATAGAGATGATTTTGAAATCTATATTAATAATAATAAATTAAATATTTATGGATCACAAGGACAAATTAGAAGTTTTATATTATCTTTAAAAATATCTGAATTAGAAATTATATATGATGAGATTGGGGAGTACCCAGTTTTATTATTAGATGATTTTATGTCAGAATTAGATGAAAAAAGACGAATAGGTTTTTTAAATAGTGTGAAAGAAGCACAAGTTTTAATAACTTGTACAGATAAATTAGTGGATAATATGTGGATAACTTTTAATATAAAAAATGGACATGTGGATAAGTTAATTGTATAATTATTTATTATTTAATATAAAATTTTCTGAGTAATATTATCAAAAAAATATTCATATAATTTCTAAATATTTTTTAATTAATTATTTTTTTATTTGACTTATTTCTTATTTTAATATATAATTTGAAAGAATACAAAAAAGGAAGGACGCGATAAGTAATGGAAACAGAAAAATTTGAACATGAATATAATGCTGAGCAAATTCAAGTCTTAGAAGGATTAGAAGCTGTTAGAAAAAGACCTGGAATGTATATAGGTAGCGTATCTATTAGAGGTTTACATCATTTAGTGTATGAAATTGTGGATAACAGTGTGGATGAAGCTTTAGCAGGATATTGTAAAAATATAAAAGTAACAATAGAACCAGGAAATGTTATATGTGTAGAGGATGATGGAAGAGGAATTCCTGTAGATAAACATAAAAAAACAGGTTTGTCAGCGGCAGAAACTGTATATACAATTTTACATGCTGGTGGAAAATTTGGTGGAGATAGTGGATATAAAGTTTCTGGTGGTTTGCATGGGGTTGGTGCTTCTGTTGTAAATGCTTTATCTAATTGGACGGAGGTTACTATAAAAAGAGATGGTAAAGTGTATCAGATGTCTTTTGAAAGAGGGAAAACAGTAAAAAGTTTAGCAGAGATTGGTAAAGCAGAGGAAACAGGAACAAAAGTTAGATTCTTAGCAGATGATACAATATTTGAAACATTAGAATATGACTACGAAACATTAGAAGATAGATTTAGAGAAATGGCATTTTTAACAAAAGGTTTAAAAATTACTATAACAGATAAAAGAGTAGAGCCTGAAAAATTTGCAGAATTCCATTATGAAGGTGGTTTAAATTCATTTGTAGAATTCTTAAATAAAAATAAAGAAAAAATAAATGAAAAACCAATTTATATCGAAAAAAGTGGGGAAGTTCCTGTTGAAATTGCCATACAATATACTACAGCATATTCAGAAAATATATATTCTTTTGTAAATAATATAAATACTATAGAAGGAGGAACTCACTTAGAAGGTTTTAAACGTTCTCTTACTAAAGTTTTTAATGATTATGCTAAATCACATAAAATTTTAAAAGAAAATGAGGGAAATTTACAAGGTGAAGATATAAGAGAGGGAATTACAGCTGTTATTTCGGTAAAAGTAAAAGAACCTCAATTTGAAGGACAAACTAAAACTAAATTAGGTAATAGTGATGTTACAGGTTATGTAATGTCTGCTATGAATGATATTTTAGCATCATATTTAGAAGAAAATCCTAATATAGCAAAAGCAATCTTGGAAAAATGTATAAGTGCTTCTAGGGCTAGAGAAGCAGCAAGGAAAGCGAGAGAGTTAGTTAGAAGAAAATCTGCATTAGAATCTACAACATTGCCAGGAAAATTAGCAGACTGTAGTAGTAAAATTCCAGAAGAGTGTGAAGTTTATATAGTAGAGGGAGATTCAGCAGGGGGAAGTGCTAAACAAGGAAGAGATAGAAAGTTTCAAGCAATTTTACCTTTATGGGGAAAAATGTTAAATGTAGAAAAGGCTCGTGCAGATAAAATATATGGAAACGATAAGTTAAATCCAGTTATTGTTGCAGTAGGTGCAGGTATTGGAAATGATTTTGATATAACTAAAATTCGTTATGGAAAAGTAATAATAATGGCAGATGCTGATGTTGATGGTGCACATATCCGTACTTTATTATTAACATTTTTCTTTAGATATATGAGACCTTTAATAGAAAATGGAAATGTATATTTAGCACAACCACCTTTATATAAAATAACTAAAAAAGGTTTTCCTGAAAAATATTGTTATACAGACGAAGAGATGGAAAATTATTTAGCAGAAATAGGAAGAGAAAATACTAATATACAAAGATATAAAGGTTTAGGAGAAATGAATCCAGAACAATTATGGGAAACAACAATGAATCCTGAAACTAGAATATTAATTAAGGTTACTTTAGATGATGCAATAAAGGCTGATGAAATATTTACTATTTTAATGGGAGATGAAATAGGTCCTAGGAGAGATTTTATACAAGCTAATGCTAAGTACGTAAAAAATTTAGATATATAATTATAAAAAGTCTTGTGAGTAAAGTTCACAAGGCTTTTCAACATTATATGCATATATATTTTTTTTAATAATAAATTTATATAGGTGATATAATGGAAAATATTGTTAAGAAAAATTTATTATATAATTACGAAATATTAAAAAATAATTTAGGAGATTTAAAAAATAAATATAATTTTTTTGAAATAGGAAATATAGGAAAATCTGTTTTAGAGGAAGAAATAAAATATTTAAAATTAGGTAAAGGTGAAAATAAAGTTTTAATAAATGCCTCTCATCATGCAAATGAGTGGATAAGTAGTTTAGTAATAATGTTATTTGTAGAAAAATATTTAGATTTGAAAAATAATAATGTGGATAATTATAAAACATATAATATAAATAATTTATGGAACAATTCTACTTTATATGTAGTTCCTATGGTTAATCCAGATGGAGTTAATCTAGTTTTAAATGTGGATAAGTTGAAAAAGCGTGAAATATATAAAAATATATGGGGAAATTATGTGGATAAGTTGGAATATTGGAAAGCTAATATTAGAGGAGTAGATTTAAATTTAAATTATCCTTTTGGCTTTGAGCAAGCTAAAATAAATAAGGCAAAAAAAGGAATTATTAATCCAGGGCCTAGAGATTATGCAGGACCTAATTACTTATCAGAACCTGAAAGTATAGCTATGTATAATTTTACGAGACTAAAGAAATTTGATGTTACTATATCTTTGCATTCTCAAGGTAAAGAGATATATTGGGATGCAGGAAAAGATAAGTTATCCACTGCGTATGAATTAGGAAAGTTTTTTGAAAAAGTAAGTGGATATTTATTGACAAAGCCAGAATATAATTCTTCTTTTGCAGGTTATAAAGATTGGAGTGTAAATGAATTCCAAAATATTGGGTATACAATTGAATTAGGAAAAGGCGAAGAAGGGAAAAGTTTAAGCTTAGATAATGTGCAAAATATTTATGAAGATGTGGAAGAAATATTTTTAAAAAGTTTAGAATGTAGATATAAAAAATAAGTATAGACTATTTTTTATATAAGTATATTTTGCCTATTTGAAAAATTAAAAGCCAGTAATTTCAATACATTTAAGATATAAAAGTAATATTTTGTCGAATTTTGGGGTACGATTTTTCTTGACTTGTAGACATAATTGGTGTAAAATAAGAATTAGCATAAGGATAGGAGGCAAAATGAAAAATAAGAAGCTAGCAACATTTCAAAAATGGTTACCATTTAAAGAAATATTATCCGATGGGATAATACAATTAAAAGATAATACTTATGTAAAATTAATTAAGGTCTTTCCAATCAATTACAATTTAAAATCAGAATTGGAAAAAGAAGCTATTTTAAATTCATTTAAATTATTTTTTAAAACGTGCGACTTTGATATTCAAATTTTAGTTCAAAGTACAAAAGAAGATTTATCTAAATACATTTTATTTCTAAACGAAGAGGAAAAAAAAGAAGAAAATAAAAAAATACAAAATATTTATAAAGAATACGTTAATTTTATATGTGAAAAAAAATCAGAAAAACAGTTTTCAAGTAAAAATTTTATAATCATAATAAAAAATCCAATAAAAAATGTAGAAGAAAATGTAAATGTTGAAATTATAGACTTGAATGATAAGTATTATAAGATAAAAGAATATCTATCAAGATGTGGAAATTTAGTAACAGAATTTTCAAGAGATGAAGTAATTGAATTATTACATAATTATTTTAATAATAGTATGAATTAAGTTGTAAGGGAGGAGGTGAATTTTATAAAAAAATTTTTTAATAACATAAAGTTAGGCAGTTTCTCATATAAAGATTATATATCTGGTTCATATATTAATAATAAAAATCCTAGATATTTTGAAATTAGTAATACTTATTATTCAAGTTTAATTATCGTAAATTATTACAGAGAATATAATGATTTAATTTTAAAGAATTTATTAGAATTAAATATAAATATGAATATTTCTATTTTTTATGAAAAACAAGATGCATATAAAGCAATAAAAGATTTAACATACCATATTGGAAATGTAGGAGTAGATTTAAGAGAAAAAAATAATAATAGAGAAGACATAGAAATAGCAGCTTTTACATATAATGACGCTAAATATATAAGAAAAGAAATTCAATTAAATAATGAAGAATTATATTATTTATATATCTATATAACAGTTTTTTCAGATAATACAAAAGAGTTAGAGTATTTCTTAAATAAAATAAGCGGAATAACAAGTGCATTAGGTTTACAAACAAGAAGAGCGAATTTCAGGCAAGAACAAACTTATTTAGCAACTTTGCCATTACATATAAATAAAAACGAAATAAAAAAAGCAGGTAGAAGAAATGTATTAACGAGTTCTATAATATCAACTTATCCTTTTATATCTTCCTCAATATGTGATGAAAATGGAATATATGTTGGAAAGAATATTTACAATAATTCAAAAATATTTATAAATAGATATAATACAGAAAAATATAAAAATGCCAATATGTGTATATTGGGGACAAGTGGTGCAGGAAAATCTTTTTATACTAAATTATTAATAATGAGATGTAGACTATATGGAATAGAGCAATATATTATAGACCCGGAAAGAGAATATTTAAATATAGCAAAAGCATTAGATGGAGTAATTATAAGATTAGGAGGTTCATCAGATACCTATATTAATATTTTCGATATAAGAGAAAATAGTGTAGAAGAAAATAAAGGGTATTTATCAAGTAAGCTTTCTAAATTAATTGGATTTTTTAATTTAGTATTTGGTGAAATGAATGAAGAAGAAAAATCTATAATAGAAGAAAAGTTAATTGAATTATATAAATTAAAAAATATAACATTTGAAGATAATACTTTATATAAGATAGATGAAGAAAAAATAAATATAAAACCTATTTTTAAAGAATCAAAAGATATGCCAATTTTAGAAGACTTCTATAACTTATTAGATGAAAATGAAAAACTAAAAAAGTTTAGAATTAAGTTATTACCATTTGTAAAAGGTTCTTTAAACTTTTTTAATAATTACACAAACATTAAAACAAAAAATAAATTAATAATAGCAGATGTTTATGACTTGGGAGAAGAAAATTTAAAATATGCTATGTTTTTATTTACAGAATTATTTTGGGATAATATTAAAGAAAATAGGGATATAAAAAAAGCAATATATTTAGATGAAATTTGGAGACTTATAGGTGTAACATCTAATAAAGAGGTAGCTGGATTCATATATAAAATATTTAAAACAATAAGAAAATATGGCGGAAGTGCTGTAGCAATAACTCAAGATATATCTGATTTATTTAGTTTAGACAATGGAAATTATGGAAGAAGTATTTTAAATAATACTAGTATAAAATCATTTTTTGCATTAGAGGAAGAAAATATTTTATTATTAAGTAAATATATGAATTTATCTGATAAAGAAAAAATAGAAGTAAAATCTTTAAAGCGAGGAGAAAGTTTAATGATAGTAGGAGAAGAACATATATTAGTAAATATAGAAGCTGCAGAGTATGAAAAGAATATAATAGAAAGAGGTGAATTAAAAAATGGATAAATTAATAACAGCTTTAGATAATAAATATATAAATAAAAAATTAAGAGAATTAAATAAATATGAAATTAAATATGATGATATTTTGTATCAAGAAGGAATTTTTGAAATATTAGAAAAGGAAGAAATAGATATAATATTATTAAGTGAAATATTAAAAGGACCATATAATATAAAAGAATTAATTAATAAAATAAAAAAAATAAATGATAAAATTGAAATAATAATTATTTTGGAAAAAAAGAATGAAGAATTAGAAAAATTTTTAAAAGAAAAAAATATTAATAATTATTTTTATAATAATCAATTATTAATAGAAGATTTTAAAAATGAAGAATTTATTTCAAAAAAAATAAACAATAATATTGAAGAAATTAAAAATAATATTTTAAAAAATAAAATAAATATTAAAAATAATATTTATAATATAAAAAATAATATTGAAAAATTATTGAAAATAAAAAATAATAAAAAATATATTTTTAGTTTTTGTGGAAACGATAGTTTAGAAAAATCAATTTTTATTTTATTTTTTTCACTAATTTTAAAAAATAAAAAAATATTAAATATAGATTTAGATTTCTTAAATTCAAATATTAACACATTATTCGGTGTAGAAAAATTTCCAAATAAAGATAATTTAAAATTAAAAAATAATATTTTAAAGATAAATAATAATATTGATTATTTATCCGGTTTAGAAGAAATATTAAAAAATAATTATGAAGAAATTATTTCAAAAATAAATAATTTAAAAAATAATTATGATTTTATTTTAATTAATTTATCAAGTATTACAAATTTAAAATTAACTAAAAAAATATTAGAAAATTCAGATTATAATATTTGCATATTTAATAATAAAGAAAACGATCTTATTTTTAATAATAATTTATTGAAAATATATAATAATGAATGGGAAATTAATAAAGAAAAATTTATATGTTTATTTAACACAGAAAATAAAAATGATATAATTTTATATTTAAAAAATTATGAAATAAAAAATAATTTAAAAAATAATTATAAATATTTTAATATTAATAATAAATATAAAAATATTATTTTTAATTTAAATTTAAATAAATATAAAATAAATAGAAAAATAAAAAATAAATATAAAAATTTATTTAAAATAATTAAATAAAAAAATAATATTAATAAATTTTTATTAATATTTAAATATATTATTTTTTGAATAATTATTTAAAAAATAATAAATGTAAAATATTAAAAATATTGAGGTGATATTTTTGCAATTAGAATTAAATAATAATTTATCAATAAATGAAAATAAAAATAATTTAAAAGAAGAACAAAACACATTTATAAAAAGTGCATTTGGAACAGCAGTAAATGAAGCTATAGATTATGGGTTAAAAAAAATATTACCAGATTTTATAGAAGATCAAGTAATAGATATAAAAGATGCATTATTAAATAATGGAATAAAAGAAGGAATTAATACAGCTATCGATAAAGTAATAGACTTAGGTAAAAGTTTTATTGGAATTTTTAATGGTGATTTTAAAAAAGTATCACAAGTAGAAATGGCAGTTCAAAAAGGTGGGTTGATAGATGAAATGTCAGACTTATTTGATAAAGCATTAGAAAATATTAAAGAAAAAGATTATATTAGTACAAAATTAAATAATATAATAAAAGGGGGAAAAGGTATAGTAGAGACAAGACTAGATGAAAATATAAAATCAGTTTTAAATGAACAGAATAAAATTATAAAAAACATTGATAAGTGTATTGAAAATTGGAATACATATAAAACAGAAAATGATTTCGAAAAAATGGATTTAGAATATGAAAAAATAAAAAAACAAATAGAAAATATAATACCTTTAGAAGAGACAATGGAAAAATTAAAGGAATTGGAAAAAGTACATAATTATATAAGAAATAATAATAAAAATTTTAATATTTTAGATATAGAATTAGAGTTGGCAAAGAAATTATAATAAAAATTATTTTAAAAGCATAAAAAACCTTGCAAAATTAAGAAAAATTTAGTATAATGAGGAGGTAAAAATGTAGAAGGGAATGACGTAAATGGATAGAAGAGACGGAACAATAATAGAAAGAAATATCGAGCAAGAAATGAAGACATCTTATATAGATTATGCGATGAGTGTAATTGTTTCTAGAGCTTTACCAGATGTTAGAGATGGTCTTAAACCTGTTCATAGAAGAATTTTATATGCAATGCATGAAGATGGTATAACATCAGATAAACCATATAGGAAGTGTGCTAATACTGTAGGTTCAGTTTTAGGAAGATACCATCCACATGGTGATGCTTCTGTTTATGATGCAATGGTAAGAATGGCACAAGATTTCTCAATGAGATATATGTTAATAGATGGACATGGTAATTTTGGCTCAATTGACGGAGATGGAGCAGCTGCAATGAGGTATACAGAAGCAAGAATGGCTAAAATTGCAGAACAAATGTTAGTAGATATAGAAAAAAACACAGTAGATTTTATGCCAAATTATGATGATAGACTTCAAGAACCAACAGTATTACCAGCAAAGGTTCCAACATTATTAATAAATGGTTCATCAGGAATAGCTGTAGGTATGGCAACAAATATACCACCACATAACTTAACAGAAGTAATTAATGGAATTATAAAAATTATTGATGAAGATAATGTTACTGATGAAGAATTAATGGCAGTTATAAAAGGACCAGATTTTCCAACAGAAGGTATTATACTAGGTA
Organism: uncultured Clostridia bacterium; assembly: GCA_934182605.1. GTDB lineage: Bacteria > Bacillota > Clostridia > TANB77 > CAG-508 > CALXUC01. Next base: position 39,186 of record CAKPRQ010000010.1, on the reverse strand, counting down.
CTTCTGGTATTAAAGAAGCATACACAACAGGTAGAGGAAAAATAACTGTTAGAGCAGAAGCAGAAATTGAAGAAATGAATAATAATAGATTTAAAATAGTAGTTTCTTCATTACCATATCAAGTAAATAAAGCTAAACTAATTGAGAATATAGCAACTTTATCTAAAGAAAAAAGGATAGAAGGTATTTCAGATGTCAGAGATGAGTCTGATAGAATAGATAAAGTAAGAATAGTAATTGAATTAAAAAGGGATGCAAATCCTCAAGTAATATTAAATCAATTATATAAATTCACTCAAATGCAAGATACTTTTGGAATAATAATGCTTGCACTAGTAAATGGGGAACCTAAAATTTTAACATTAAGGGAATGTTTGGATTGCTATATAGACCATAGAAAAACTGTTGTCTTAAGAAGAACAAAATTCGACTTAGATAAAGCAGAAGCTAGAGCTCATATATTAGAAGGTTTAAAAATAGCTTTAGATAATATTGATGAAGTTATAAAAATTATAAGAGAATCTTATGATGATGCAAAAGAAAGATTAATGAAACGTTTTGGATTATCAGAAATTCAAGCACAAGCTATTTTAGATATGAGGTTAAAAACATTATCAGGTTTGCAAAGAGAAAAAATAGAAGAAGAATATAATGAATTAATGAAATTAATAGCTTATTTAAAAGAAGTTTTAAGTAGCGAAAGATTAGTTTATGATATTATAAAAAAAGAAGCATTAGAAATAAAAGAAAAATTTGGTGATGAGAGAAAAACTAAAATTGTTGCTGCAGAGGGCGAATTTAATGTAGAAGATTTAATAAAGGATGAACAAGTAGTTATATCTTTAACACATTTAGGATATATAAAAAGAGTTCCTTTAGATACATATAAGAGCCAAAAAAGAGGCGGTAAAGGTATTAGTGGAATGACAACTAGAGAAGAAGATTTTGTAAAAGAATTATTTACAGCTTCAACTCATGACACAATATTATTCTTCACAAACAAAGGAAAAGTATATAGATTACGAGGTTATGAAGTACCTGAAGCAGGAAGAACAGCAAAAGGCACAGCAATAGTAAATTTATTAAGTTTGGACGCTGGAGAAAGAGTATCTGCTTTAATACCAATTCAAAATTTTGCAGAAGGGAAATATCTATTATTTGGAACAAAGGATGGTATTATCAAGAAAACTGCTTTAATAGAATATAATTCTGCAAGAAAAAGCGGATTGCAAGCGATTACATTAAAAGAAAATGATGAACTTATTGGTACTCGTTTAACAGATGGCGAAGATAATGTAGTATTAGTGACAAAAGGTGGAATATCAATAACATTTAGTGAAAAAGACGTTAGACCAATGGGAAGAGTTTCTCAAGGAGTAATAGGAATTAAATTAAATGATGGTGATGAAGTTATTGGCATGGAATCAATAGTAAACCAAAAAGATGCCACATTATTAGCAATTACAGAAAATGGTTTTGGTAAAAGGACTGAATTAGAGGAGTATAGAGTCCAAACTAGAGGTGGAAAAGGTATTATAACATATAAAGTTACACCAAAAACAGGAAGCATTGTAGGAATAAAAATTGTAAATGGGACAGAAGATATTATGATGATTACAGATACAGGAATTATAATTAGGCTAAGTTCTAAAGATGTCAGTGTTTTAGGTAGAAATACACAGGGTGTTACTTTAATGAGAACGAGTGAAGGAAAAGTTGTAAGCATAGAGAAAATAGATGAAGATGAAAAAGAATAAAAAATAAAAGTTAGTAAGGGCATTTATATAAACATATAAAATGCTCTTATTATTATAGAAAAGGAGATTAATATGGAATTAAACAAATATATAGACCATACTATGTTAAAAGCTTATGCTCAAGAAAAGGATATTATAAAATTATGTGATGAAGCAGATAAATATAAATTTAAAAGTGTTTGTATAAATCCTTGTTATGTAAGTTTAGTAAAATCATATTTAGAAAAATTAAAAAGTACTGTAAAAATATGTACAGTTGTGGGATTTCCATTGGGGCAAAATACTATTGAAACTAAAACGTTTGAAGCCCAAAATGCAATAAATACTGGCGCAGAAGAAATAGATATGGTTATAAATATTGGAGCTTTATTAGATAAAAAATTTGAATATATAGAGAAAGAGATAAGTGATATACGAAAAATTTGTGAAGGAAAAATATTAAAAGTTATAATAGAAACTTGTTATTTAGATGAAGAAAATATAAAGATTATGACAGAAATTTGCAATAAATTAAATGTAGATTACATAAAGACATCAACGGGATTTGGAACAAGAGGTGCTAGTGAAAATGATGTGATAATTATGAATAAATACAAAAATAATAAATTACAAATAAAAGCAAGCGGTGGAATTTCTGATAAAAAAGTAGCTGAAAAAATGATTGAATTAGGAGCTACTAGGTTAGGAACGAGTAAAAGTATAAATATAATAAAAGAATAAAATGGAGAATAATATCTCCATCTTATTTTTTTAATCTTATATCATCACCAAAAAATTTGCAAATATTATAATTTCCTGCAAATCTTGAAAAAATTCTTTCATCATAATTTTTTAACAATTCATTTACACTTAAATTAGTGGAAATAAGTGTTTTAGTATTATTAGATAAAATCCTAGAATTTATAATATTAAATAATTCTGTAAATTTCATACTATTTATGCTTTCTGTTCCTAAATCATCAATTATTAATAAATCTACACTTAGAATGTTTTTATAAATATCTCCATCAATTCTATTAAATCTATAATCAATAATAGTATCCAACATAATTGGAGCTGTCTGGTATAAAACAGTTTTATTCATATTTAATATTTCATTTGCAATACAATTAGATAAAAAAGTTTTGCCAAGTCCAGTATTTCCAGTAAATAAAAGGTTTTTTTCATCAGGACTATCAAAATTAAAAATAAAATTTTTTATAATCTTTAAAATATTTCTCATATTTTCTTGTGGAGAAATATTTACATTATATTTAGTGAAATCAACTTCGTTAGAATATTTATTTAAATTAAAAGTTGAAAAATTTTCTTTGTCTAATTTATTTAAATTAGATGAGTTATATTCTAAATTCAAAAGTTCTTGTTTTAAGCAGTTACACATAGTATTAGAAGAATCAGTAACTATATAACCTGTGTCATTGCATAAAGGACATTCATATTTAGGTCTTAAATAATTTTCATCTAAATTAATTGATTTTAATATGTTTTGTTTTTCTAATTTTAGTTTATTTATTTCATTATTTAAATTACATATAAGTTCATCCTTTTTATTTGGTTCAGCCATTAATATTGTTTTAACCGTTTTAATAGAAAAAGTGTTTAATTCATCCTCTAATTCTTGTAAGCGAGGAATTTTTAAGTATAATTCTTTTTTTCTTTTTTCTAATTCTTTTAATGCAGTATCTCTTTTAGTTTCATATTTTCTTAATATTTGTCTTAAATTATAATTAATAATAATTCCTCCTATCTAAAAAATCTTAATTTATATTAGCATATAAATTTTCTAAATTATCATAATTTCTTTGTTGATAATTAGTATTTGAAACTTTTGATTTTTTTTCTAATTCTTTAATATTTTTTTGTTTTTGTTTAAATTCAGTCAAATATTTATTTATATCTTCTTTAGTTTTTAAATTATGTTCATGCCAGTTAGAAATAATTTTATCTATATAATCAAAACTAATATTTAATTTTGAAGTTGATTTCTTTAAAGCCATTTCAATAATTTCTAAATCATAATTAAAATCTATTATCCATTTATCAATATATTCTTCTTCAAAAGTAGTTAAGGCTCTGGTTAATCCTAATTTTTTTGCAATAATAGATTTTGATTTTTTCATATTTTCTTGCTTCATAGTATAATTTTCTAAATCTGAATATGTTTTTATATTATTTTTATGCCAAGCTTCAGCAACAGTTTGTATATAATTTTTATGTAGTGCAGATTTCCCATAACAATATTGGAAAAGAGCCATCATAACTTGTTCATCGAACTCGTATTTAGCAAACCATAATAAAATATCATTATACCAAGTTGGAGACATAACGCCTTGAAAACAAGAATTACATATAGCTTCAATAGCTTTAGTTTGTTTTTTAGTTTTTTGGTTTTTTTCTATAGTTTCATCTGAAAGAGTAACTTTAGCTTTATATAATTTATTTAAGGCCATTTCTTGCAAGTCTTTCATTATATAACCATTAGTTTTCCTAATAATTAGACCGTTGTCCTCCCAAAATTTAATAGCTTCTTGTATAACCGAAAATTGTAAGTTAAGAGATTTAGAAAGGTCCGCAATTTTAACATCCTTATTGTATTTTGATAAAAATAGCATATAAAGATATACCTTTACAAAATCTCCATTTGCCATAGATAAATATTCATTAAAAAATATATCTGGTATTTCTGTTTTCTCAAATAATAAATTTTTTTGGTTCTGTTCTAGTTTCATTTAAAAATCATTCCCTTCATAAAGTTATAAATATATCTGTTACATATTCACGTAATAATTAAATATTTATCCTTAAAATGGTATAAAGAATTATAACATTAAACTTGAGTTTTTACAACTAAAAAAGGTAAAATATTTTTAAAAAGTATGAATACTAAAAATATATAAAGGAAAATAAAGAAAGAGTTAATTTTAGTCATTTTTTGAAAAAACATAAACATTGCAATTAAAAAAATACTTAATAACGTAATATAAAATATTTAAAAAATTTTCTTTATAAATACCAGTAATACTTAATATAAATATAGGTAATGCAAATATAATAAAAATGGATATTTTTAAAGTAAAATCAGTAATAAAAGTATTTAAAATAAAGTATAAAATTGTCCAATAAATAATATTAAAAATTGCTGTAGAGTAATCTATAAAACCAAGTAATTTAGTTTGAAAATTATAATTTTGTGGAAATATAAATTTCATAGCGAACCACCTCTTAATTTATTTATGTTTAAAGACACTTCGGTACTAATTCCACCCATAAGTTCTTTAATAAATGAATTAGTTTTAATTATAGCATATATAGCACCAATTATTAATAACTTACTTAATAAATCGTTAGATGAAAAATCAAGTGAAAAAGTAATTACTAATATTAAACTTACAAGAATTTGCATAAACAATAAAGATAAATATGCCTTTAGCCAAGCTGAAAAAAACCAATTTGTATTACGAATAAATAACGTCAAAAAAGCAAATGGAGCTAATAAAGTGAAAATTTTAATCATAATATATCTTAGAGAATAAGTAAAAATTAAATTTAATAAACCAATAGATATAAAACTTTTTAGTAATCCATTTAAAGAGAACAAATTGAAATCTGTATTATTTATACTAATAACGTTATTTATTTCTTGTATTAGAGTTGAAAAACAAACTTCTTTATTAAATAAGACTTCACCGATATTTCTTATTCCTAGAGAAATATTAGATACTAATTCTATTAATATTTCACAAATGAATGGGGAGAAATTTAATAAAATAGAAAATATAACCGTTCTAAATATAAATGCTGTAGGGCGAATGTTTTCTGAAAAAGTCATATGAGATATTAATAAAGAAATACTGTAATATAATATAAAGGCTATTATTAAGGTGTTACAAATAAGTAGAATGCCTTGCGATGTACTAGTACCAATAATATTTTCAAAGTGTGAATCTGTTATAATATCTTTACTAATAAATATTATGTCGTCAAGAATACCATATAATTCGTTATCTATTGAGGAAAATAAGTTAGAAAAAATAGTATTTATAGTTGTTGATATTATTTCTATAATGTTGTTAGTTTCCAATATATTAGCTCCTTTTTAGATAGTTTTTAGGATGGATCACGGATTAATAATAGATTTAATAGCCGATAATATTAAATCTATTGCTAGAATAAATCCATAAGAAAATAAACTACCTCTGATTAATCTTTTTCCTGTTCTAATTTTTTCTTCGTCTCCAAAACTGAATTTCTTCATAAACACACCCGTACCAACAGCAACAGCAGCTGCAGGTGTTGAAATTTTTATAATCCATTCTTCAATAGATTCAAATCCTTTTCTTAAAGTAGTAACAATCTTAGGATCTGCAGCATATGAATCTGAAGACATAAGTATAATTGTTAAAATTATTAATAAAAAGAATATTAGTTTGTATTTTTTATGCATTTATTTGTCCTCCTATTAAATAATACTTATTTAAAAAAGGGAATAAGGTTAATTTTAGAAGAATATATAATTTCATAACCGGTTAGACAAGAAAGCAATAGCTTCAAAGGTTTTTAGATTTTTTGTAAAATAATTTGTATCATATATATAATCAGTCTGTATATAAGTGCTTATGCTTTCTGTAAAACTATGATTATCAGATTTTAATGAATCAATTAAAATACTATAATTAATATCATTAGAATTTTCTGAAATATTTTTTGATATTTTTACTTTATCTTCTTTACCCAATTGTTTTTGAGCTTCTTCTATAGTAAACATATCATCTGTTCTAAACCAAATTTTATTAATTAAATTTTGAATAATCACTTTTGTTGTGTATTCATTTTTTAAAGTGTTTAAAATAGAAGTATAGCTTTGTGTTGCAATAATATTAATACATTTCGCTTCACGACTTAATGCAAAGAAATTAGCATCATTAGTAGTTGAATATTCGTGGTATTCATCACAAATAAAAGCCGTAGGCTGAATAGTGTTGTTTTCAATACATTGTAAAACTTCATCTTGAAAATCAAGTTTTAAATAGGCAGCAATAATTTTTGAAAGATTTTTATGTTTAGCAATGTTCATATTTAGAACTACAATTTTATGATTTTTAATAACTTCTTTAAAACCTGTAAAATTCAAGTCTTCCTTACTTTTAGAACAAAATGTGTTTAAAATATCTAAATCATTAATAAATAAATTAGTGATTCTAGTAATTTCTGATTTTATAATTGAAAGAACTCTTGAATCTAATTTATAAAATTCAGTTTCAAAAAAATTAATTGCAGTTAGAGTATCATACATTTCTTTCTCTGATAACTTTTTTTCTTGGAATAAATTTTTAATAACAGATGTTTTTAAAATATAATATTCATTATCAGTTATAAGTTTATGTAATTCTAGAAAATTAACATAGTTATCATTATAAATCCTACAAAGCTTAATTGCCTCGCATAAAACTTGTTCAACCTTATCAAGCCAATATGAATCCGAATTATTTTCGGAAAAAAGTAATAAAATACTTTTGATACGATTTGCTAAAATTAAAGGTGAAATATTAGGCTTGTGCAAAGGGTTGTACTTAAATTTACCATTAATTTCTATTGTAATTAAATCGTTTTCTTTATCAAATATATTGCAAAATTGTTTAACTTGTTTATGAAAATTGCCTTTAACATCAAGTATTAGCATACCAAGCTTAGGGTTTTGATATTCTATTAATTGTTTTGTAAAGGGATAAATTGCAGAACTAGTCTTGCCACTTCCTGTTGTACCAGAAATTAAAAAATTTTGATATAAACCATTTTCTTCTATAAATATCTTATTATCGTCAGAATCTTTTCCTATAAATAATTTGAATTTTTTATCATCATTCTTTTTAGTTGAAGTTTGGGGGTTTTTATAATTTTTAAAAATCAAGTTAAAAATAGAATTTGAAATTATAATGTTAGACATTATATAAAAAAATATGTAAAGTAATTTTATATTAAACCATAATATGGGGTACTTTTCCACTATGTTAAATTCCTCAAAACTATATGGAAACATAATATTATTGGATATGAAAATTGGTTTCATGAAAATTATTAATAGCAAAATAGTTATACAAAGAAAGCAAAGAATAAAACTTAAACGAAATATTATTTTCATGTAGTTTCCTCCTGCTCATAAATTATAGAAAATATTTTTTCTTAATTTTCAATATTGCACCTTGATTATGTAAAAATAATCTCGTTTCAAGTAAAGAATAAAAATAATAAAGAGTTAAAAAAATATTAAAAATGAAAGTTATAAAAAATATGTGTATTAATATATTTCCTATATGCCTCACTCCTTTTTTTAAATTAAGCATGTATAAATAATACAATATTTTTTTAAATTTGTCTATACTTTTCTCAAAATTTGTGATAAAATTTTAATGTGATTTTTATTGGTAACGGCGGGTTCTGACGATTTTTGTCGAAACAACGTATCAATAGAAATTAAATTTATAAGAAAGGATTTTGGGTATGATAGAGAAAACAATTACAATTGGAGAATTGTTAGAAAAATATCCTGATAAAGTTGATATATTATTAGAATCAGGTATGCACTGCATTGGTTGTCCTGCTTCACAAATGGAAACATTAGAAGAAGCTTGTGAAGTACATGGAATTGACGTTGAAGAATTAATATCAAAATTAAATGCATAAGTAAGAGAAAAATTAGATTATAAAGATATCTGTATTTTATAATCTAATTTTTTCTTAAAAAATATTGAAAAATAGAAAAATTATGGTATAATAATAATGAAATGTGTTTATAGCTCAGTAGGATAGAGCGTTCCCCTCCTAAGGGAAAGGTCGCTGGTTCGATTCCAGCTAAGCACACCAATTTTATGTTAAAATTTTGTATTTTATATCATTATTTAATAATTTTGAAAAATTAAGTCCATCATTTATATTCCCTACAATACTTCCATAATGAGTTGGGATAGCGATTTGTGTTTTAATTATATTAATTAAATCAGCAGCTTCTTTATAATCCATTGTATAAGTTCCTCCAACAGGAACAAACGCAATATCGTATTTTATTTTCTTGTTTTCTTTTGTTATATCCGTATCTCCAGCAATATAATAAGTAATATTATTAAGTTTAATTAAATAACCAACCCAATTATTTTCCTTAGGATGAAATTGTTTATTAGTATTATATGCAGTGATAGTTTTAAAATTTATTCCACTAACAGTGTATTTTTCATTTGGTACAACCGTAATAATATTTTAATATTTTCTAACATAATTAAACTCCTTTCAAATAATATACAAAATAATAACATAAATGATAATTATTATCAATATATAAATAATATGAAGAAATAAATAATAAATAGATAAAAAAATAAATAAAAAAGAATAAATAAAAAAGAATAAATAATAAAAAATAAATAATAAAAAATAAATAATAAATAATAAAAAATAAAAAATAAAAAATAAAATAATAAATAATAAAATAATAAATAATAAAAAATAAATAATAAAAAATAAAATAATAAATAATAAAAAATAAATAATAAAAAATAAATAATAAAAAATAAATAATAAATAATAAATAATAAAAAATAAATAATAAATAATAAAAAAATAAAATAATAAATAATAGAAATAAATAATAAATAGAAAAATAAATAGAGGAATAAGAAAGAAATTATTAGTATAAAATTAAATTAAATTCAATTCAATGAAAATTTTTATTTGCTTTTGGGAAATTAAAATTTAAGATTAAAAAATATCTTTTTATAATTTGCTTTGTAAATAAAAATGGATTTGGCAAATTGCCCTGATGACAATCACAGGATATTGAAAATAAGTATAATAAGAAGAAATAGCTTAAGAAAGTATTCTGAACAAAGTATACATAAACTAATATGAAAAATAAAAATTGTAGCTAGTATAATATAAATATTACTAAAAAAGCTATCGCATCAAAGAAAATAGTAAGAAAGCATTATAAAAAAACAACGTTTTACATAATACTTGAAATTGAAATTTGAACATATAAATAATTATATAAAAACTATGGAAATTATAAATTAATATTAATAGCAGATAGATAAAAAATAGTTTTTCAGAAAGAAAATATTTCTTTAAAAAAAGTGAAAGTCATTATTTAGAAAAAGATCTAATTAATATTTAGTCAAAATAACAAAAAAGACTGATTTTTTTTAAAATATTTATACATTAGTTAAATTTTTTTAGAAAATACAATAAAAGATTTTTTAGGTAATATAAAAAAGAAAAATCGTACTTAAAAGACAAAAAAATGTTGAAATGGATTTAAAAAATATTTAAAATCATTTAGTTTTTGTGCCAAAAGGTTAGAAAAAAATAATTTCAAAAAACATTTTACATAACATAAATAATCAAAAACGAAGTATTACTAAATCTAAAGTTAGATGCAATATCTTCGTTTAGGAAACATAGAAATATGAAAAACAATTAACAAACTGTTTAAAGATAACATAAAATTTAGAAATTAGAAAAAATAAGTGCTAAATCTAGGTTATAAAGTTTTGAAAAAACGTAAAATTATTTTTGAGTATAAAATTAAAAATAAGCATTAAATTAGTTGAAAATAATTTTACATAAAATATTTATATTTTGCATTATTTGTTTTTTGCCGATTAACTAAATAGTTAATCAAAACTTTTTAAAAATATACAAAAATTGATTCTTAAGAAGAATAATAACATTAAAATTAATAATAAATTAAAAAGAATTAATAAAAAATAATTGATAAAAATAATAAAAAATAAATAATAAAAAAATTAAAATAAAAATAACAAGAAAAAATGAATAATTAAAAATAAGTTCAATATAAAAAATAAAGTTGCATTAAAGATATATTAATGCTATAATATATCATATTATTTAAAGAATAAGGGAAAAATATATATGGAAGAAAAATTTATGAAAGAGGCATTAAAAGAAGCTAAAAAAGCCTTAAAAATAGATGAAATCCCAATTGGTGCAGTAATAGTAAAAGATGGAAAAATTATTGCAAGAGGGTATAATAAAAAAGAAATTAAGAAAAGTGCAATAAAACATGCTGAAATTATTGCAATAGAAAAAGCTAGTAAAAAATTAGATAATTGGCGTCTTATAGATTGTGAAATGTATGTAACTGTAGAGCCTTGCATTATGTGTGCAGGAGCGATTTTATCATCTCGAATAAAGAAGGTATATATTGGAACAGATGATAATAGAATGGGAGCAGTAGGTTCTGTACTAAATGTTTTTAAGGAATATACTCATAATTATAAAGTAGAATATGAAAAAGGAATTTTAAAAGAAGAATGTGAAAGAATAATTAAAGATTTTTTTAAAAATTTAAGAAAAAGTAAAGGAGAAAAATTTGGAAAATTATAAAATAAAAAAATATTTTAAAACATCATTAATATTAGCTATTATTTTTATTTTAATATTTATAATATTTTTAATTATATTGAAATATGAATTAGAGGGCGAGAAGAGAGAAGATTTACCTTTCTATATAGATAAAATATCGTTAGTAAGTACAGCAGATGGATTACAGGACGAAAATAATACAGAATTCTTATGGAAAGGTGATTTATTACAAATTAATGATATTTATATCACAATTTCAAAAAATGAAAATTTACAAAATAATATTTTAGAAAATGTCATTTTAGAAAATTTTGAATTAACTTATCCAGAAAAAGGAAATATTAATTTTTGCAGAATTATTAAAAATGAAGATACTAGTAATAATTATATTATAGAAAATTTAAATCAATATAAATTTATAGGAGGGGAAAGTACATCTTTAGAAGAGTTGACAATTTCTAATCAAGGCGGGAATATAGGTCTTAGAATAATAAATAATGATTTGGGTACATATGAATCTAATGAAGAGGAAATTAATTATGATGGGAGAATATTAAATTTAGAAAATATAAAAAATGACGAAATTAAATTTAAAATAAAATTTGATATATTATTAGAAATATTTGATGGAAACAGATATAAAACAAACGTTGAATTAGAATTACCAGTAGGGGACATTTTAACAAATGGTGTAGAAGTTATAGAATATGAAAGTATAAATAATTTAATATATAAGAGGTATTAGGTATGGAAAGAATTGATAAAGTTAATTATTATTTAGATATAGCGGAAAGTGTTGCAGAACGTGGCACTTGTTTAAGAAATAATTATGGTAGTGTTATTGTAAAAAATGATGAAATTATTTCAACTGGGTATACTGGTGCACCAAGAGGAAGAAAAAATTGTTTAGATCTGGGATATTGTACAAGACAAAATGCTAAAATGCCAAGTGGAATGGGATATGAAATATGTAGATCTGTTCACAGTGAACAAAATGCTATTATAAGTGCAAGTAGAAGAGATATGATTGGGGGAACTCTATATCTAACTGGTGTAAATAAAAGAAATGGGGAATATGTAAAAGATAACAAGCCTTGTACATTTTGTAAAAGAATGATTATAAATGCAGGTATAGAAAAGGTTGTAATGAGAGATACAAAAACAGATTATAGAGTGGAATTAGTAAAAGATTGGATAGAAAATGATGATACTTTAAGAGAATAGAAAAGAATTAGAAAATACTAATAACTGTAAATTAGTGTACTTAATAGTTATTAGTATTTTTAAACTTTTTATATATTTTCTATTTGCCAATCAATTGGAGTTATACCATTTTGTTTTAAGAAATTATTGGTTTTAGAAAAATGTCCGCATCCATTAAAACCATAATTAACAGAAAAAGGACTAGGATGAGAGGATGTTAATACTAAATGGATTGGATTTGTTATTAAGACTTGTTTCTGTTTTGCAAAATTTCCCCATAATAAGAAAACTACAGGTGTATCTTTTTTATTTATTTCTTCTATAATTTTGTCAGTAAATATTTCCCATCCTCGGCCTTTATGAGAAGCAGGTCTATCTTTTTCAACAGTTAAAACACTATTTAACATTAGAACACCTTGTTCAGCCCATTTAAGCAAATATCCATTATTAGGTATTTTACAGCCCAAATCTCTATGAATTTCTTTATATATATTTTGGAGAGATGGTGGTATTTTAATGCCAGGATTTACAGAAAAACACATTCCATGTGCTTCGCCTTCACCATGATAAGGATCTTGACCTATTATTACCACTTTAACTTGTTCATATGGAGTACTTTTTAATGCGAAAAATATTTTATCTCTTGGTGGATAAATAGTTTTAGTTCTATATTCATTGTCAACAAAATCGTGCAATTTTTTATAATAATCTTTTTGACTTTCTTCTGCAATAATAGATTTAAAATAGTTCATAATTTACTCCTTTAATTGTATATATTTTTAATAAATTTTTGATGATACTTTATATATCATATTTATAATAACTTTTCAAGTTTTTCTGTAGGATTTTGAATAGCTTGTAAATAATTTTTAATCTCTTCTAAATTATAATATCGTTGAACTTTAATTCTTAATAGTTTTATATTAATATCATTAAATAAGTCATTAATGAAAACATCTCGTTCTATTCTCTTTTTATAATTATGAGTGTAGTCATCTAACTCGATACATAAAATAGGTTTTAAATTATGTGTGGCGATAACAAAATCTATAGATTTACTTTTAATTTTATTAAAAGCTGGTTGCTTATAAATAGTATTCTTGGTATTTATCAAGCTATATAATGGGATTTGTGTTAATAATACATAACTATATTGAGTAGTTAATTTTAATAGTTGCTTATAAAATTTTAATTCAGTGGCTGTTAATATATAATCTTTTTTTCTATATTGATTTTGATAATTATATCTGCTCTTTTTATTTTCTTCAAAAAATAATATTTAATTTCTCTTGCAAAAATATATATTAAAAAAACTATTCCTATTAAAAATAAAAATGGAATTATTGCATTCATAGAAAAAATCTTCCTTTCTCAATTTTTAAAGGCATATATAGTTATAAAAAAATTTTTTTAACTAAACCTTCATTATTGTTGTACAACAATATAACATATTTATTAAAATAGTACAAGGGAAACTTCACAAATAAAAAGATATTGAGAATTATAGAATGACTAAAAATATTAGTGATAAAAAACATATTCTTATAATAGTATTTAACCTAAGTTGTTGTGTTCAAAAAATTTATAAAAAGAAAAAACCTAGTTATCTAGGTTTTTTACAATTGGAGCCGCTAGTCAGACTTGAACTGACGACCTACTGATTACAAGTCAGTTGCTCTACCAACTGAGCTACAGCGGCAAATTGGTGACCCGTACGGGAATCGAACCCATGACTCCGCCGTGAAAGGGCGGTGTCTTAACCTCTTGACCAACGGGCCGTAATGGTGAGCTATCCGCGATTCGAACGCGGGACAACTTGATTAAAAGTCAAGTGCTCTGCCAACTGAGCTAATAGCCCATAATACCAATTTGTTGTTATTATTTGCGAATACCTATATATAATACACTATTTTTTTTAAAATGTCAATACTTTTTTTCTATTTTTTGTAATATTTGTGAAAAATTTGTTAAACTTCTGTAAATTTGTATAAATATACCGTAAAAAATAATATTCATTTACCATAATAATAAATAAATATTATTTTTCTTTTACTTTCTTGATAATATTTTTAAAATATCAATTGCTTGTTCTAAATCTTTATTAGTTGAATTTTTTAAAATAGAAAATATTTCATTAAATCTAGCGTTACTATTCTTTTCTGTACTTCCTCTTAATAATTCGTCTGTTGAACAATTTAGAGCATTTGCGATGTTTACAAAATTATCAAGACTTAATCGTTTTTCACCGCGTTCAATCTGTCCCATATAGGCAGTTGAAATTTTAGCTTTTTCTGCAAGTTTTTCCTGAGTTAAATTCAATTCGGTTCTCTTTTGTTTAATTCTAATACCTAAATTAACGTAATCCATATATTCCTCCATTTCTTTGTACATTAATGTATAAAATATTATTTAATTAGGTATAATATTTTTATAATTACTTATAGTTTATATTATTATAATAAAAAAGTGAACATACTATTAGTACTAAAATGTTGCTATCAGCATACTTTTGTGCTATAATGTATGTGGAGGTAGTAATGAAAGATAAAGAAACAAATATGGTAGAAAATTATTTAAATAAAGAAGTTACAATTATAGTAGAAGAATTATTTGCAAAATTAAGAGAAAATAATATTAATGTTCAATTGGAAAGAAATGAATTAAATGAAAAAGAACTAAATATATATTTAGTTTTATATAAAGAATATGAAAAAAAGTTAATTGATTTAAGAAAAAAAGTAATCTTAAAATTTGGGTTTATTAATAATTTTGATTATATATTTGCTAAAATAATTGAAAATGCTGTAAATAAGAATAAGAACTATGATTAAATTCATAGTTCTTAAGTATTTTAATTTTCTTCGCTTCTTTTTCTTTTATATGTTCCAGAAATTAATTTAGGAATAGATGTAATTATTTTATATATAGCTAATTTTATTTTTTTAGATAATTGATAGAACCTATTTTGTTCTATAGGTGTATGTATAGAAGATTCAACATCATCAACAGAAACTAAATCATTTGAAACTTCCTCTAGTTCAAAAATATAGTTTTTACCGTCATTATTATCCCAAATATCTAATTCATTTTTAAAACAGAAATTAAATGTCTCTTTATCAATCAAATCAATTTCAGCTTGGAATCCTAAGTCGGTTTTTTCCATTTTAACTTCATTTAAATTTTCCCATAATAATCCAAAACCATAATGGATATAAACTTCTTGTGAATTATCTTGAAAAAGTTTTCCAGTATAAGAAATTTTAACTTTGCTATTTTGTGTTAATTTATCAGTATTAAAAAAAATATTTTTTATAAGTTCCATATTATTTTCTCCTTTTGTTCTTCTCAATTTTTTACATTATATTACTTTATTAAAAAAAATACAAGTGTTTTTTCAAAAATTTTTAAAAATTATATGAAAACTTTTCCAATTATATAAAAATCGTCATCATTTTTAACAGTTATTTCTTCATAAAATTTATTTTCAGCTCTTAAAATAATTTTGTCTTTTTTTAATATGAATTTTCTTATCATAATTTCATCATTTAAACAGAAAACACCTATATCTTTATGATTTAATGGTGCATTAAATTCAACAAATACATATGAGTTCTTTTCTAAAGAGTTTTTCATTGCATCATCGTTAACCCTTAAAGCTATTGAAGCACTTGGAGCTTCTGGAGGACAAGTTATAAGTCCATTGATATTATCTATAGCTAATACCTTATTATAAGGAATATAATCTATTAGGCCATATTTTTGTTGATCTTCATTAATATTTTTTCCATATGTGCACATCAATTGTTGGTAAGGTACTTTTAAAGCTTGACAAATATTTTTTAAAGCTTTTTGGCTTGGGTTTCTTTCACCTTTTTCAATATGTGTAAGATGACCAATGTTAATATTAGTAAGTTTAGATAATTCTGTTTTAGTCATTCCTTTTTCTTTTCTAATTTTTGCAATCATTTCACCTATCATAATTATAGCTCCTTAAAAAATAATATAGATATATTATACAAAAAAAAAATGAATTTGTCTAGTAGTAAATAAAAAAAACGAAAAATGTTGAAAAATATACTTTATCTCTTGACCAGAAATAAAGTTCATGGTATAATAATGCAAACAAATGTACGTGAAGGTGATATTATGAATAATATAAAAGAAATTAGAAGAAAAAAAGGTATACCTGTTAAATATATCTCATATACTAGTAAAATAAGTAGTAGTTATATATACTTATTAGAAAAAAACGAAAGACAGAATCCTTCTTTAAATATTATGAAAGATATAGCAAAAGCTTTAAATGAACCATTGACAAGTGTGTTCTATTAATATTTTATAAAAATTTGTATAAAAATATTGTAGAATTATAAGTTTTATGGTAAGATTATAATACGAGATTATAATTGAAAAATAGGAGAGAATATGAGTGTATCAAAAAGTAAAGTGCAAAGCGAAAATAAAATAGATAATAGCGAAAACAATTTGGATGTTATAGAAGAAAAAAAAGAAGAGTTTGAAAAATTAATCGAAGGTAAGGAACCGGAAAAATTAAAAGAAAAGCAAGAAGAAACATTGGAAAATACTATTAGTATAGACATTGTGAAAAAAGAAGAAAATAACGATCCAATAAAAGCGGTTGAAGATGAAGAAAAAGATATAGAGGAAAATGATGAATACTTAGTAGTAAAAAATGAAACTAAGAAAAGAAATCCGCTTGTATATGTTTTAATAAGTTTTCTTAGTATTATAATTATATTTTTATCGATAGTAGTATGCTATAATATTTTCTATAAAAAAATATTTTCTAATATTTATATAGCTGGAGTAGATGTGTCAAATTTAACTAAAGAAGAGGCAATTAATAAATTAAATAGTGAAATAGAAAATGTATTAAATCAAGAAATATTAATACAATATGATGGTAAAGAATCAAAAATAAAGCCTTTAGATTTAGGTGTAAAATATAATATAGAAAATGTAGTAGAAGAAGCTTATCGTATAGGTAGAATTGGAAATATATTTGAAAATAATATAAATATGGTAAAAACTTTTTTTTCCGATACTAATATAGACTTAAGTTATGAGTATGAAGAAGAAAAGTTAGATAATTTTATAAACGAAATAAATTCACAATTCTCAAGCTTAGTACCATCTAGTTATGAAATATTGGAAGATAAAGTAATTATAAAAAAGGGAAATAGAGGAATAGAGGTTAAGGCTGATGAATTAAAAACATCACTATTAGAGAGTATAAATAATAGAAGTTTTGAACCAATACAAGTAGGTGTAATAGTTAGTGAGCCTGCTGCAATAGATATTGAAAAAATATATAATGAAGTTTACAAAGCTCCAGTAGATGCATATTATTCTACAGATCCGTTTGAAGTACATGAATCTGAAGATGGATTAGATTTTGATATTTCTTTAGATGAAGCAAAAGCATTATTAGAAACAGATCAAGAACAATATGAAATAAAATTAAAAGTCTTAAAACCATCGGTAACAACAGACCAAATAGGAAATGAAGCATTTCCAGATTTATTAGCTACTTGTACAACAACATATATAACAAGTAAAGTGGGAAGAACAACTAATTTAAAATTAGCATCATCTAAAATAAATGGGTATGTATTAATGCCTGGAGAAACATTCTCATATAATGATGTGGTAGGAGAAAGAACTATAGAAGCAGGTTTCCAAATGGCAGGAGTATATTCTGGAGGGCAAGAAGTTGAGGGCCTAGGCGGAGGAATTTGTCAGATATCTTCAACATTATATAATATAGTAGTTAAATCAAATTTAGAAATAGTTGAAAGAGAAAACCATTTATTTTTAGCAGGATATTTGCCAGCAGGGCAAGATGCAACAGTAGTATATGGTTCGATAGACTTTAGATTTAAAAATACAAGAGATTATCCTGTAAAAATAGTATCAACAGTGGATGGTGGATATGTAACGATGAAAATGTATGGTTTAAAAGAAGAAAATGAACCAACAATTACATTTGAAACTGTATATCACCAAACTTTGTATCCTAAAACTGTATATCAAGATACTACAACATTAGCTCCAGGTCAAACTAAAGTGCAAAGTAGTGGTAGAAATGGTTGTAAAAGTACTACGTATAAAGTTGTAAAACAAAATGGGGTAGTAGTTTCAAGAACAGAATTATCAAGCGATACATATAGAGCAATGGATAAAATAGTATTAAGAGGAGTCTAATAATATCGTAATAATTTATGAGTAAGCTTTTAAATATAAAATCGGACGAATTTTATATTTAAAAGTTTTTATATTATTTATAAATTTTAAGTAATTATCCTTCAAGATTATTAAACAAATTTTTTTCTTAAAAAATATGTCGAAATTTAGCGAACAAATTTTCTTTACAAATTTCCCAAATTGTGGTAATATATTGATAGGTTTTTTTGTATCATATAAAATTTTAGTCAGTCAACTAAAATGTTTTCCAAATAAGGAGGAAAAGAATAAATTGTTATCAATTATAAAGAGTATGACTATTGTAGGAATTAATGGTAATTTAGTATTTGTACAAGTAGATGTTTCAAATGGTTTACCATATTTTGAGATAGTAGGACTACCAGATACAATAGTAAGAGAGGCAAAAGAAAGAGTAAGAATTGCAATAAAAAATTCAGGTTATGATTTTTTTAGTAAAAGAATAGTAGTAAATATGGCTCCGGCTAATATTAAAAAAATAGGAGCGTTATTTGACTTACCTATAGCAATAGGAATTTTAAGCTCTATAGGAATTATTAGAAATAAGGACTTTAATGATTATGTTATTATAGGTGAATTGTCATTAGATGGTAAAATAAAAAAAGTGCGTGAAGCATTAGCGATATGTATTGAATTAAAGAGACAAGGAATATATAATATAATTATTCCGAAAGAAAATGAAAATGAAGTTAAATTTGTCAATGGTATAGATATTTATATAGCATCTAATTTAAAAGAAGTAGTAGAATTTTTCAATAGAGAAAAAGAATTGAAAAAGGTGAAAATATTAGATTATAATAAGTTTACAAACGATAAAAATTATAACATGGATTTCTCAGAAGTATTCGGGCAAGAGCAAGCAAAAAGAGCATTAGAAATAGCTATAGCTGGAGGTCATAATTGTTTATTGACTGGTAGTCCAGGTAGTGGAAAAACTATGTTGGCTCAAAGAGTAAAAACTATATTACCAGATTTAACTTTAGAAGAGGCTTTAGAAGTAACAAAAATAAACAGTTTATATGGAGAAGATAGCAAAGAAATTATATTTGAAAGACCTTTTAGAAGCCCACATTATACTATATCTGAAAAAGGCCTTATTGGAGGTGGAGATTTTCCAAAACCAGGAGAAGTTACGTTAGCAAATTCAGGAATTTTGTTCTTAGATGAGTTAACCGAATATAAATCTAATGTATTAGAAATGCTTAGAACACCTTTGGAAGATAAAGAAATAACTATAAGTAGAGTAAAAGCTAAAATAACATATCCTGCCGATTTTATATTAATAGCTGCAATGAATCCATGCTCTTGTGGATATTATGGTTCATTACTCAGAAAATGTACTTGTAGTGAAAGAAGTAGAAAAAGATATGTGGAAAAAATAAGTGGCCCATTATTAGATAGATTTGATTTATTTGTAGAAGTTACTTCAATTGAATATTCTGAATTTAAAAAAGAAAATAAAGAAAGTGTATCAGAAAAAATAAAAAGAAGTGTAATACAAGCGAGAAATATACAAAAAGAAAGATATGAAAAGTATGATATAAATTTAAATTCTGAATTGCAAAATTCATACATAAAAGAATTTTGCAAATTAGATTTAAAAAGTCAAGAATTATTAGATAAATTTTATGTAAAAGCTAAAATAAGTGCTAGAGCATATAATAAAATTATAAAAGTTGCAAGGACAATAGCAGATTTAGAATTAAAAGAAAACATAGAACCAAGGCACATTGCAGAAGCAATACAGTATAGGAAAAAGGAGGAAAAGTTATAGAAAAAATAAGTAAATTTAATAAAGATTATCCATTAAATTTTCTAAAAATATCAAATGCACCAGAAGAAATATATATAGAAGGGGACAAAACATTGCTGAATGAATTTGCAATTTCAATAGTAGGTTCGAGAAAGTGTTCAAGATATGGTGGAAATATGTCTAAAAAGTTTGCAAAAGAATTAGCAACTCTTGGTATTGTAACAGTAAGTGGAATGGCTATTGGAGTAGATACATATGTACATAAATATAGTATGGAAAATGGTGGAAAAACAATTGCTGTATTACCATGTGGATTAAATAATGTATATCCAAAAGCTAATTTAGAATTATACCATAGTATTATAGAAAATGGTGGATTAGTTATAACAGAATATGAACCTGATGAAAAAGCTGATTCTAATAAATTTATAGAAAGAAATAGATTGGTAAGTGCTTTAGGAGAATGTTTAATAATAACGGAGGCTGCATATAGAAGTGGCACAAGTATAACGGCTAGGTACGCAAGAGAACAGGGAAAAACAGTATTTTGTGTGCCTAGTGGATTAGATAATAGATGTGGTATAGGAACAAATAGAATGATAAAAAATGGAGCGATATTATTAAGTGGAATATCAGATATATTTGAAGAATTAGATAATCAAAAAATGAAGGAATATATAGAAAAATATAAGAAAAATTCTAAAAAAAGCATAGAAAATATACCAAGTGGATGTGAAAAAGTATATGAATTAATAAGAACAGAACCAACAAGTATAGACTTTATATTTAGTAAATTAAAAGAACCAGTAAGTGAAATAAGTTATAAATTAACACTCTTAGAATTAGAAGGATTAATAACTACATTAGAAGGAGGATTTTACGAAAAAAATTATTAACAATGTGTGCAGAAAAAGTGGATAACTCTCAAGAAATTGGAAAATTTGGTGAAAAAATAGCAAGCAATTATTTGTATAAAAATAATTATAAAATAGTAGAAAAAAATTTTAAATGTAAATACGGTGAAATTGATATTATAGCGTATGATAAAAAAGAATTAGTTTTTATAGAAGTAAAAACAAGAAGGAGTAAAAGGTATGGAACTGGAATAAATTCTATAGATACAATAAAGCAAAAACACCTATATAAAACTGCAGAATATTATTTATACAAGAAAAAATTAAATAAAGATATAAGGATAGATGCAATAGAAATAAGCTTGCAAAGAGGACTTATAAATTTAAAACATTATAAAAACATCATTTTAGATAAGCCGTAACCAATTTAAAAATATATGTTAAAAATTCTTGCATATTGTCAATAAATATTATATAATAATATATATTTTTTGATAAGGAGAGGCGAAAAATGAATATAGATGTTGAAAATACTATAAAAATAATGCTTAAAGGGGCAGCAGATTATACTCAAATAGAAGAAATTAAAGAAAAATTAGAGACTATTAAAAAAGAAAATAGGCCTATGAATATAAAATTAGGGTTAGATCCATCAGCACCAGATATACATTTAGGACATGCAGTAGTTTTAAGAAAAATAAAACAATTACAAGATTTAGGGCATCATGTTATAATTATTATAGGCGATTTTACAGGTATGATAGGAGACCCAACAGGTAAATCAAAAACAAGAAAACCATTAACTAAAGAACAAGTTGAAGAAAATGCAAAAACATATCAAGATCAAATTTTTAAAATATTAGATAAAAATAAGACAGTAGTAAGATATAATAGTGAATGGTTAGGAAAAATGAATTTTAGAGATGTAATTGATTTAGCTGCAAAATGTACAGTTGCTAGAATTTTAGAAAGAGATGATTTTAAAAACAGATATGAATCAAATCAATCTATATCATTACATGAATTCTTTTATCCATTAATGCAAGGGTATGATTCTGTAGCCATTAATGCAGATTTAGAATTAGGTGGAACAGATCAGACATTTAATGTTTTAATGGGAAGAAACATTCAAAAAGATTATGGAAAAGAACCACAAATTACTTTATTTATGCCATTATTAGAAGGTATAGATGGTGTTCAAAAAATGAGCAAAAGTTTAGGAAATTATATAGGTGTAAATGAAGAACCTAATATTATGTACGAAAAAGTAATGAAAATACCAGATAATATGATTATAAAATATTATAATTTATGTACAGACTTACATCCAGATGTAATTACTGAAATAGAAAGAAGATTAGTTGCAGGAGAAAATCCAAGAAATGTTAAAATGGAATTAGCACATGAAATTACAAAATTATATCACTCAGAAGAGAAAGCAGATAAAGCTCAAGAACATTTTAAAACAGCATTTCAAAAACAAGAAGCTCCAGATGATGTAGAAGAAATTATTTTAGAAAATGGGGTTAATTGTGAAAATGAATTATTAGATAAATTAGTAAGTATATCTAAATTTGCTTCAAAAGGTGAAATTAAAAGATTGTTTGCCGGTGGAGCAGTTAAAATAAATAATGAAAAAGTTATGGATTTTAAAAATTTAAATATAGAAAGAGAAGCTATAATTCAATTAGGGAAAGGATGCTTTTATAAAATAAAAATAAAATAGTAGGAGTGTTATATTTGAGTAATAATAATAGTAAAATAAATAATAGCCCAAAAAAAGAGCAAAAAAAATTGGATAAAGAATTTAAAAAAGAGAAAAAAAGAAAAAGCAAAGTAAGAAAAGTAATAAAAGTAGTTCTCATATTATTATTAATAGGAATAATTATATTTGCAGTAAATTTTGCAATTAAAGTGAAAGAAAATGGTGGTGGTGCATCTGGTGTTATTGGAGCTGTAGTAGGAACGGATAAAGAAACATTAGCAAATTTACCAGAAATATATTGTGTATTGTTAGGACAAAGCCAAAACTTAACAGATACAATAATGTTAGCATCTTACGATCCTAAAACACAAGAAGCATCACTATTAACCATACCTCGTGATACATTTGTAGGAAAAAGTAAAGCAACAGCTTCAGCATATGATAAAATAAATGCTTTATGTCAATATGAACATCCAGAAAAAACTGTAGCAGCAGTTAGCAAAATTACAGGTATAGATGTTACAAATTATTGTTTAATAGATACAGATGCATTAGTAGAAATGGTAGATTTAATAGGCGGAGTATATTTTGATGTGCCAATAGATATGGATTATGAAGATTTTCAACAAGAGTTATATATACATGTAAAAGCAGGATATCAATTGTTAGATGGCGAAACTGCGGAAGGTGTAGTAAGGTTTAGGCATAATCAAGATGGAACTTCATATCCTAAAGAATATGGAGGAGAAGATTTAGGACGTTCAAGAACTCAAAGAGCTTTTTTAACAGCATTAGCCGAACAAACATTAAAACCACAAAATTTATTAAATATAGGTGGTTTTATTGATATTTTTTACAACAATGTAAAAACAAATATGAATATAAGTGATATAAAGGATTACTTACCATTTGCCGTTAATTTTAATACTGAAAACTTAAAAACAGGTATACTTCCAGGAGAACCAACTTTTTATAATAATTTGGCTTTTTATGCACATGATGAAGAAGGAACTGAAAAAATTGTAAACGAATTATTTGGAGATGGTGAAGAAAAAGAAGTCAATAACGACGATGATGAGCTTACTAATACATTAAATACAACTTCAGAAAATGAGGTTATAGAAAAAGGTATTAATGTAGAATTGTTAAATGGTACAGAGAACGAAAATGCATTATATAATGTAAAGAATAAATTAGAAGCGAATGGATATAATGTTATAGCAACTGATGAAACTAACATAACATCAAAAACAACAATTATAAATAGAAAAAATGTGAATGAAAAGGAGTTGGAAGAGCTTGAAAAAATACTTAGTAAAGGTATTGTAAGTTCTGGAAATTCAAGTGATAATAATATAGATATAACTATTATAATTGGTACAGATTATTAGTTTTAGAAAAATATTGATATATAACTATTTTTGAACAAATATAATAATATAAAACATAATTTATAAATAGTTATATATCAATATTATTGTAATTACAAAAAATAAAATAAGAGCTTTTTTAAAAAAAGCTCTTAATATTAAATTTTATTTTTTCTTTTCTTTAATTTATAATTTTTCTTAGATTTTCCCTTTTTACTTAATAATAATTTTAAGCAAACTAAAGTTACAAAAACAAGTATAACTCCAATAATTATTGGCATATTAGACTTATAAACATCATTGCTTGCAACTAAATCTACAGTGTAATTAACACCTTCTATAGTATAAGTGGCAGTACCTAATTTATCACCTTTTAAGATAGGAGCTTTAATATTTTCATTTAAAATTATAGTTGGTTCAAAATTAGTATCTAAATCTTTTTTATCTATAAAAGCATTAATTTTATTACTAAGTTCTAAATTTAAATTTTTAGTATCTGAAGTAGCACCTTTAACAGTAATTGTTGAAACAATATCAGATTTATATTTAATATTTTTATAAGTATAATTACCAAAAGCAAAATCGAATAATTCTCTTGCTTCTGAAAATCTCTGACTTGAACCATCTTCATTTTGTTCTGCACCTAAAATAGTTAAAATACATTCCATATCACCAACTTTGGCTGCAGCAACTAAACAATTCCCAGCAGGTGTAGTAAATCCAGTTTTAATACCAATAGCTGTATCATAATAATAATCAGATGCTGTATTTAATAATGAATTTGTGGTTCTAAAATATCTTTCTGTAGTATTTTTATTAGTCGGATATAGAACATAAGATGCTTTAGAAACTATGCTTCTAAATGTATTATTATTCATAGCATAATTTGCCATTAAAGTTAAATCATATGCTGTAGTAGTATGATTTTCATCGTGCATACCATCTGGATTAGTAAAATGGGTATTTTCACAACCTATTTCTTTAGCTTTATCATTCATCATATTAGCAAAATTTTCAATAGAACCTCCAATATGTTCAGCCAAAGTATTTGCAGCATCGCTTGCAGAAGGGATTAATAGTAAATGCAATAACTGTTCAACAGTAAGTTCTTCATCTACTTTTAAATCTGCAATACTATAACCGCTTGGAATACGTTGTACGGCACTGTAGGTAACTCTAACAACATCATTTATATTACAATTTTCTAGAGCCAAAATAGCAGTCATAATTTTTGTAGTGCTAGCTGGAAAGCGTATAGCTTTTGAATTTTTTTCATATAAAACATTACCTGTATTTCTTTCTATTAATATTACAGATGGTGAATTGATGTCTAAGCTAGAAGCATCAGTTGCGTAAGTATTATTTGAGCTGAAAAATAGAAGTATACAAGTTAATATACATAGTAAAAAGTATTTATATTTTTTCATTCTGCCTCCTAAATTATTTAATATATATAATATACAGTATTTTTTGATAAATTTCAATATTTAATGACATAATTTTACAAAATATTTAAAATAAATTTGTAAAATATAACTTAAAAAATTTATATTTAAAAGTAATAAAGTTATAAAGAGTAATAAAATCATAAAAGTAGGTGATAATTTGGAAAATTTAAATAAAACGCAAAAAATAGTATTATACGGTATAGGTATAGTTTTAGTTATATTAATAATTATATACTTATTTACAAAAGATAATACAGTATATTCGGATTATAGTAATTTATATCTAGAAGAAAATGTTAATGTAGTAGAAAATAAAATAAAAGTAGAAGACTCTTCTAAAAATCTAATATATGTATATGTAGCGGGTGAGGTTAATAATCCTTCAGTTGTAGAATTAGAAGAAGGACAAAGGGTAGCAGATGCAATAGAAAAAGCAGGAGGTTTAACAGATAGTGGAGAAATTAAAAATATAAATTTAGCATATAAATTACAAGATGGTGAAAAGTTATATATACCTAGTTTAGATGAAGTTATAGAAAGTAAGGAAAATGATATTAATATAGCTTATATAACAAGTGGAATAAATAGTGATGAAAATCAAAAAAATAATAATGCTGAAAGTAATTTAAATAGTAATATAGATAATGGATTAATAAATATAAATACTGCTACACAAACAGAATTGGAAACATTAGATGGAATAGGCCCTAGTACTGCTAAAAAAATAATAGATTATAGAGAGGAAAATGGAAAATTTAAATCAATAGAAGAGATACAAAACGTTCCAGGCATAGGAGATGCTAAATATGCAGGAATAAAAGATGATATATGTGTTTAAAAAACTTGTATTCTTTCAAAAAATAGTATATAATAATCAAAAATTAAGGAGGAATATTATGGCTGTTTTAGTAACAGGTGGAGCAGGATATATAGGAAGTCATACAGTAGTAGAATTATTAGAGAAGGGAAGAGAAGTAGTAATAATAGATGATTTTTCAAATAGTAAAAGTTCAGTTTTAGAAGCTATAAAAGAAATTACTAAAAAAGATTTTAAATTTTATGAAGGAAATTATTTGGATAGAGAATTATTAGAAAAAATATTTGAAGAAAATAAAATTGATTCAGTAATAAATTTTGCTGGATTTAAAGCAGTTGGAGAATCAGTACAAAAACCTTTAGAATATTACCATAATAATGTATTTGGTGCAATTAACTTATTAGAAGTAATGAAAAAATATAATGTGAAAAACTTTATATTTAGTTCATCTGCAACTGTGTATGGAGATCCAGAGAAAGTTCCATTAGATGAAAAATGCAAAATAGGAGGAACTACAAATCCTTATGGAACAAGTAAATTATTTATAGAACAAATATTACAAGATTTATATAAATCAGATAATACTTGGAATATAGTTATTTTAAGATATTTTAATCCAGTAGGAGCACATGAAAGTGGTTTAATTGGTGAAGAACCACAAGGAATTCCAAATAATTTAATGCCATATATAGTAAGAGTTGCAGCTGGAATATTAAAAGAATTATCTATATTTGGAAATGATTATGATACAGAAGATGGAACTGGAGTTAGAGATTATATACATGTAGTAGATTTAGCAAAAGGACATATAGCAGCATTAGATAAACTTGAAAAAGAAAAACATGGAATATTTATATATAATTTAGGAACAGGAAATGGTTATAGTGTATTAGGAATGGTGCAAGCATTTGAAAAAGCAACAGGTAAAAAAGTTCCATATAGAATTGCAGAAAGAAGAGCTGGAGATATAGCTAAATGTTATTCTAATGTTGATAAAGCAGAAAAAGAGTTAAATTGGAAAGCTGAAAAAGGTATAGAAGAAATGTGTAGAGATTCTTGGAAATATATAGAAAAGAAAATTTAAAAAATTTATTGACCTTTTTGTAAAAAAAGTGTATAATATTACTGTCAAAAAAATAATAAGAATGTGAACGATGATGGGACAAAGTAAAATAAAGGTTATTAACAGAGATGATTAGTCGTGGGCTGAAAGCTAATCTTAAAAAACGTATTTGAAAAACTACCCCGGAGTTTCTATTAGAAATAGTAGCGTGTAAGATGCGATAAATCTGTAAATGAAGTTAAAATTAGGGTGGAACCGTAAGATATAAACTTACCCCTATAAATAGAGTAAAATCTATTTATAGGGGATTTTACTTTATATAAAAGAATTTTTAGGAGGTTTTAGTTATGAAAATTAAATTAAGAGATAATTCAGAAATCGAATTACAAGAAAATTCTTCAGTATTAGATTTAGCAAAAGCTATAAGTGAAGGATTAGCTAGAAATGCAATGGCAGGAGAAGTAAATGGAGAGGTTAAAGATTTAAGATATGTATTAAAAGAAGGAGATACTGTAAATATTTTAACATTTGATAGTGAAAATGGTAAAAAAGCATATTGGCATACAACATCTCATATATTGGCGCAAGCTGTAAAAAGATTATTTCCAGATGTAAAATTAGCAATAGGGCCTGCAATAGATAATGGTTTCTATTATGATTTTGATGTAGAAAAACCTTTTTCAGAAGAAGATTTACAAAAATTAGAAGTAGAAATGAAAAAGATAATTAAAGAGGATTTAGAAATAAAAAGATTTTCTTTATCAAGAGCAGAAGCTATTAAATTAATGAAAGAAAGAAATGAAAATTATAAAGTAGAATTAATAGAAGAATTACCAGAAGGAGAAGAAATAAGCTTTTATGAGCAAGGCGAATTTGTAGATTTATGTGCAGGTCCTCATTTAATGAGTACAGGTAAGGTAAAAGCCATAAAATTATTGTCATCATCAGGTGCATATTGGAGAGGTGATGAACATAATAAGATGTTACAAAGAATTTATGGAATATCTTATCCAAAAGCAAGTGAATTAGAAGCGTATTTAAATATGTTAGAAGAAGCTAAAAAAAGAGATCATAGAAAATTAGGAAAAGAATTAGAATTATTTTTCTTTGATGAAACAGCTCCAGGTATGGCTTATTGGATGCCTAAAGGATTTACAATGTTAAATACTTTAATAGAATTTTGGAGAAAAGAGCATAAGAAAAGAGGATATCAAGAATTTTCAGGACCTCAATTAAATAGTAGTGAATTATGGAAAACATCAGGACACTGGGACCACTATAAAGAGGATATGTTTGTATTAACAGATTCAGATGGAAAAGAACAAGCCTTAAAACCAATGAATTGTCCTAATTCTATAAAAATATATGCTTCAAAATTAAGAAGTTATAAAGATTTACCATTAAGATTTAATGATGTAGATGTAATCCATAGAAATGAAAAGTCTGGACAATTAAATGGATTATTTAGGGTAAGAATGTTTAGACAAGATGATTCTCATAATTATATTACAGAGGAGCAAATTGGTAGTGAAATTAAGTCTATTATAGAAATTGCTGATAAGTTATATGGAATATTTGGGTTAGAATATAAATTAACATTATCAACAAGACCAGATGATTTTATGGGAGAGATTGAAACTTGGAATAAGGCAGAAGCTGATTTAAGAAAAGTTTTAGATGAATTGTGTGGAGAAGATAATTACAGAATAAATGAAGGTGATGGAGCTTTTTATGGTCCTAAAATAGATATAAAAATGAAAGATTGTATAGGAAGAGAATGGCAAATGGGAACTGTACAATTAGATTTCCAATTACCACAAAGATTTAACCTTTCATATATAGATAGTGAAGGAAATAAAAAGACACCTATAATGGTTCATAGAGCTATATTCGGTTCTTTTGAAAGATTTTTAGGAATATTAACAGAACATTTTGCAGGAGTATTCCCATTATGGTTAGCACCAGTACAAGTAAAAATAATGACTATAGCAGATGCTCATAATGAATATGCAAATAAAGTAAAAGATATATTAGAAGAAGCAGGAATAAGAGTAGAATTAGATGAAAGAAGTGAAAAAATAGGTTATAAGATAAGAGAAGCACAACTTCAAAAAGTTCCATATATGTTAATATTAGGAGATAAAGAGATAGAAGAAGAAAAGGTAGGAGTTCGTGAAAGAAAAAGTGGAGATTTAGGACAAATGAAATTAGATGATTTTATTGCAAAAATTAAGAAAGAAATAGAAGATAAAGTTATGTAAATTATATGTTAAAATAGCAAGAAATTTTTCTTGCTATTTTCTGCATATTTAACAAGTGTTTATTATTAATATATAATAGCTAAAGTATAAATTTAAAGTTAAGTAGATAATATGTTTACTTAGCAAATTGAGAAAGGAAATTAGTTATATGGAATAAGCATATTACTTATATTAAAAATACTGCATATAAAGGTACACTAAATATATTATTATAAAATCCAAAATTTTTAGCTGAAACTCTTATTGCGTAATTAGGATTAAATTTTTGTATATATTCATTTAAACTTTTAGATTTCGTTGTGGTTGACGCTTTAACTTCTATAGGGATTATCCCATCCTCTTTATCTAACACAAAATCTACTTCTGCTTCACTTTTGCTTTTCCAATAATATAAGTCATATTTTTTACTTATTAAAGCTTGTGCAACATAATTTTCGGTAATTGCACCTTTAAACATAAATTCGCTTTCTAATATTATATCGCTAAATTTAACTTTGGCTAAATAATTCAATAATCCAACATCACTAATATACATTTTAAAACTTTCTATATCCTGATATGCTTTTAATGGAACTTGTATAAAATTCACTTTAGTACATTTAATTAACATATTGCTTGCAACAAGCCAATCTAAAGGTAATTCATAATTTTTTCTAGTTGCACCTTTCTCCATTACTGAATACTTAAATTTTCTATTATCTTTTCCTAATTGAATAGGCATTGTTTCATATATATTCTGAATTTTTATACTCTCTTCTGCTGTATAAACATACTTTCTCATATCTGCTATATATGCATTTATTATATTTTCGTGAATACTCCTATCAAATGATACAACTTTACAGTCATTTTCTAAATAATTTAAAACAGCTTTAGGCATACCTCCAATACATAAATACTCTTTATATTCATTAATTGCAATTTCATGTATTGAATCTAATATTTTTACTTTTTTATTAAAACAATTTTTTATCTCTTCTATAAGTTTTTCGCGTCCTTTGGCTAATAAAAATTCTTCAAAATCTAGTGGATACATATTTTCTATTATAACTTTTCCAACGGGAAATGATGACTTAAATCTATTTAATTTAACACCCAACAAACTTCCAGCACATACTATTTTATATGGTCTTTCTGACTCACAGAAATATTTTAAAGATGTTATTGCTCTTTCTGAAACTTGAATTTCGTCAAAGAAAATAATTGTATTTTCTATATCTATATTCTTAGAATAATTTATTTCTATATACTTAATTATTTCTTCTGGGTCTAAAGTATTTTCAAATATTGACTGTATTTTTTCTTCTTTTTCTAAATTAATATATATATACTCCCTAAAATTTTCTCTGCAAAACTCGTCTATGATATATGTTTTACCAATTTGCCTTGCACCAATTACCATTAAAGGCATTTTAATATTATGTTCTTTCCAATATTCTAGTTTATTTGTAAATTTTCGTTTCATTTTATAACACTCCTTTAAGGATTTTAAAATTTTCAGAATACGTAACATACTTAATACATTACTTTTTTAGTATTATTTTATGAATTAAATGTTTTTGTATAATACATATATATATATTAACACTTTTTTTGCTATATGTCAAGAAAAATTGAAGAAGCACAACTTTTTCAGATGTATATAATTGGAATTATACAACTTCTTTGGAGATAAAAATTATTTAGTATGCCTGTTACTGAACAGTAACAGAAAATTTTCTTACTATTTTTACGCATGTTCGACAACAGTTTATTATTAATATATAATAACTGTATTTGTCAAGTGATAAAAGTATAGAAAAAGTGGAAAGCAAAAATCCTTTTTAAAATTGAAAAATAGCAAGAATTTCTTGCTATTTTATTACTTTTATAGTAAAATATATTGTAGTAAATAGTTAATTATAAAAAAATGAATATATTAAACATATAAAGAGGGGGGAAAAAAGATGTTAAAAGTACCATATGGAGTATCAGGATTTGAATCAATACGTGAGGATGGATATGAATATATAGATAAGACCAGATATATAGAAAAAATAGAAAAAGAAAGATACTGTATGTATGTACGTCCAAGAAGGTTCGGAAAGACATTGTTTACAACAATGCTAGATGCATATTATGCGATAGATAAAAAAGATAAATTTGAAAAGTTGTTTAGAAGATTATATATATACGATAACCCAACGAAAAATAAAAATAATTATTATATTATGAATTTTAATTTTTCTGGAATGTTGGTAGATAATAGTATGGAATTACAAGATATCGAAATTTCTTTTAATGAACTTGTAAGAACATATTTAGAGCAATTTATAGAAAGATATAAATTAGATATAGTAATGGAAAAAACAAATTCAGCAGCTCAAATGTTGAGAAATTGTTTGAGCAAATTTCAAGGTTTACATTTATCAAATAACATTTATATAATAATAGATGAATACGATCATTTTACAAACGGATTATTAGAGGGAAGCTGTGAAAAGTTTCTAAATATACTAGGAAAAGCTGGTTTTGTGCGTGCATTTTATGAAGTTATAAAAGCTTATACAGATTATAACGTAGTTGAAAGATTCTTTGTAACTGGAGTAGCACCACTTACTTTAGACAGTATGACAAGTGGATTTAATATAACTACGTCGCTTACGCTAAATCAGGAGTATGTTGATATGACTGGATTAAACGAAACAGAGGTAAGAAACTTAGTAAATCAAGTAGAGAGTAACTCAGAAAAACAGGAAGAAATTTATAAAGAGTTGAAAGAAAATTACGATGGATATATTTTTTCTCCAGAAAATTTACAACACATATTTAATCCAACCTTAGTAATGTATTATTTGGATAATTATATTAAATTAGGTGTTAAACCAAGGGATGTAATAGATAAAAATTTAGCTACGAATGCAGAAAAATTGAGAAATTTAATTCAAATGGTAAATAAAAAACAAAACTATGAAATTATCGAAGAATTAATGTTAGAAGGGAAAATTGAAGGAAAAATTTTACAGAGTTTTGAATTAGATAAAAAATTTGGCAGAGAAGATTTTTTATCAATGTTGTTCTTTAATGGTTATATAACAATAAAATCGTATGATGATTTATCAACAGTAACAACATTTACAATACCAAATTATATTTCCAAAAAGTTATATGCTGAATACATGTTAAGCTTAGTTCAAGAAGATAAAAGGTATGAAATGAGCAGTACAAAGTTGGAAATAGCAATTGCAAAATTTGCTAGACAAGGTGATATAGTAGATACAATAGAATATATAAAAGAATTCTTGATGTATTGTAGTGTAAGAGATAGAGAAAATTTTAACGAAACAAATTTAAAACATATTATACAATGGTTATTTGCGTTTTCGAGAGCGTATTTTGTATATTCAGAATATCCAAGTTTACAGGGATTTTCGGACTTGTTTGTAAAAAATGCAGATGCTTCACGAGATTTGTATCAAGCAGTAATAGAGTTAAAATATATACCTAAAAAAGATGGAACAAAAGAAAACATAAAGAGGGTGCAAAAAGAAGCTAGAGAACAAATGAAAGAATATTTAAAAGATGAGAGGTTATCAGCTGAACATAAATTAAAGGCATATGCAATAACTTTTGTCGGGTTTGAAAATTATTATTTGGAAGAAATAGAGTTAGAAAAATAGAAAAGTAATTTCTCAAACAATTATGCAAAAATCTCTCTCCGAAACTATTGACAATAAAATTAGAAAAAACAGTAACAACAACAGCAGGAACAGTAACATATGATGTAACAGGAAAAACAGCAGAGCAACAGGAGAAATAACGACATGGAATATAGTAGAGAATTAATTTAAGGAAGTAAAAGAGTGGATTACTAAATCCACTCTTTATAAACTTTAAGATAAATCTTCTTAGCAATAGAAGCAATAATACAATATAAGAAACTTACAACAAAAATCATAAGAATAAACTTAGCCTCTAAACCAACTAAACCTATCATACTTCCTAAAGGAGTAAAAGGAACAATTATTGCAACGAACATCAATAAAACTGTAGTTACAACTACTGGAACAGATGCTCTGCTCTCTATAAAAGGTAACTTAGCTGTACGTATAATATGCATACCTATTAAATTTGAAACTACACCATAAGAGAACCAGATAGATTGAAAAATAGCAGCTTCTCTTATTCCAAAATGGAACCAAAGTATAGCGAATATTAGCAAATCGAAAGAAGAACTTATAGGTCCCCAAAATAACATAAATTTTTTCAAACTCTTCATATTTAACTTGTTAGGATGAGTTAATTGTTCTTTATCTACATGGTCATAAGGAATAGATATTTGTCCAAAATCATATAACAAACTTTGTACTAATAACTGTATAGGTGTAATTGGAAAGAATGGTAGGAAAAAGCTTGATATAAGTACAGACATAGCTTCTCCAAAGTTAAAACTTATTGCTAATTTTATATATTTCAAAAGGTTAGCAAAAGTCTTTCTTCCCTCTATAACTCCATCAGATAACACATCTAAATCTTTTTCAAGTAAGATAATATCTGCAGTTTCTTTTGCAATATCTACACCACCATCTACAGAAATACCAACATCTGATTGTATAAGAGAAGGGCTATCGTTTATACCATCTCCTAAATATCCAACAACATTTCCCGATTCCTTTAAAATTCTTACAATTCTTGCTTTTTGTATAGGTGTCAACTTAGCAAAAATTGTAACTTTCTTAGTTAGATTTTTTAAAGAAGTATCAGATAATTTATCAATTTCGCTTCCAGTAACAATAGTTTTTGTACTTATACCTACTTTATTACAAACAGTTCTTGTAACTTCTACGTTATCTCCTGTAAGTACTATTGTTTTAATTTTATACTTTCTTAACTTTTCAATAGCTAATTTTGCACTTTCTTTAGGTGGGTCTAAGAAACAAACTAAACCAACTAAAGTCATATTCCTTTCATCTTTAACAGTAAGTTTCTTACTTGCATCTATATTATTTTTAGTAGCAAGTGCAACTACTCTTAATCCATCTTGATTTAATTTTTTAACTAAAGAAAAAATATTTTCTTTATATAAATTAGTAATAGGTACTTCAATATTATTAATTAAAATCTTGTTAGAAATGGTAATCATTTCTTCTACAGCACCTTTAGTAATCAAAATATTATCATCTAAAACTTTAATAGCAACTGAAAGTCTTCTTCTTATAAAATCAAATGGAATTTCATCAAATTTTTCATAAGTATTTAAATTATCTAAAACATTTTCTTTTAAACCTCTTTCAATAACAGCTTCATCTATATTAGATTTTATACCTGTTTGAAAATATGCATTTAAGAAAGCATGTTTTAATACATTTTTATCTTCAACTTCATTAAAGTTTAAATATTTCTCTAAAACTATTTTATCTTCTGTTAAAGTTCCTGTTTTATCTGTACATAAAATATTCATAGAACCAAAGTTTTGAATAGAATCTAATTTCTTTATAATTGTTTTCTTTTTAGACATTCTTCTTGCACCTTTAGCAAGGCTAGATGAAAGAATAACTGGAAGTAGTAAAGGTGTAATTGTAATAGCAATAGCTACTGCGAATGTGAAAGACTCTACTAAATTATGTTTAAGGCTAGTTATTATGAATGTTATAGGTACCATAAATATCATAAATTTAATTAAAAGTTTACTAATATTTTTAATACCTTTTTGAAAGTTGGTTTCAGGCTTACCAGATGTTAAGGTATGAGCAATTTTACCAAAATACGTATCATCTGCAATTTTTATAACAACACATTTAGCATAACCACTTATAACATTTGTGCCTGCAAAACATATATTATCAATATCGCTTAAAGTTTCTATATCATCTGCGTTTTTAAATTTAGAATTGCTTATTTTTTTAATAGCATCAGATTCACCTGTAAGAGTAGATTGTCTTACAAATAAATCTGTAGCTTCTATAACTTTTAAATCTGCTGGTACCATATCACCAGCACTTAGTAAAACAATGTCATTAATAGTTAAATCTTTTATAGAAATTTTTTCCTTTTTTCCATTTCTTATAACTGTAGTATTAGTAGAAACTAATTCTTTTAACTTCTCCGCTGTTTTATTAGAACGAAATTCTTCAATAAAATCTAAAAGTGTACTTGTAGCTACCAAAATATATATAACTATAATATTTGCATAATTAGGTATTTCTGGCAGAATAACATCTGTATAAAATAAAACTATAGAAATTACTATAAGTATTAAATTAAATGGATTAAAAAGGCTTTCAAAAAAATAGTGGTACCATTTTTTACTTTTAGATTTAGAGGTAATATTTTTACCATATGTTGAATAATTTTTAGAAATTTCTATATCTGTTAATCCAGTTTCTAAATTTAAATTATTTTCTTTTACATAATTTTCAGGTGAAGTAATACAATACTTACCATACATTTCATTTACATTTACATTTTCTTTATTATTCATAAGAAACTCCTTTTTCAATTAGTATAAACTAAAAATTGGAAAAATATTCAAATATAATATCTTTCTATTACAAGAAAAATTATATACCAATTAAAAAAAATAAGCAAGATGGTATAAGACATATTTTTAATATAAAATATTATTTTGTAATTTTAAAATATGAACTTAAATACAGGCGAATTTATTAATATTTGACAACTTACTAACTATACGTTACAATGAATATCGATTATTTTATTAATTGAATCAAACTTTTGATTCGAAACTCAAGAGAGGAATCTATGAAACGGATTATCGCTTTGGTAATTGTAACGATTATGGTTGTTTTTCCTAATTTTCTCTACGCTTCTGAGAACGAGCAGAATAATAAGGAAAATTCCGAAGTAGAAATGCAAATTCTGAGAGAAGATTTGCGGATATGTGTTGACTTGGTTACAGCAGGAACTATAGTTGATGATGTTGTAGATGACAAAAGCTGGATTTTCTGTTAAAAAAAAGATAAAGTTCTTGCAAATACTGCAAATGAAAAAAATTTTTTCATTTATTATTACTTGGGCAGAATCTGTTAGGATTGACACATTATATAAATTTAAGTATAATACTGAGAGGAGTTGATTTTATGCAAAGTAATAATCCACAAATTATAGAAAATTTAAATTATAATCAAAAATATTTATCTAAAAACGCGTGTAAAGCAGATAAAGGGATATATTTAAGAGAAGATGAAAAGGATATAAGACCAATATTTTTAAGAGATATAGATAGAATATTACATTCGCAATGTTATTCAAGATATTTAGATAAAGCACAAGTTTATATAAATCCACAAAATGACCATATAACTCATAGAATGCAACATGTTCAATTTGTATCTAGAATAGCAAGAACTATAGGAAAAGCTTTACGATTAAACGAAGAATTAATAGAGGCGATAGCTATAGGTCACGATGTTGGTCATGCTCCATTTGGTCACGCAGGAGAAAGACAGCTAAATAGGATATGCGAAAGGGAAAGTATAGGATATTTTTGTCATAATTCGCAAAGTGTAAGAATTTTGAAAGATTTGGAAAATAAAAATATAAGCATTCAAACATTAGATGGAATTTTAGCACATAACGGTGAAATGCTTATGAATAAGTATGAACCTAATTATAGTAAAACTACAGAAGAATTTTTGGTAGATTTAGAAAAAACATATTGTGAAAAAGATTATAGTAAAAAAATAGTTCCAATGACATTAGAAGCTTCAGTTGTAAGAATATCTGATGTTATAGCGTATATAGGTAGAGATATAGAAGATGCTATTATGTTAGGTGATATTAATAGGGAAGATATACCAAAAGAAGTAGTTGATGTTTTAGGAAATAAGAATTCTAGTATAGTAGAGACTTTAGTAGATGATTTGCTAGAAAATAGCATTGATAAAGATTATATGTGCTTTTCAGAAAACATATTTACTGCATTAAAAATATTGTTAAATTGGAATTATAGAAATATATACGATATAGCAAGTTTAAATGATAAGGCTTTATTGGAGGGAAAGTTTAACAGATTATTTGATGTATATTTAGAAAAATTAAATAAAAGCGATTATAAAAATAAAAAGGTAAAAGGTTCTAATATAACGTATTCAGATAAAGTTTTATATGATTTTATTGTAAGTAAAACTCAAGAATATTTAGAAAATACAAATGTAAAAAGAATAGTAATTGATTACATATCTGGATTTACAGATAACTTTTTTAATAAAGAGTATGAAAATTATAAGTAAATTATAATAGAGAAAATTAAATAAGAATATAAATAAATCTTGAAACATCACTTTGGGAATATGCCGTTAAAATTATGTTTAGGTGGAATAGTGATATATCAAGATTTTATATACTTTTATACTGAATTATAATGTTAATCAATTATATTATTTATTATTTTTCTTTTTATCTTCTTTTTCTTCCTCTTCTTCATCAAATAACTCTTCTAAATTAACACTTTCTAAAAGTCTTTTTAATTCTGGATGGTCAGACATTGTATTTTGCAATTTGTTTAACTGTGCCATGCTTTTCACCTCTTTTTATAAGATATATAAATAGTATACCATAATTTTTTGAATATATCTATATTTTTTTATCAAAAATGTGGCGTTATGGATATTTTTCATCTTGTATTTAATATTACTTATAACATTAACATTTTTTGATCCTTTGTGGGAGAGAAATGTATTTGGAAATATTGTATGTTTAATGCCGTTAGCATTATTTATTCCTATTTTATTTAAAAAGATAAATAATACTAAAAAATTCTTAATTGTAATCTTATGTGTTACTTTAGGAATAGAATTAGTGCAATTTATTACATATACAGGTAGTTGTGACATTGATGATATTATTTTAAATACTCTTGGAGTCTTTATAATGTATAAGATTATAAATATAACTGATATTAATAATTTAATAAAAAATATATTACTATTAGAGAAAAACGGAGTAAATAAAAAGAAAGTTTTAATAGTAAGCATTCCTATTATATTAGTTATCATTTTAGTTTTTGGTTTATATAAAGTAGGGCAAAGTTTTTACCAAGAAAATCTAGATAAGTGGACTTCTAAAAGAAATTGTCAATTTCCCTGCAGGAGAAAACACATCAAATGAATGGTTAGAACCTCTGTCAGCTGAACAATATAATAGTTTATAATAAAAATAAATTATAATTCCTAGAATCACTTTATATAAAAATATAGAGTGATTTTTTTTTTCAAAAACACTTGACAATTGAATGTAAATTAAATTATAATAATTAAAGTTCTCAAATTTGACAGTTGTAAAATAGTAAAAGACTGATAACCTTTGATACAAAAGGCTTTCAGTCTTTAATCGATTA
>CAKPRQ010000009.1 GCA_934182605.1 uncultured Clostridia bacterium | reverse complement strand
TCCAATTAAAAGATAGTGCAGGAAGTGTAATAACAAATTGGACAACAGAAACAACAGCGACAAGTTACACATTTAATGACTTAACACAAGGAACAACATATAAAGTAAGTATGAGAGCGATAGATAAGGCAGGAAATATAAGAGAAGCAACGAATAAAGATACAAGTGTAGTAGTAAATACAGTAGCAGATTCAAGTACGAAAATAGGAATAAGCTATTCTCCAACTACAGCGACAAAAGGAAATGTCCAAGTAACATTTAAAGATAATAGTGGAGTAAGTGGATTAACATTAAAATATCAAATAGGAAGTACACCAGGAACATGGACAACATACACAGGACCAGTATCAATGACAGCAAATGGAAAAATATATGCAAGATTATTTGATAGTAAAAATCAATATACAAACACAGCAACAGGAACGGTACAAAATATAGATAAAGTGGTACCAGTAATTTCAAGTGCAACAGCAAGTACAAGTTGGGCTAAAACTAATACAGTAACAGTAAAAGCAACAGATAGTGGAAGTGCAGGATGTGCAACAGGAAATATAGGAATAGTAGGATATGGAATAAATCAAAGTAGCACAACACAACCAACATATACAACAGTAACAGCAACAACAAGTCTAAGTACAACTATAAGTAATATAACAGCAAATGGAACATATTATGTATGGGTAAAAGATAAGGCTGGAAATACAGCAAATAAATCAGTAACAATAAGTAAAGTGGACCAAACAGTACCGACAACTGCAACAATAGCAAGTAGTAATGTAGAGCAAACAACATTTACATTAACTGCAAAAGGAGCAGATGGACAAAGTGGAATAGCCAAATATGTATTTTATATAAATGGAACATCTGTTAAAACAGTAACAACAACATCAGGAACAGCAACATATAATGTAACTGGAAAAACAGCAAATACATCATATAAGTGTAAAGTAAGAGTATATGATAATGCTGGAAATTATAAAGATAGTAGTGAAATAACTGTAACGACAAAGATAGCAGCTGTAGTTCCAGAAACAGTAGCCAAAAAAGGAGACTTTGTAAATTATAGTGTAGTAGTAAATGGAACAACATATAATAAATGGAGAATATTAAATTTTAATAATAATGGACATATGGAAATAGTGTGCTATAATGGGCCGATACTGAAATTAAGTGGAAAAAGCGATTATATGAATGTAATAAAAATATTAAATGATAAGGCAGTACCATATGGAGAAGGAACATATGGATATAGCACAAGACATTTAGGCAGTAATCCCAATAATCCAGAAAGTTATGCGGTAATAACTTCATTAACGGATACAAACCAAAGAAGACAAACTCACCATGAATCTGACGTTAATGGAATAGTATCATTTAGTGGAGTAAAACTTGCTGGAAACAGAAGTTGGTTAGCGTCTCGTGAGTTTTATAGTTTGGGTGGATATAGATATTACAGAGTGAGAGTAATTCAGAATGATGGTGCATTATCTATTAGCGATATGTATAAAGAAAACTCTAAAAAACCGACCACGAGTAGTGGTATGGGTGAATGTTCTATCGCACCTGTAGTTTCTTTAGAGTCTGGGATCAAAATAAACACATCTTTATCTGGAAATGGAAGCGAGAGTAACCCATGGAAATTGATAAAATAGCAAAGCTTAATACCCGACACTTTTGATATTCTCTTAGAGTACAAGGATTTTAAAAGCAAAAATGTATACCAGTAGTTGATAAAAAGTATCGATTTAGCCAATATAATAATTGGTTGCGATACTTTTTATGTAATTTATAATAATTGTATAACAAAATTATGTAAATTAATTAAACACAAATAAGCTATTTTGAAAATAGCTTTACATAAAATATAAATTTAGATATTAGTCATGACAAAATTCATCCAAAGAGGAAAATTATGATATGAATTTACTAAAATATTAAAAATGATAAAACCAGTATTAAATAAAGAAATAATTCTTCCTCTATTTTTTATACCTTTTTTTTGGAATTACGTATTTTTAAATAATTTGGCACAGAAGTTTTACGATGAGAGTAAATGCTACCAATGGAAGTAAGCAAAAGTATAGCAATACAAACAAGAGCAAATAAAGTAGTAAACGCAGTAATATTACGTTCTTTGGAATCTTCAAGATAAAAGCCATTAGATTTACAATTTTTAAAAATAAATTCTATAGAGCCAAACCTGTAACCATAGTGTTTTACGGCATCTTAAACATTTCCATTGGTAAGAATATAAAAAGGTTCTTTATGATTTTTAGATTTACTAATAACAAGTTTAGTAGGATATTTAAATTCAGTAATGCGAACACTTTCAAAGTATTTAGATTTACTATAAACAGGTTCAATATCAGAAATATATTTTATTAAATCAGCATCTTCGTAATTATCAATTTCAATAAGGATATTAGTTTTAGTTCTAATGCAATAAATATCACCCAGTGCATTAATATGTTCTGAAATTTCTCGAAAATTAAATCACCTATCAGCTAAAAAAATTAACTTACAATCTTTATTAGCAAATAAATTATGAATATAAGAGATACCTTCTTTAATTAAAGAAAGAGAAAAAGCTTCAGGAGAATTATTTCCAGGAAAACATCTAAAAAACAGAGGGATTACTTGTTTACCAATTCTTAAAGAAAGCAGAAAAACTGTAAAAGAAGAATGATTGAATATAAAATTTTATTATATCATATACATAAAATAAAAAGAGGGTTCCTAATTTAGGATACCCTCAGGGGAGATGTTATTATCCAAGTTTGGAAACTTTGGCATCGTAAGCTGATTTTACATGAGCAGGCAGAGTTCCATTTTTAACTTCCTCCATAAATCTTTCTTGTCCTACTTCGTTTAGATAGGAATAAAGTATTTTGCAAGGACATATTCCTGTACAATGTTTGCATTGAGAACTTTGTTTTGCCACATGGTTAATCATCTCATTTATCCGGTTTTCCATATAAGAACTCCCTTATTATGGTTTGTGTTTAAATTTTAACATTGTATTTAATAAAAGTCAAGTAAATATGAAAAAAAATTCATATTTACTTGACTTTATATTTTTTTTAAAAGAATAATAAATAAGAAAATAAATAATTTTTATAACAGAAAGGAGAAAAATGAAATCGGACAAAAGAATTTTATTAGCATTTATTTTAAATCTAGCATTTTCTATTTTTGAATTTATTGGAGGAGCATTAACAAACAGTGTGGCAATCATTTCAGATTCTGTGCATGACTTAGGAGATAGTTTAAGTTTAGGGATATCATATTTTTTAGAAAGAAAAAGTAAGAAGAAAACAGATGAAAAATATACTTACGGATATATTAGATATTCTGTGTTAGGAAGTGTAATAACAACTACAATATTAGTAACAGGTTCGATATTTGTAATTTACAATGCTTTTAATAGGTTGTTTCATCCTGTTGATATAAATTATGACGGTATGGTTTTATTTGCGATTTTTGGAGTAATAGTAAATTTTTTAGCGGTTTATTTTACAAGAAGAGGAAATTCTTTAAATCAAAAATCAGTTAATTTCCATATGCTAGAGGATGTTTTAGGGTGGATAATAGTTTTAATAGGGGCAATTATAATAAAATTTACTGGTATTACTTGGATAGATTCCCTATTATCAATAATTGTTGCAATATATATTTTTATACATGCAATTAAAAATTTAAAACCCATATTAAATATATTTTTAGAAAAAACACCAGATAATATAGATATATTAAAAATAAAAAATGATTTATTAAAAAATACAGATATATCTGATGTTCATCATATTCATATTTGGAGTATGGATGGATATAGAAATTATGCTACTATGCATATCGTTACTAATAATGATAATTTTAAAGTAAAAAAACAAATTAGAGAAAAGCTTAAAGAATATAAAATATGTCATGTTGCAATGGAAATAGAAGAATTAAATGAAAAATGTGAAAGTAAATGTTGTAATATCTAAGAACACAATGAATTAAATCATCATCACCATCACCACCATTAAAATAGCTATCAGTGATAGCTATTTTAATATATATAGGATAATATTAATTACTTCGTTTTTCATTGTTTTATAATCAAATTTGAGATGTTTATGATATACGACTTCGTGGCATAAATTATCAATAAGTCCAATGATTATATGAATTTTTTCTATACAGTTATTTATATGAAAATTGTTAATTTCTAATAATCTAACAATTTTTTCAGTCATTTCTAATTCAGCATTTTTAAAAATCTCACCTATATCTTTATCTAAATGAGACATTGCCATTAATTCTTCATGAGCTTTTTTAGAAAGTGTATGTGTTTTTATACAATTTTCTATCATAGTATTAAAAATATTTTGTAAATTATCTATTTTTATTTCTTCTGTTTCGAGAACATTTAACATTGGATACATAATGTTGTTTGAATAGTTTTTTATACCCTCAAGAAAAATATCTCTTTTATCATTAAAATATTGATATATTATTCCGGTAGAAACATTAGCATAATTTGCAATGTCAATTGTTGAAACATTATAATATCCATTTTCGCATATTAATTCAAAACCTTTTTCTATTATCTTGTTTCTTTTTTCTATAGATCGTTTTTGAGTTGGT
This sequence comes from uncultured Clostridia bacterium, assembly GCA_934182605.1. Lineage (GTDB taxonomy): Bacteria > Bacillota > Clostridia > TANB77 > CAG-508 > CALXUC01. The sequence continues at coordinate 72,825 of CAKPRQ010000009.1, read as the reverse complement.
ATTCTGATTTCTGACATTTAATCACCTCTAATTTTATTATACAGATTAAAATATAAATGTCAAGAAAATATTAAAAAAATTCAAAATTTATTGACAATAAATATAAAAAGAAGTATAATAACGACAAATAAAATATGAATAATTCTTCATATTATAACATAAAAATTGAAAGGAGGAACTAAAGTTTCACGAGTTCTAGATATGCAATAGAGTCTAAGAATAAAAGAAAAATAATGGGAAATATAGTATTATTAGATGAATTAAAAACAAATAGAACTGCTGCTAGTGCAGTAATTGTTTCTGTTTTTGTTAATAATGAATTTAAATATCAAATATTGCTATCAGTAGTTAATCGTTGAATACAAGTAAGATATTTAAATATGTATGAGAAGAATAATAATTTGTTAAAGAGAGGTTGCTGGAAATGAAGAATACAATTTGTGAAAAACTAATGTGGTTAGCGATGACTCCCACAATATTTAAGTATATAAACGAATGTTATGAAGATATTGATATTAAACAAGTAAAAGATGATGCTAAGAGGAATTATAAAGCAATGGTCGAAAGAACTCCTGATATAGGTAGCTTTACAAAAAATTCTTTGCGTGTTTGCCTAGTTGGAGGAATAGTGTGGCTTTCTGTGTATGATTCTATGAATGGAAAAATGAGTAGGGAAAAATTTGCAGAAATGATAAAAGTAACAATGAGAGCACCGTTAATTAGAGAAGCATTTAGAAGAAAAAATCCTTTTAACTCAGAATATCAAAAGAAAAAAGCTGAAAAGGATAAAATTGCGAATTCTATGTCAGACAGTGAGTTTAATTGGAAAACTGAAACTATACCCGGTAGGGATCCGGATGAATATCAAACTAATTATTATCAATGTGGTTTATGTGCTTTAGGTAAACAAGAACATCATGAAGATTTAATTTTATACATGTGTGAAATGGATTTTCTATCTATAGAACTTATGGGAGGCGTGCTTCATAGGAAAGGAACTATTGCAGATGGTGCAAAAGTATGTGATTTTTATGTTTGTAAAAAAGGTTCAAAATGGGATGTATGAAGTTTTATTAATTATAGAATTTATTTATTTGAAAGGATGGAGTTATGGAGAAATTAAATTTAAATAATCTTGAAGAAACATTATTTATTCCAATGAGAGGAAGAGTTTTTGCTAGTAAAAAATTCCCACATATATTAAATGACAAAAAAGCTTTGGAAATTGCAAATAAATTTCCAGAATATTATATGAATATAAATAAGGAGTCCGAATATACACTGATGGCTAGTGCGATAAGATCGATGAATATGGATATATATATTCAAGAATTTTTAAAGAGTAATCCTGAAGGAACAATTATATGCGTTGGAGCTGGAATGGAAACTACTTTTTTTAGAAATGATAACAAAAAAGCGATTTGGTATGAAATTGATTTAGAAGAAGTGGCAAATATAAGAATAAAAATTTTGGGAGAAAACAATAGAGATATTGTTTTGCCATATTCAATGTTTGATTATAATTGGATGAGCGAAGTGTCCCAAAATTCAAAGCCACCATATTTAATAATTGCAGCTGGTGTTTTTCATTATTTCGATAAGAAATTAATTATCGAATTTTTAAGAAAAATGAAAGAATTTGGAACAAATGTTGAAGTGGTATTTGACACTGTATCTAAGTTAGGAATGAAAGGGACAAAAAGATATATGAAGCAACTAGGAAAAGATGATGCTTTGATGTATTTTTATGTTAATGATGCTAAAAATTTAACAAATGAGATTGGAGAAGATACGCAACTTTTAGATGAAAGAAATTATTTTAGTTTTGTAAATAATAGAAAAGGATTTAAACTTATGACCAAAATTTCTATGTCTGTATCAGATTTACTACATATGCTAAAAATGATACATATAAAATTATAGATAGATTAATAATAAGGGAGAATTTTTTATTATTAAAGTTAAAATTTTTAATTTAACTAAATAAAATTGCAAATAATATAGATATTTGCAATTTTATGTTTGGTAGTATTTTGGCAATGAGTAATAGCAATGTTATATTAAGCATTATTGTAAGTATCATTGTAAGTGTATTATATATTATTTATTATAGAAAATTATTTATAGTAACTTTTGATGAGGAATTTGCAAAAATAAGTGGACTTTATTTTTCATACACTTTGAACATTAGTACTGGTGCAATGATAGTTATTGTTAATTTATTTATATTTGTAATATTAACTATATCAAAAATTATTGAAAAATAGGAGGATAAATTGAAAAAAATATTATGGATAGCATTGCTAATTATAATTATTATACTAATAATTGCAATGTCAACATTTATTATACCAAGAGATATTAGTAATGATAATAAATTATCTATATTTAAAGATAAAAATATAGATAATAATATAGTTTATGATGAAAGTTCAGAAACTAAGGTAAATTATAAAAGAGTAATTTTAGGTGATGGTATATTATATTCAGAAAATGGCGAAAAAATTAAACCTGATATAACAATGAGTACAGAATATTTTGATACGACTATAAATGACATGTACTTAAATCAAACAGATTATAAAGATAAATTTATTGAAATTGAGGGAATGTATCTTTTAAATAGTCCTTATACATTTGTTGGCAGGTTTTCTACAATAATGGATTGTGCTTATTGCTCAGGAGGTCTTTCATATATTACCTATAATTTCGATGGAAATGTTGAAGAAGAGTTAGAAGATATGGAAACATGGATCAAATTAGTAGGTAAATGGGAAGAAGGTAAAATTAATTATGGTACAGAGGAGAATCCTTATTATGATACATATTTTTATTTAAAAGTATTTAATTTTCAAATTATGAATGAAAAAGGAAAAGATACTATAAATAATTAAAAAACAAAATCTTTTAACGCTTTTTGCTGGGCTTTCAACAGGAATAGGTAGTATTATAGCTTTATTTGTAAAAAAGAAAATAAAAAGTTTTTATCAGTAAGTTTAGGATTCTCAGCAGGTGTTATGATATATGTATCAATGATTGAGCTTTTTTCTGAGTCCAAAATTTCTTTAATATCTATTTTTGGAGAATTTTATGGATATTTATATACAATATTAGCTTTTTTTGCTGGAATATTGATAATATTAATAATAGATAAATTAATTCCTAAAGAAAAAAATCCACATGAAATAAAATCAGTTAATGAAATAGATAAAATTGAAAAAGAAATAGAAACTAATAAGCATAAAAGTAATAATATGAAAAATTTATACCGTATGGGAATTTTTACAGCTTTTGTATTATCATTACATAATTTTCCTGAAGGTATTGCAGTATCAGTGCCAATTTATTTTGCTACTGGAAACAAGAAAAAAGCATTCTTATATTCATTTTTATCTGGATTAGCTGAACCATTAGGAGCTATAGTTGGATTTATAGTATTAGGAACAATCTTAAATGAATTGGCTTTTGGAATAATCTTTGCTATGATAGCTGGAATTATGGTATATATTTCTTTAGATGAATTATTACCTGCAGCGAGAGAATATGGAGAACATCATTTTTCAATTTATGAATTAGTTTTTGGAATGTTTGTTATGGCAATAAGTTTATTATTGTTATAAATAAAATTAAATAAAAAATAGCTTTCATTGATAGCTATTTTTTATTTAATAGGAAAGTAATCGAGAGTATGAAAATTATATTTACATTTTGGACAGACGTAAGCAACTCTCTTTCCGCTTAAAGCAAATGGAAATGAATTCTTCTAAAATTTCCAGGTTCGCTCCGTAAGGAAACATATAGTTTTAGCAAAATCGTGATATATAGCTATTTGCTAGTCAAGACTATGATTGTGTCGCCCTAGATATGTTTTGACTAAAAATAGCTATATATCACGATTTTATAAAATAGTTACTGAATTGTAACTGATTTTTCTTATTTCTTGCACAAAAACTTGAAATTTAGTATATTATAGTATAGAATATATAAAAAATAGGAGGATAAAATGTATAAATATAGAGTAACAGTAAAAGAATTATATCAAATACAATTAGGAGTAGAAATATTACAAGGTCTATTTTCATACGAATTTTTGCATTGTAATACAGATTCAAAAACAATAAAAGAAGGAGAAACATTTTTTGCAATAGGGAAAGGAAATGAGTATATAGAAGATGCATTAGAAAAAGGTGCTACAGGATGTGTAACAGAAAAATATTTATCTAAAGAATTTATGCAAAAATATCCGGAAGTAATGTTTGTAAAAGTAGAGGACTCTTTAAAAACATTACAAAACTTAGCAGCTTTTAAAAGAGCAGTATATAATATTCCAGTAGTTGCAGTAACAGGCAGTGTGGGAAAGACTAGTACAAAGGATATAGTGGCAACTGTAATGAGTAAAAAATATAATGTGTTAAAAACAGAAGGGAATTTCAATAACCATATCGGATTACCATTAACAATTATGAAATTAGATGAACATGATGCATTGGTGTTAGAAATGGGAATGAATCATCTTGGTGAAATAGAAACTTTAACAGATATTGCAAGACCTAATATAGCTATTATAACGAATATAGGAACAGCACATATAGGAAATTTAGGTAGTAGAGAAAATATATTAAAGGCAAAATTAGAAGTGTTAAAAGGTTTGCAAGAAACAGGAACTTTAATAATAAATAGTGACTGTGATTTATTAAAGAATTGGAATGATAATGAAAATCATAGTAAATTATTTGATGTATTAACATACTCAATAAATGAAAATAGCGATTTAAAAGCAGAAAATATTAAAACAACGGAACAAGGAACAAGCTATGAAGTATGTTATAGGGAAGAAGATATAGAAGTAAAATTACCTATATTTGGAGAACCATTTATATATAATAGTTTAGCAGCAATAGGAGTAGCTTCAGTATTAAGAATAAGCCCGCAAGATGTAGTAGATGCATTAGCTAACTTAAAATTAACTAAAAAAAGAATGGAAGTAGTAGAGAAAAATTCGGTAAAATATATAAATGACGCATATAATGCAAGTTATGAGTCAATGAAATATGCATTAGAATATTTATCAAAAACAACTGGAAAAAGAAAAATAGCAGTACTGGGGGATATGTTCGAATTAGGAGAATATGCAGAAGAATTACATAGAAAAGTGGGAAAAGAAATTGAAAAAAATAATATAGATATATTAATAACAGCAGGAGAATTCTCAAGGTATATAGATGAAGAAGCCAAAAATGTAAAAGAAAAAATACATTTAAAAGATAAAAACGAAGTAGTAAAAAAATTAAAAGAAATCCAAAAAGAGGGAGATGTAATTTTAATAAAAGCCTCAAACGGTATGAAGTTTTATGAAATAGTAGAAGAATTGTAACTTATAATAGTTACTGTTCGGCATAAATTTAGTAAAATCTTGATATATAGCTATTTTTAGTCAAAACATAGCCAGGGCTACACAATCCGGGTCTTGACTTGCAAATAGCCATATATCAAGATTTTTTGAAATTTTTAATTTTAGACTAGTATTTTCAAGTGATTATAAATTTCAACCATTATCTAGCAACTTTTTCCCGAAAAAACTCGAAAAATGTATTCACAAATCAAGAAAAGTATGATATAATGACAACACTTATAAATTTGGGGGAATAAGAATGATAGTTAAGGATTATTATAAAATCTTACAGCTAAATAGTAATCGCGTTAACACAGAACAGATAAAAAACCAATATAAGGAACTCGCAAAAAAATATCACCCAGACTTAAATGTAGGTAATCCTAATGCAGAAGAAAGATTCAAAGATATAAGTGAAGCATATAGAATATTAACAGATGCAAATAGCAGAAAGAAATATGACAAAATATGGAATGCTAATGTTGGCAGAAAAACCTCATATTCGAACTCAGATAATGAAAATGTGGAAGAAAATAATAACACATTTTTTTCAATATTATTTGGTAGTACAGTAGATGAACGTATTAAAGGTAAAATCAATAAAAAAAATGCAGTAAAGGGTGAAAATATAGAAACAGAAATAACAGTATCATTAGATGATGCTTTTATAGGAGTAGAAAAGAAAATTATTTTAAAAGATGTAAATGGAAATGATAAAATAATAAACGTAAAAATTCCAGAAGGAATTGAAAATGGTAAAAAAATAAAAATTACAGGAGAAGGTAAGAAAGGAAAGAACGGTGGAAAAAATGGTGATTTATTTATCACTGTAAATATAAAAAATGATGAAAATTTTGAATTAGTAGGACAAGATGTAAAAACAAAATTATATCTAACACCGTGGGAAGCTGCTTTAGGTTCAAAAGTAAATGTAAATGGTATTAGAGAAATTGAAACAATATATGTCCCAGCAGGTATACAAACAAAAGAACAAATAGTTTTAAAAAATAAAGGCTATAAGGATACAAAAGGTCAAAGAGGAAATCTAATAGTTGAAGCAGAAATAGTAGTTCCTAAAAAGTTAACAAACGAAGAAGCGGAGCTTTTCCAAAAATTGCAAAAAGTATCAAAGTTTATGCCAAGAACTAACTTAGAATAAAAAAAGTTTACATAAATTAAACAAAAGTATTGACATAGAAGTATGATTAATGTTATAATCAAATAGTGGGAAAGCGAAAGATAAAGCATTTAAATAATGTAGAAAGTATGAGGTAAAAATTAATGAGTGATAATTTTGTAGAAAAACATTTTAGCATAACAGATCCAGCAAATGTTAACACAGTTATTTATCAAATTAATGAAACAGAACCTGAATTTTTAAAAGATTCTCCAAAATATACAATTGAGAGATTAGAGTCAACGAGCCAAAAAATTGGAGAAAACACACGTAAAACTTTTTATATTCCAGAGGAAAATAAAGAGGACAAGCAATTAGTTATTTTATCTTTTGGTCAAGAAAAAGTTGTTGTAAATATGGGGATTTTAGAAGAGGATAAAGTGAAAATCTCCAAACATCCTGTACCTATGAAGTTTAAAACTTTATATAGTGATAAAGAAGCGGAATATAAAGACTTTTTATTTACACCTAACTTAAAAAGACCAATATCAATAATAGATCCAAAAACAACAGAAGAAATAAAGCCAATACTTTATTTCGATGAAGCTACTAATGAGATAAAAGGCAAATGCAAATTAAAACCATATAAGAGTTATTTTGCGTTTGAGATAAGGGATGATAATGATAATCAGTAAATTTGAAAGGGGTATATAAATATGCCAAAAAAAATAAATGTTGTAGGAGGAATTCTTTATCCAGATGAAAGAGGAAATATAACTTTTCCACCAGAAAACGCCTTAAAAATAGAAATGGGCGAAGACATAATAACTATTCCAGTACAAAAAACACGTAGAAAAGAAACTGAAAGATAAATTATAAACAAAGAGGTGACCAGTAAATGGGAAATCTAAGTAGTAAAATAAAAAGAGGTATTAAAAAAAGTAAAACAAAATTAATAGTAGCGCTAGTAATATGGTTTGTTCTAGTGCTTATATTTATTGCGCCAATAACAGTAGCTATAGGCGATGCTTCATCTATGTTAAAAGGCTTTGATTTAACGGAGTTTATTGCAAGCCTAACTACGCATATAACAAATCCTTTTAATTGTTTAGGAATTGCATTCTCAGAATACATTGGAATATTTTTTAAAGCAATTTTATGGTTTACTTTAATATATGCAACAGTTGCTATTGTTGGTATAGTTCGTTCAATGCCAAAATCAGAATATGATGATATAGAACACGGTTCAAGTGATTGGTGTGAAGGCGGAGAACAATATCAAGTGTTGAGTTCTAAATCTGGAATAATATTAGCAGAAAAAAACTATTTACCAGTAGATAAAAGAGGAAATGTAAACGTATTAGTAGTCGGTGGTTCAGGTTCTGGTAAATCTGCATCATACGTTATACCTAATGCATATCAATTATTAGGTTCATATGTATTTACAGACCCTAAGGGTGAACTTTATGATAAAACTGCAGGGTATATGAAGGCAAATGGATATGAAATAAAAGTATTAAATTTGGTATCACCTAAAAATAGTGATGGATATAATCCTTTAATGCATATAAGTAATGAAATAGATGTAGATGTTATAGCAAATACGATAGTAAAAGGTCAAAAAACTGATTCTGGCTCAGATCCATATTGGGATGATATGGCAGAAATGTTATTAAAAGCATTAATATATTATTTAATGGCAACAAGACCAATGGAAGAACAAAACTTATCAAGTTGTGCAGAATTAGTAAGAGCTGCTAACAGTGGAAATGGAGACAATTTATTAACAAACTTAATAAGCGTATTACCATATGATCATCCAGCAAGAATGAATTATAAATCTATAGAAATAGCACCAGAAAAAACATATAGTTCTATACTAAGTTCATTACAATCAAAATTAGGTAAATTCGACTCAAGAGAAATTGCAGAATTAACATCAACAGACACAATAAATTTTGAAGAAATAGGCAATAAAAAAACAGCTGTATATGTAATATCATCAGATACACACACAGCATATGATTTCTTATTAACAATATTTTTCTCACAAATGATACAACAATTGTATGATTTTGCAGATAAAAATGGTGGAGCATTAAAGGTCCCTACATATTTCATATTAGATGAGTTTGCAAATATTGGTAGAATACCAGATTTTGATAAAAAAATATCTACAAGTAGAAGTAGAAAAATATCATTTAGTGTAATATTACAAAATCTAGACCAATTGGAAGCAGTTTACAAAGAATCACATGAAACTATAATAGGTAACTGCGATACACACTTGTTTTTAGGAAGTAACTCTCAAAAAACAGTAGAATATTTTTCAAAAGCTTTAGGAGAGAAAACAATAAGCAGAGAAAGCATATCTATAAATAGAGATAAAGATAGAAGTAGACAAGGTTATAGCGAAAGTGACCAAATAATGGCGAGAGCCTTATTAACACCAGATGAACTAAGAAGGTTTGATAATGATTATTGTATTATATACGAAAAAGGATTAAAACCTGTTAAAGCACATAAATATTATTACTTTGAATATCCAACAGTAAAATATGCAAAACAGTATCCTGCAAATCATAATGATGTACTTATAGAGAGAGGAAAATGGAGAAAATTTAATCCGTATAAACCTTATGTAGAAGATGAAGAACCAGAAAAAAATAACACAATTCAAAGCATAGATAGCATGTTAGAAGAAGAACCACAATCAACCAAAAAAGGAAATAATGTGGAATATAATGAACCAATAAATATAAGCGGAATTGGTGATGAAGAAGGAACACAAAAACAAAATAATAAAGAAGAATTTGAACAATTAGATGTAGATGTACAGAAAGAATTAGAAGCAAAATTTGATGAAATATTTGGAGCTTTTGATAATGACGAAACAACATCAAATGTATAATTAGAGTATCAATTTAATTATATAGAGTAGGTTAAAATATATTTTTAACCTACTCTATATAATTTTTTAAATATATTACTTACCTTACAGGAATAGTAATGTAAAATGTAGTCCCCACATTTTCTTTAGTTTCAAAAGTAATATCTCCTCCAAAATGTGCTTTTATATTAGAGTAGGACATAAATAATCCTAAACCAGTTCCATTTTTACCTTTAGTTGTTATCATAGAATTGAATAATTTATCTTGTACTTTTTTAGGGATACCACCTGCATTATCTTTTATAGCAATTACAAGATTATCATTTTTTAAATTAAATATTAACTCTATAGTCTCTTCTGTTTTTCCATTATAAGCTTGTATAGCATTAGAAATAATATTGTTAATAACTTGAACGAGTCCATTTATATTCCCTTTTAATTTAAATGAACTTTTTACATTATTAGTAACATTTAAATAAATAATAGCATTTTTCAATTCATGTTTCATAAGTATGTCAACACGTTTTACAAGTTCATCTAATGAGAAATATATTTCGTTGCTTTGTGATAATGTAACAGCTTGTCCTTTTACAGTAGTAATAATATCAGACATGTAACTTATATGAGATTTTATTTTATCTACCCATTCGTCCATTTCATTAGCAATTTGTTCGTGGTCATCTATAGTAACTTCAGGGTCTTTTATAGATAATTTATATTCTTTTATTAAATCTGTAAGACCTTCAGTAGCACCTCCAATAGACATTATAGGAGTTTTTAAGTTGTGTGCTATACCTCCAATCATTTGTCCTAGTGAAGCTAAACGTTCCTGTTCTATTAAAACATCTTGATTGCTTTTTATTATCTTCATATCTTCTATATGTTGAGTAATATCTTTAAATAAAATTAATGTTCCGATAATATTATTTTTATTTTTTATATTATTCATTTCCATATTAAAATACTTATTTACCTTTTTGCAACATAAAGTGTATTTATATTCTACATCTTTGTGATAAGCATCTAGCATTTTTTTGGTAAGAGAAAGTTGTTCTTCGCCAGAAATTTCTATAGTGTTTAAAAATTTTCTTATATGAGAATTACGTACATTATACTTTTCTAACTCAAACATATTGATAAAAGTCTCGTTATAATCTGTTATAATACCATCCTCGTTTAAAACTATATAACCATCAGAAATTCTATTTACAATTTTTTGTAATGCTACAGGATTTAATTTTAAAAAGTTAAATTTAAAAACTGCAAGTGCGAAAAAGACCATAGCAATAAAAAACATAATAGGTGTTATGTATATAGTTATGTCAATTATTTTAAGTGTTCCAAGAATATTTATACATAAAGGGAAAATAATACCTAATAAAATTAACATACTTTGCATTGAAAAGAATCCAGAGTTTCTTATAGCTCCTGTTATAAATAGTATAACTGTTAATAATAAAATAAAATAAGAATAAGCAGCATGCACGTAAAAGTAAGGACCGTATATTACATCTTTTATGTAGATAGAATACTGTTCAAAAAATAGATGGTGAATATTATTTGTCCAAAGCACAAGGAGGGAAATAAAAGGTATTATGAGTAGTAACAAATGATATTTCTTAAATGTTATTTTAGTATTAACAAAAATCAAACTCGTAAGAAATGTGGATACAGGTATGAAGCAACCACCAATATATGCAAGATAATCGAAATATATTGGCTCAATATTTAGTCGCTCACTAAATAAAATTTGTAATAATACAAAAAAGCATAATATAAATAATAAAATTATATTTATTAAAAACATTTGCTGCATTTGATTTTTTGGTCTTTGTTTTGAAATTATAACTAGCATTATGCTAGTTATAATTACAGAAATAGACATAATAATTCCATAAGTTATCATAATAATTTCTCCTTTTATAGTATATTTAAATTTATTATTATTATTTTACATGTACATTGAAGTAACCAATATCTGATAAGTATTTAAAGTAATTTTTCAAATAATTAGTATCAATATATGGCCATTCAAAGTTTATCTTTTCTAAAAATCTCTTTGTAAATTCTGATTCTATTTTCACATTAGACTCGTAAACTAATTCTTCTTCTTCATTAAAGTCATTCATTATACCTTGTAAATAATCTTTTTTATTTTCGTCTTTTAAAAGATTATGTATAATTTCCTTAAATTTTTCTGAAGAAACAATTTTTATAGGAATTCCTATTTCGTTTAGCTCTTCACATAGTCTATCCATAGGTACGTGGTTATCATTTAATAAATGGAAGACAGAATATTCTTTATTATAATGTGTTGCTAAATCAATTATAGCATCACCACAGTAATCTATAGGAGTGAATTCAACATATCCTTTTAGTAAATATTCAGGTGCATATCCAATTTGTAAAATAGATTTTAATCTGTTTACAAAGGCATTTTCAAAGTGATTTTGTTGGAATTTTCCTTCAGAATATCTACTTGTTAAATTTCCCATTCTCACAATGTATGCTCGTAACCCCTTAGAGATTGCATTTAATACAATATCTTCACCTTGGAATTTGCTGTTTACGTAGAGATTTTCTATATTTTGTCCAATATAAAAGTTTGTTTCGTTATAGTATTTATCTTCTGCAAAATTATTTTTTACATTAGCTTGTTCTGCTAAAACATTTCCAGATACGCTTATTGTTGAAACATGAATTAATTTTAAATCAAAATCGGTACAGAGTTTAACAATATTTTTTGTACCTATTATATTAATTTTTTCAAATTCCTTAAATGTTCCGTAATGTTTTACAAGTGCAGCAGAATGTATTACTGCATTTATGTTTTTGCCTAACGAAGTATATTCTTCTATAGATAGTCCTAAATTATCATCGCTAATATCTCCATTTACAACTTGAATCCTATTGCCAATATAGTGGTCATATCTATTTTCAAAATAGAAGTTTAATGTATTTTTTAATCTTTCTATTGCAGGTAGATTATCTTTGTCTCTAATTAAACAATAAATAATTCCTGTTTCTTTCTTCAAGAAACTATCTAATATATGAGCACCTAAAAATCCAGTAAATCCGGTTAATAGAATATTTTCTAAAGATTCATAGCTTACTTCTTTAAGATTGTCTATAGAGTTGTTTTGTAAAAACGCATTATAGCTTAAATATCTATTTTCATTTTCAATAGAAATTCCTGATTGAGAGTTTTCTATATTCCTACTTGAGTTCCTTATTAAGTTTGCTAATTCTCTAACAGAGGAATGAGTAAATATATCAGAATACTCGATTTTTATATTATTACTCATAGCTTCTAATTGGATTTTCATTGCACCTAGAGAATCACCACCAATTTCAAAAAAGTCATCTGTAACACTAATTTCATTTTTGTTAAGAATTTTCTTAAATATGTCTAACAATGTTCTTTCTAGTTGTGTTGATGGTTCTATTATTTGTCTGTTTGTAATGTTGTTTTCATCAGGAAGTGGTAATTGGTTTTTATCTATCTTACCGTTAATATTTAAAGGTAATTTATCTAAAGTAATTATATGTTTTGGCAACATATATTTTGGTAAAGACTCTTTTAAAAATGCATATAATTCATCTAAATCTAATTGTTTATTGCATACAATGTATGAACAAATACATTTTTCATCATTAATATTTCTAACCATAGAAAATGCTTCTTTTATAGCTTGAGAACTTGTTAATTTTATATCAATTTCTTTTAGCTCAACTCTGTATCCATTAATTTTAACTTGAGAATCTATCCTATTTATAAAAGATATATTACCATCTGGAAGCCATTTTACCAAATCTCCTGTTTTATAAATTGTATCAAGTCCAAAAGGATTAGGCATAAATTTTTCATTCGTTAAGTTCTCATTATTTAAATATCCTAAACAAACGCCATCTCCACCAACCCATAGTTCGCCAGGAAAACCAACAGGCAAAAGCTTTTCAGAATCAGATACCACATAACAAGTAGAGTTAGATATAGGTTTACCTATTGGAATGCTATAAGTATAAATTTTATCAATGTTATAGCAACAAGAAAAAGTTGTGTTTTCTGTAGGTCCATAACCGTTTATAATACTTAAATTTTTATTAGCAATTCTAGCCATATTAATATGTTTTGGTGATAGCACATCTCCTCCAGTTAGTAATACTCTTAAAGTATTAAATATATGAGGATTAACTTCGCATATTTGATTAAATAAAGGTGCAGTAAGCCACATTATACTTATTTTATTATGTAATATGAAATCTTGTAATGTAGAAGGATTTAATAAATCTTCTTTTTTAATAATATATAAAGGTAAGCCATTTAATAATGCACCAAAAATTTCAAAAGTACATGCATCAAATACTATTGAGCCAGTTTGTATTATTCTATCATCTTCCCTAAACTTAATAAAATTAGTATTTTTTATAAGTCTTATAATATTTTTTTGTGTTATTATGGTTCCTTTAGGTTTACCAGTTGAACCGGAAGTATACATTATATATGCAGGTCTATCAGTTGAAATCTGATTTATAATTATATCAGAATTTCCTTCATTTGTATATATTACAGTATTATCTAAAGAAATATTTAATGTTGTAATAATATTTGTAGCTTTATGTACGAAATCATTTGTTGTGAGTAATATTTTAGCTTTAGAATCTGCTAACATATAATCTATACGAGAAGTTGGATAATTAACATCTATAGGTAAATATGCAGCTCCCAATTTTAATGTAGCAAGTATAGCGATAATTGATTCTAAAGATTTATCAACTAAAATAGCTGTAATATCATTTTGTGTTACCCCAAGTTTCCTCATGGTATTAGCTAAATTTGAAACTTTAATATTTAATTCCTGGTATGACAAACTTTCGTTATCAAAAAATACAGCTAATTTATTTGGACTGTTTTCTACTTGTTCGACAAATAATGAATATATATCTGTATTTTTAGGATAAATAGTAGATGTATTATTAAAGTCATATAAGATTTTATTCTTTTCATCACTATTTAATAATTGTATATCTTTTATTTTAGTTTCATGGTTTTCAGCTATATGAGTTACTATAGAAAGATATGCTTTATATAATGACTCGATTGTAGGTCGTTTAAATAAATCTGTACAATATTCAAAAGTTACTAAAAATTCTTTATTATTTGGTATAATCTCAATTGATAAATCAAATTTAGATATATTACCATTTATAGGTGTTATAGTAGTTTCAAAATCATCAAAATATATATTTGGTATATTAGAATTTTGGTAAATAAACATAGTATTGAATAAGTTGTTATTATTTGAATTTCTTTTAACATTCAAGTTATTTACTAATTCATCAAAAGGATATATTTGATTTTCAAAACAAGATATAACATCATTTTTCAAATCAGCGTAATATTTTTTAATATACATATCACTATCTATTGTAGATTGCATAATTAAAGTATTAACAAACATACCAATAATATCAGAAGTTTTCCCCAAGACTCTATTTGCAACAGGTGTACCAAGTGTTATAGTTTCTTGTTTACAGAAATTATACATTAATATATTAAAAGCACCTAACATATACATATATGGAGTTATATTATTCTGGTTGCAGAAATATTTTATTTTAGTAAATATTTTCCTAGGTATTGTAAAATTAATTCTACTTCCATTATACGTTGAGTCTATTGGTCTAGGGTAATCTGTAGGTAAATTTAATAAATCTGTATTTTTAACTTTATCAAGCCAGAACTCTTTTTCTTTCTTAAACACATTATTATTAATTGCATTATTTTCCCATATAGAATAATCAGTATATTTAATATTATTAACAGCAATTTCCTTGTTATTATATATATCAGATAAGTCTTTCACTAATATGTTAGTAGATACGCCATCAGAAATAATATGGTGCATATCTAATAATAAATAATGCATATTATTTTCACTAATAAGTAATTCACATCTCATTAAAGGAGCTTTAGATAAATCAAATTCCCTTACAAAAGTTTTTGCATAGCTTTTTATAGAGTGATTCTTCAAGTAAACAGGATTTAATTTTATTTTTGCGTTAGGTAATATTTTTTGATATATTCCTGTAGTATCTTTAATAAAATATGTTCTAAGACTTTCATGTTTTTCTATCAATGTATTTATAGAACTTTCTAGTCTCTTTATATTTATATCATTAGGTAATTTTATGATACAAGGCATATTATACAAAAGTTTATTGTTTTTTGCAATAGTACTTGATAAATATACTCTCTTTTGTGCTGAAGATATAGGATATTTTTCTAAATTATCTTCATATTTTGGTATATTATAGTAAACAGAAGTATCTGTTGTAGAAAGATAATTTGCAATATCTTGAATAGTATCTAGTTCAAATAACATCTTTATTGGTAAATTAAGGTCCAAGTCTTTTTGTAAAGATGAGCATATTTTTATAGCTGATAAAGAATCTCCACCAAGTTCAAAAAAATTATCTTTTATACTTATATCACTAGGAGATAGTTTTAAAAGCTTAGCTAAAAGATTTATAAGATATTCTTCAATTTTGTTAGAAGGCATAACTATTTCTTTCTCTTTATTCTTTAAACTTTCTTCTAGTATATTTATTAAATAATCTTTATTTATTTTTCCATTAGCTGTAGAAGGAATCTTGCCTATATTTATAAAGCTTATAGGTATCATATAATATGGTAATTTGGTTTTCAAATATTGTTTTAACTTAGCATGGTCTATTTCTTTACCTATAATAAATGAATATATTTTTTTATTATGTATTAAACTATAACTATACTCAAGATTATTTGAATACTTTGATATAACTTCATCTATTTCAGAAAGTTCAATTCTATAGCCATTTAGCTTAACCTGCATATCTATTCTTCCAACATACATTATATCTCCATTAGGAAGATAGTATCCATAATCTCCTGTTCTATATATTTTTTTGTTAATATTAGGACAGAATATAAAACTAGATTCAGTTTTTTCCTTATTATATAAGTAACCTTTAGACAAACATTCTCCAGCTATACATATTTCACCAACATAACCAAAAGGTTGTAATGTTAAAGTATTATTTAATAAATAAATTTCGCAATTATCCATTGGTTTACCAATAGGGACATTAAAAATAGTACCAGTATTGGTATAAGTATATTTTTTACATATACAGTAAATAGTAGCTTCAGTTGGTCCATAGCCATTAACAATTTCTAAATCTGGAATTAAATCTAAATACATATTTAAAATAGTATTTTTAATAGATTGAACTCCAACGAGTAATTTATTTAAACTTATATTTTTAAATATTCTTAGATTATGATATACAGCACTAAGTATAGTAGGTGGTATAAAAGTATATGTGATTTTTTGTTCATAAATATAATCGGCAATTTTTCTAGGATCGTATATACTATCTTCAGATATTAAATGTAAAGTACATCCAAAAAACATTGGCACAAATATTTCTTCAACATTAACGTCAAAAGAAGAGTTAACTAAACTTAATGTCTTATCCTTATCACTAAAATGAGTTGAATAATTATTGTACACATTATAAACATGATTAATAACAGATTGTTGACTTACTTCTACTCCTTTAGGTTTACCAGTAGAACCAGAAGTATATATAATATATGCACTATTTGAAATATCGAAATGTTTTGGTGGAAGTATTTCTTCATTTTCATATTCTAATTCTTTTGCAAAAATCATATTAATATTGAAATTATTTTCCATTCTATCTTTGCAAATAATTAATTTTGTTTTACTATTTTCAAACATATACTTTATACGTTCTTCAGGATAATTAAATGAGACTGGTAAATATATTGCACCAAGTTTTAAAATAGCTAATATAGCAGCTACATATTCAATAGACTTAGGCATATATACTGCTATAATATCTTGAAAATGTACATCATTTTTAATAAGTTCTTTTTCTATAGCAGATATTTTTTTATATAGATCTTGATATGTTATCTTTTCATCTTCATAAACTAATGCAGTATGATTAGGATATTTTAAAACATTTTCGTAAAAAATTTCGACTATATCTTTATCTTTTGGATAATCTTTATATGTGTTATTAAATTCACTTAAAATATTAGTTTTTTCTTCAGGAGTAATTATTTCTATATCTTCTAAGGAAATATTAGGATTTTTTTCTATTTGGTTAAATATATAAAATAATCTGTTGTAAATATTAGTAATATCATCTTCTGTGAATTTATTGATATTATAGTCGAATATAAAGTTAAAAGTATTATTATCATCTAAATCTGAAATATGTAATTCTAATTCTTCAGCAATGTTTCCATTAAAATTCCAAACAGTTTTATATTGTATATTAGAATTTCTTCTATTGTTTTTAGCATTTTGGTATGATAAAACAGTCGTATATAAATTATTAGAAATATCGTATTTACTACGTATAGAATCTAATAAATCATTATAAGGATACTTTTGGTGTCTAAATAAGCCTAATTGTTCTTTATTTAAATTAAGTAAAAATTCTTTAAAAGTATCTTTAAAATCAATATCTATCTTAAAAGGAATAGTACTAATAAACATTCCCATAGTATGTTTTTCTTTAAAATTTGTTCTATTAAGCACAGGAGTACCTAAAATGACAGTATCAGTATTGTTTAATTTTCCTGTATATAATCCTAAAATAGCCATAAAAAGTGTGTATGGGGAAGTTTTATTGTTTTTACAGAAATCTTTTATAACATTTGTATTATTTTCATTTAAAGTATAGACTTTTCTTTTAGCCTCAGATGAAGTTTCAATACTATTATTATATTTTTTAGATAAAGTAGTTAATTCAGGAGCAGAATTAAAAATATTCTCCCAAAATTCTTTATCTCTATTATATTTTTCACTATTTAAATAATTATTTTCAGATTCTATATATGTTAAATATGAAGGGGGATTTATGTCAATAGTGTTATTTGACAATAAATTAGAATAAATAGACATAATTTCGTCTATTAAAATGCTCATAGACCAAGCGTCAGAAATTAAGTGGTGAAGTTTTGCTATAAAGCCACCTTTTTTCTTATTTTTAAAATTGAACATTATAAATCCAAAAAGGAAAGATTGTGATGTTTCAAAAGGTTCCTTCAAAAAGGCATCCGAAATGTCTTTCAACTCATTTTCATCATTAATTTCAATATACTTAATATCGTAATGAGTAATTGGCGCAATATATTGCAAAGGCTCTTTCTGAGATAGATCTAATTTAAATCTTAGAGAGCCATTTGAAGATATAAATAATGAAATTGCTTTTTCTAATAAATCCTTGTTTATTACTTCTTCCATAGTAAGTGTACCGCCAACATTATTAATACTAGTATTTTTGTAGTATTCTTCTGTTAGCCAAATTGCTTTCTGTGGGTTACTTAAGTTATAGAATTTTGTTTCCATTTTAAAATCTCCTTATTTATTTATGTATTTATCATACTTCAATATTATATCACTAAACAGGAGAATTTTCAATAAAAATGTGGAAAAAGATAAAAAAGTGGTGTAGCTGTAACATATTTTATCATAAATATTTTGTTTAAAATATAAAAATTTGGAAAGAATATAATTAAATTAAAATGAAAAAGTGGGGGAAATGTATTGGCAAGATTTATAAAAAAAGAAAGAGATATTAAAAGAATATTTATAACAATAGGAATTGTTGCATTAACAGCTATAGTTAGTGTTTTTTTATATGATATGTATATAAGAATAGAGACGAATGGTAATCATAAGTTTGGTACATATACTGTAAATACAGTATCAACGCAGAATAGTAGTGGTGGAAATAGTGTAGAAAATGTGGATAACTTGTCAGAATATTATAAAATCGTTGAAGATAATACAATTAAAATTTTAGAGAATGTAACAGATACAGTTGTAGGAATTTCAAGAATAAAAAACATAGGAAATAGTGTTTTTACATTAAATAGTGCGGAAGATTTAAATCTAGGTTCAGGAGTTATTGTTTCTCCAAATGGATATATTTTGAGCAATTGGCATGTTACAGGGGATAAACTAAGTAAATGTTATGTTACATTAGCAAGCGGAGCAAATTATGAAGGTACTGTTGTTTGGGCAGACAGTGATTTAGATTTAAGTATACTTAAAATCGAAATGATTAACTTACCATTTGCAGAATTGTCAGATTCTGATAATCTAAAAATAGGGCAAAGTGTTTTTGCAATAGGAAATCCAATAGGTTTTGAATTCCAAAGAACAGTTACCCAGGGTATAATAAGTGCAGTTAATAGAACTATAAAGATAGAAGAGGGAGAAGAAGTCTCATATTTAGAAGATTTAATACAAACAGATGCTACTATAAATCCAGGAAATAGCGGTGGACCATTAATAGATATATATGGAAAAGTGGTTGCAATAAATACTATAAAAATAACATCAGCAGAAGGAATTGGTTTTGCAGTGCCAATAAATTTAATAAAGCCAATTATAGAAAGCTTTGTACAAACTGGAGAGTTTAAAGAAGCAACTTTAGGAATGTATGGTTTTGATAGAGAAGTAATACCATATTTAGATGCAGATATTAATTTCAATGGAGAAAAAGGTGGAATATATATTGCAAAAGTAGTTACCGATGGACCTTTATATAAAGCTTCTGTAAAAGCAGGGGATGTGTTATTAAAAATAGATGGAATAGATGTGAATAAAATAACAACATTAAGAAGTTATATATATACTAAGAAACCGGAAGATGTAGTTAATTTAACTATTTTGAGGAATAATAAGGAGACTAATGTAACAGTAACTTTAAAGGAAAGAGGAGTAAAATAATTTTGTTACAATTCAGTAACTATTTTATAAAATCGTGATATATAGCTATTTTTAGTCAAAACATAGCTAGGGTAACACAATCCGGGTCTTGACTCGCAAATAGCTATATATCACGATTTTGCTAAAAATATATGTTTCTCTACTGAATTGTAACTAATTTTTACTAAAATTCTCAAAAAATATAGTAATTTTTTAAAATTTGTAGTATAATAATTTAGTAAAAAATTTTAAAGGAGAGAATTATGTTTCAAAAACTAGAAGCGGTAGAAAAAAAATACGAAGACTTAACCAAAAAGATAAGTGATCCAGATATTATTTCTAACCAAACAGAATGGCAAAAATGTATGAAAGAACATGCAGAAATTCAAGAAATTGTAGAAAAATATAGGGAATATAAAAAAGTAAAAAATCAATTAGAAGAAGCAAAACAAATGTTAGATGATCCAGAATTAAAAGAACTAGCCCAATTGGATTATGAAGAGTCTAAAGAAAAATTACCTAAATTGGAGGAAGAATTAAAATTTTTATTAATTCCAAAAGATCCAAATGATGATAAAAACATAATCTGCGAAATACGTGCGGGAGCAGGTGGAGAGGAAGCGGCGTTATTTGCTGGAACATTATTTAGAATGTATTCAATGTATGCAGAGAGAAAACGTTGGAAACTTGAGGTATTAAATTCAAATGAAACAGGACTTGGTGGATATAAAGAAATATCATTTATGGTAAGTGGAAAAGGTGTGTATAGTAAGCTTAAATTCGAAAGTGGTGTACACAGGGTACAAAGAGTCCCAGATACAGAGTCAAGTGGAAGAATTCATACTTCTACAGTAACTGTAGCAGTATTACCTGTAGTTGAAGATGTAGAAATAGAATTGAATGAATCTGATATAAAAATGGAAGTTTTTAGAGCATCAGGTGCAGGTGGCCAACATATAAATAAAACATCTTCGGCAGTAAGATTAATCCACGAGCCTACAGGAATTGTGGTAGAATGCCAAACAGAGCGTTCACAATTTCAAAATAAAGAAAATGCAATGAGAATGTTAAGAACTAAAATATATGATATAGAAAAACAAAAACAAGACAGTGAAATAGCAAATGCAAGAAAAAGTCAAGTAGGTTCAGGGGACAGAAGCGAAAAAATAAGAACATATAATTACCCACAAGGAAGAATAACAGACCATAGAATCGGGTTAAGTATATATCAAATGGAAGATTTTCTAAATGGAAATTTAGATGAAATGATAGAAAATTTAATAGCAACGGATAGAGCAGAAAGATTAAAAGGTGAAGAATAAAAATAAATATAAATATAAATGTAGAAAGGAATGTTTAAATTATGGAAAAAACTTATATTATGTTAAAACCAGATGCAATAAAAAGGGGGTTAATTGGAGAAATTATTAGTATGATTGAAAAAAAAGGTTTTTGTATTACAGATATGAAAATGTTTAAATTAAACGAAGAAATATTAAAAGAACATTATGCACATTTAATAGAAAAACCTTTCTTCCCAGAAATTGTTGAATATATGACTTCTGGTCCTGTATTAGGTATGATAGTAGAAGGAGAAGAAGTTGTAAAAGGAATGAGAAAGTTAATGGGTGCAACTAAATGGTTAGAAGCAGAACCAGGTACAATTAGAGGAAATTATGCTAATAGTACTACTATGAATTTAATCCATGGTTCAGATTCTGTAGAAAATGCAGAAATAGAAATAAAACGTTTTTTTAGATAAAGATTAACTCCAATATATGGAGTTAATTTTTATTAATATTAAAAAAATCTTAAAGAAGTGTATAAAAAGTTAATAATTGCATATCAATTTAATTAAAGACATAAATAAGGAGATTATATAATTGTGGATACAATTCTTAATACAACAATATTAGGTTTAATCTTTGGTACATTAGGCACGACCTTAGGTGGAATTATAGGTGCTACAATAAAGACTAAATCTAATAAATTTTTAAGTTTTATATTGGAATTTGCAGCAGGTTTAATGGTGGCTGTAGTATGTTTTGAACTTATACCAGAAGCAATGGAAGTTTCAAATATGCTTACTGTTATTATAGGAATTATTATAGGTGTATTTATTATGATTTTCTGTGATAATCTAGTAAATTATAAATATAGCAAGAAAAACGTATTTAAAATGAATTCGCTAATAAAAACTGGTATTATAGTTGGAATAGGTCTTGCTATTCATAATTTCCCAGAAGGACTTGCAATAGGTTCTGGTTTTAGTGCTTCAACAAAGCTAGGATTAACTTTAGCAGTGGCAATTGCGTTACACGATGTACCAGAAGGTATATCAATGGCTGTTCCTATGAAAAATGGAGGTATGAAAACATATAAAGTAATTTTATATACATTTCTATCAGGCTTAACAACTGGAGTAGGTGCTTTTTTTGGAATAATTATAGGGACAATATCAGAAGAATTAATAAGTATATGCTTAGGTTTTGCAGCAGGTGCAATGTTATACATATCTGCTGGAGAATTAATACCAGAATCTCACAAAATATATAAAGGGAGAATATCATATTTAGGAAATATATTAGGGTTTTTAATAGGAATAATATCAACACAATTCTAAAAAAGTCAAGATAATGAAAATATATTTTATTATTTTTATATATAAAAATAAAATAAAATCTCGTCAAGCTATTTTTGTATATAAAAATAACTTGACAAGAATAATTATAAGGAATATAATTAATATGGGTGATAAAATGTTAAAAAGAGAATTATATTTAAAGAAAATTAGAGATTTTTATGATAGTAACTTAATTAAAATATTAGTAGGAATACGTAGAGGTGGAAAATCTGTTATATTAGAACAAATAATAGAAGAGATAAAAGATAAAGATGTAGATAAAGAGCACATTATATATATAAATTTTGAATATATAGAATTTGAAGAGTTAACTGACTATAAAATACTAAATAAATACATCAAGGAAAAAATAACAGATGATTCTAAATATTACTTGTTTTTTGATGAAATACAGAATGTAGAAAATTTTGAAAAAGTAATAAATTCTCTAAGAGCTTCCCAAAATGTAAGTATATTTATTACAGGTTCAAATAGTAGACTTTTATCAGAAGAATTATCAACCGTATTATCAGGAAGATATGTAAGTTTTAAAATAAATCCATTATCATATAAAGAAGTTCTTGAATTATTAGAGGTTAAAGATTCAAACGAAGAAATTTTTGAAAATTTTATGAAATGGGGAAGTTTGCCTAATAGATTTGAATTTAAAAATGAAAATGCTATTAAAAATTATTTATATGGCGTATTTGATTCAATTATATTAAGAGATGTAGTAGAAAGATTAAAAATTAGAGATACGGCTTTATTTAATTTAATTTTACAATATATTATTGATACAATTGGAAGAGAATTTTCAGCAGAAAATATTATAAATTTTCTTAAGAATGAGGGACGCGATGTATCAACATTAACAATATACTCATATTTAGATGCATTATGCAAAGCATTATTAATTAGAAAAGTTTTTCGATATGATGTACATGGAAAAGCAGTATTAAAAACTTTAAATAAATATTATGTTACGGATTTAGGAATAGCACAAATAAAAAATAATAAGACAGAAGTAGATAAAAGTTATGCGATTGAAAACATAGTTTATAATGAACTAATAATAAAGGGATATGATGTCTATACAGGTAAAACTAAAAAAGGAGAAATAGATTTTGTAGCAACAAAGCCGGATAAAAAAATTTATATACAAGTAGCATTTAGTATTCCAAATGAAGAAACTAAAAATAGAGAGTTTGGAGCATTTAACGAAATTAAAGATAATTATCCTAAATATGTTATTTCTTTAGATAAATTAAAATATGAATACAATGGTATTAAACATATTAATTTAATTAACTTTCTATTAAATGATGATTTTTAAAAATCTTAAGTAAGTGTATAAAAAGTTAATAATTGCATATCAATTTTAGTAAGGATATAAATAGGAATAATATCAACACAATTTTAAAAAAGTGATAAATGAAGAAGTTATAGTTTATTAATTATCTTATAAAATCGTGATATATAGCTATTTTTAGTTAAAACATAGCTAGGGTCACACACTCCTGGTATTGACTTGCAAATAGCTATATATCAGGCTTTTTTAAGATTAGAACCTAAGTAATTACCTTAGTATTACTAAAATTTAAGCTAGACCATTTGAAATTACAAATAAATGTGTTATAATTTATTTGTAATTTCAAATGGTAATTAAGTATTATTAGAAGGAATAAATCTTTGAAACAATAATATGAGAAAGGAAATAATTATGCAAGAAAAATTAAAAGAATTAAATGATAAACAATATGAAGCTGTAATAAATACAGAAGGACCTTCATTAATAATAGCAGGCGCAGGAAGTGGTAAAACAAAAGTATTAACGTATAAAATAGCATATTTATTAAAAGAAAGAAATGTTAAACCCTGGAATATATTAGCAATAACATTTACAAATAAAGCAGCCAATGAGATGAAGGAAAGAATAGAAGCATTAGTTGGAGATGTCGTAAAAGATGTATGGGCAGGTACATTCCACTCAATATGTGTTAGAATTTTAAGACAACATATAGATAGATTAGGTTTTGAAAAAAGCTTTTCTATTTTCGATATGACAGACCAAAAGCACATTATAAAAGAATGTTTAAAAGAATTAAATATAGACGATAAATTATTTACAGATAAAAGTGTGCAATACGAAATAAGCAATGCTAAAAACGATATGCTAGAGCCTAAAGCGTATGAGACTAAATATTCAGGAGATGTTAGAAGAGGAAAAATAGCAGAAATTTATACTTTATATCAAAAAAAATTAAAAGAAAATAATGCTTTAGATTTTGATGATATTATAAATTTTACAATTAAAATATTATTAGAAAATCCAGATATATTAGAATACTATTCAGATAAATTTAAATATGTATTAGTAGATGAGTACCAAGATACAAATAAATCTCAATTTACATTAATAACGCTATTATCAAGTAAATATGGTAATATAACTGTTGTTGGAGATAATGACCAAGGTATATATTCATTTAGAGGTGCTGATATACAAAATATTTTAAACTTTGAAAGAGACTTTCCAGGTACAAAAATAATTAAATTGGAGCAAAATTATAGATGTACAGGAAATATTTTAAAAGTAGCAAATGAAGTTATAAAAAATAATACAAAAAAATACGAAAAAAAATTATGGACTAAAAATGACGAAGGTCAAAAAGTAAATTTCTTTAGAGCAGATACTGAATATGATGAAGCATATTTTATTGTTAAGAAAATAAAAGAATTAAAAAGAGAAGAATATTATAAAAATACAGCATTTGCTATATTATATAGAATGAATACACAATCAAGAGCAATAGAAGATATACTAAGAAGAGAAAATATTCCATATAAAATCGTAGGTGGATTAAAATTCTATGAAAGAAAAGAAATAAAAGATATAACCTCATACTTAAGGTTAATAGAAAATAACTCACATAATGTAAGTTTACAAAGAATTATAAACGAACCTAAAAGAGGCGTTGGTAAAACCAGTTTAGATGAAATTGCAAAAATTTCAGCAAAAAATGGAATAAGTATGTATGAAATAATTAAAAACGCAGCAGATTATGGATTAAATAGAGTTTATAACAATACTCGAGAATTTGTAGATGTAATTGAAAATTTAAGTAGAGTAAAAGACGAAATGGACTTATCTGATTTTGTTACTAAAGTTTTAAAAGATACAGGCTATATGAAAGCTTTAGAATTAGAAGATACAAAAGAAGCGGAAAATAGAATTGCAAACTTAGAAGAATTTTTAAATGTAGTAGTAGAATTTGAAGAAGAGAATGCTGATAATTCATTACAAGATTTCTTAGAAAGTATAACATTATCAAGTGATATAGATGGAATGGACGAGCAAGAAGAATCAGTAACTTTAATGACATTACATAGTGCAAAAGGGTTGGAATTTCCAGTAGTATTTTTAGTGGGAATGGAAGAAGGTATTTTCCCTGGGTATAAATCTATAGGAGAACCACAAGAATTAGAAGAAGAAAGACGTTTATGTTATGTTGGTATAACAAGAGCTAGAGAACAATTATACTTAACTTGTGCAAAACAAAGAACCGTATTTGGTTCAACAAGTTATAATCCTGTATCAAGATTTGTTGAAGAAATTCCAGAAGATTTATTAGTAGGAAAAGAAGAAATGTTTAAAAAGAAAGAAGAAACTGAATTTAAAGGTACAAATTATAAATGGGAATATAAATCTACTAATATGGATTATGGTACAAAGAAGAGCATAGGTATAACAGAAGGAGTAAAAATAGGAATTGCAGCTATGCCATCATTTAAATCAGCTAGCGAATTATTAAATAGTAAAAAAACATCGGAAGTAGATGTATCAATTTATAAAGCAGGACAAAATGTATACCATAAAAAATTCGGTGAAGGTGTAATAACAAAAGCAGAACCAGAAGGAAATGATTTAAAACTAGATATAGACTTCGAAAAAAGTGGTAAAAAACGTCTAATGGCAAAATTTGCAAATTTGGAAATATTATAATAAGAGTGTGATTATATGAGTATATATTGTGGAACGGATATTATAGAAGTAGAAAGAATTGAAAAGGCGATAAAAGAACATAGCAATGAAACAGAAAATATATTTTTAAATAAAATTTATACTAGAAAAGAAATAGAATATTGTGAAAGTAGAGGGCGAGTTAAATACCAACATTTTGCGGCAAGATTTGCCGCAAAAGAAGCAATATTTAAAGCAATAAGTAGTTTATTAAAAGATAAATATGAAATCTCCTGGCAAAATGCAGAAATACTAAATAATGAAAATGGAAAGCCAGAAGTAATATTTAAAAATATATCTAAAGAATTAGAAGAAAAAATAATACATATAGATATAAGTTTGTCTCATATAAAAGAATATGCTGTGGCAATGGTAGTTGTAGAAAGTAAAAATTAAACCTATTCCTACAAAGGGAATAGGTTTTTCTATAATTACTTATTATTTCCTAAAGCAATATTTATATTTTCAAATACCTCAATAAGTTTAAATTTAAATTTCATAACAGAATTATCTTCAGAAACAATAGCATATTCCTCAGTTTCTAAATTTTCTTCAAGAGTTTCTTTTGACTCTTCAGGAACAACACCTGTTGTAATATCTACAAAGCAAAGAGGAGGAAACATAACGCACCACCAATTTTTTCCAGAGGCATTACCAATTTCAATTCTTAAGGCATCATAAAAACCGCTAGGTAAAGAAATATCTCCATATTCTTTAGTAGGGAAACTAAAATTACCGATATTTATAGTAACATCATAATCAAAACCTTCATTTTTTATAGTGCTTCCTGCAATTTCTTTTATCTTGTTACTATTTTGGATAACAATATTAATAATATCTTCCTTAGAATTTGCAGAACTTGAAATATTTTCAACATACTCTAAAACAGCGTCTCTAACCTTATATTTTAAATTTTGGTCCTCCTCACTATCGCTATTTGCAATAACATGTAGTCTAAATACTTCATTACTTATATTATTACTAACAGCTTGTACATAATTAATAGTTGAAATTAAAACATAAATAAATAATAAAATTATTAAAATAATACCTTTTTTAAAATTATTCATAAAAACCTCCAAAAAAATTGTTAATATTTATTAATAAAAATTATTGACTAAAATTAAAAAAATATACATAAATAAAAAAAATTTATAAAAACGGAAAAAATTACAAAAATTTATATTTAAAATTACAATTCACAGTATAAAACATCTTAAAGTACTTAATTGAGAATTGTAAAATTTAACTAAAAATTAGTATTTTTAATACTTTTATAAAAAATATATATTAAAAAAGTAACAAAATGTAAAATAATGTAATAATTTTGTACACGAAAACGTTTGACATTCTAAGGTTTCAATGATAAAATTGCATTATAAAAATTGGAGGTAATTATGAGATTAGAAAAAATTAGTTTAAAAAGAACATGTAGCTTTTATATTAGTGAATTTCATTTATCAACATTATTACTACCATACATAACAGAAAAAGTAAGAAAGAACGTGCAAATAGAAACATTTATAGAAAATAGTATAGAAGAAAACATAAAAAAAGTAATAAGAGGAATAAATATAGAAGAGTACATAAAAAAAGAGATGTTGAAAATAGATTGGAACGATTTTGAATTAATAAAATATTCAAAAATTGTGGATAGAATAAAAGTAGAAGATAGAGATATTAATATTATAGTTAGTGGAAGTAAAGAATATATAGAAAATATTAATATTGGTATTAATAGATTAATACAAAATCTTAATGCAAAAGGATTAAGAGATAAAATAAATGTAACCATAAATAATTGTTATCCTGTAAAAGAAGTATTGAGTGTAAAAGAAATTTTAGATAAGCACGATTTATTATTAAATACTTCTGGAGAGGTTGAGATAGATACTGTATTTCAAGATTATAGGAAGGTTAGTAATATATAATAAATAAATGTAAAAAAAAGAGGCTGCTCTAATTAGAACAGTCTCTTTAAAGCTTTTTTCAAGTCTTGACTTTTCTAAATTTATATTATATTATATATACGAAAATGTAATATATAAAATTTATGGAGGTCGATTTGAGTGTTAAATAGAGAAGATGCGGAGAGCATATTAAAAAAGTATAATCAAGAGCATTTACTAAAATTTTATGATGAATTATCAAAAGAAGAACAAAAAGCATTGTTAGAACAAATTGAAAATATAGATTTTCAATTAGTGAAAGATTTATATGATTTAACTAAAACAGCAGTTGATTTTAGCAATCAAAAAATAGAACCAATGGAGCATATAGATGAGAGTAAATTAAAAGATGAGGAGATAGAAAAATATAAAAAAATTGGGGAAGAAATTATAGAGAAAAACCAATTAGCTGTAGTAACTATGGCTGGAGGGCAAGGTACAAGATTAGGACATGATGGACCAAAAGGAACATACGATTTAGGATTAAAATCGCATGAATGTATTTTTGAATTATTATGTGATAATTTAAAGAGAGCAAAAGAGCAATATGGTGTAAGTGTACCTTGGTATATAATGACAAGTAGAGAAAATGATAATGATACTCAAAAATTTTTTGAAGAAAAAAACTATTTTAATTATGGAAAAGAAAATATAAAATTTTTTAAACAAGGTGAACTTCCAATGATTTCAGAAGATGGTAAAATATTACTTTCTGAAAAAGGAAAAATAAAAGAAGCCGCAGATGGACATGGTGGAGTGTTTGAAGCATTGTATAAAAATCATATGTATGAAGATATGAAAAACAAAAATATAAAAATGATTTTTATAAGCGGTGTAGATAATGTATTAGCAAAATTAGTTGATCCAGTATTTATAGGAATAACAATTGCAAATAATAAAGAGTCTGCTGGTAAATCTGTAGTGAAAGCATATGCAGAAGAAAAAGTTGGGGTATATTGTAAGAAGAATGATAAAATAGGAATAATAGAATATTCAGAAATAACTCCTGAAATGGCAGCTGCTATAGATGAAAATGGAGAATTTTTGTATGGAGAATCTAATATTTTATGTAATTTATTTGATATAAAAGTTTTGGAAAGAATAAGTACACATAAATTGCCATACCATATAGCACATAAGAAAGCAAATTATATAGATGAAAATGGAAATGAAGCTATTGCAACTAAACCAAATGCATATAAATTTGAAAGTTTTATGTTTGATGCTTTTGAAGGATTAGACAATATGTTATTATTAAGAGTAAAAAGAGAAGATGAATTCGCACCAGTAAAAAATAAAGATGGCGTAGATAGCCCAGAAACTGCAAGAAAATTATATAATGATTATTGGAAAAAATAATATATAAATATTTAAAGAGTAGAAATTAATAAAATTTTTTTGAAAGGAATTAAATTATGGAAGTAAATAAAAATGTTTTTAGAAGTTATGATATAAGAGGAATTGCAGGTGAAGAGTTAACTGAAGAATTTGCAGAGATTTTGGGTAAAACTTTTGGCTCATATATTCAAGATAGAGGAGAAAAAGAAGTAATAGTTGGTCATGATTGTAGAGAGTCTGCAGATTATTTAGTAAGAGGATTAGAAAAAGGTTTAATATCAACAGGAGTAAAAGTATATAATATAGGATTAGTAACAACACCTATGGTGTACTACTCAAGAAAATTATTAAAAATAGGACCTGCAATTCAAGTTACAGCAAGTCATAATCCTAAAGAATATAATGGATTTAAAATGTGTGTAGAAGAAGAAAATGAAAGTATATATGGCGATAGAATTTTAGAAATATATGATTATATGGTAAAAGGAAAATTTATAGCAGGTAATGGAAGTAAAGAAGATATTTCAATAAAAGAGGCATATATAGAAGAGATAACAAAAAGAGTAAAATTAGGAAACAGAAAAATAAAAGCCGTTGTAGACTGTGCCAATGCAACAGCTTCAATAGTTTCTGTAGAAACAATTGAAAAATTAGGAGTAGAAGTTATTCCATTATATTGCAATATAGATCCAACATTTCCTAATCATCATCCAGACCCAAGTGTTGAAAAAAATATGATAGATTTAGCAAATAAAGTAAAGGAAACAGGCGCAGATGTAGGATTTGGATTTGATGGAGATGGCGATAGAATAGGTGTAGTAGATGATAAAGGAAATATGATATTTGGAGATATGTATATGCTTATAATGTGGAGAGAAGTTATAAAAAATAATCCAAATGCGAATGCCTTAGTAGAAGTAAAATGTTCTCAAAAATTATGGGATGAATTAGAAAAAATAGGAGCTAAACCAGAATTTGTAAGGACAGGGAATCCATATATAAAAGCAAAAATGAAAGAGAATAATGTACTATTCTCAGGAGAAATGTCTGGACATATATTTTTTAGAGATGAGTATTATGGATTCGATGATGCATTATATGCAGCAGCAAGATTTTTAAGAATGTTATCAAATACAGATATGAAAGTGTCAGATATGTTAAAAGATACAAAAAATTACGTAACAACACCAGAAATCACAAAAAATGTAGGAGACGACAAAAAATTTGATATGATTGAAAAAGCAGTAAATGCATTTAAAATGCTAGGTTATAATGTAGTAGATGTAGACGGAGCAAGAGTAATTTTTGAAAATGGTTGGGGATTAATAAGAGCCTCAAATACATCTCCCAAAGTAACAATGAGATTTGAAGCCACGAGTCAAGAAGAATTAGAAAAGATTCAAAAAGAATTTGAAAAAGTGTTAGATGAAATTGCAAGTAACTAGAGAAAGTGAAGTTATATGTGATATACAAATACTAATATAGAGTAAGATTAAGACGTATTTACAAAAGTGCATAAATATAAGGAATTTTGCAGGTACACTTGCAAAATTCCTTGACTTATTTATATAAAAATGTTATTATATATTTAGGAGATGAAAAAAATGGTTATAAGAGAAAATTATTTAAATATATTGATAGACGCAAAGGATACTGAATTTATAAAAGTTATAACAGGTGTTAGAAGGAGTGGAAAATCTACTCTACTTTTGATGTATAAAGACTATCTTTTAAATAATAATATTAGTGAAGAAAGAATTATACATATAAATTTTGAATCTGCAATGTATGATTATATTAAGAATTATAAAGATTTATACGAATATATAAAAAATAAGCTTTCAAAAGAAAAAACATATATATTATTAGATGAAGTTCAAAATGTTAATGAGTGGGAAAAAGCCATAAATTCTTTAAATATAGATTTTAATGTAGATATATATATAACAGGCTCTAATGCGTATCTTTTATCTAGTGAACTTGCTACTTTATTGTCTGGTAGATATATAGAAATAAAAATGTATCCATTATCTTTTAAAGAATATTTAAAATTTAATAATTATGATACTAGCAATATTGAACTAAAATTTTATGAATATTTAAAATATGGTGGATTACCTGCAATAACACAAATAAAAGATAAAAATAATTTAGTATTGGCTTACTTAAATGATATATATAATACGATAGTAAAAAAAGATATAATAGAAAGAAATAACATTAAAGATATATCGTTATTAGAAAATATTGTTAAATATGTATCATCTAATATTGGAAGTAGTATATCGGCAAATAAAATAAGTGATTATTTAAATAGTAATAAAATAGTTGAAAAATCAAATCATTCAACTATTGATAATTATTTAAAAATGCTTGAGAATGCTTTTATAGTATATAAAGCCGACAGAAGTGATATAAGGAGTAAAGCTTTATTAAAAACTTTGGGAAAATATTATATAGCAGATACTGGTTTAAGAAATGTAATCATAGGTTTTAGAAATGTTGACGAGGGTCATTTATTAGAAAATGTTGTTTATTTAGAATTATTAAGAAAAGGATATAAAGTTAATATTGGAAAAACTCTTGATTATGAAGTTGATTTTATTGCTGAAAATCCTAATGAAATAAAATATTATCAAGTCGCTCAAAGTATAAAAGAAGAATCTGTTAGAGAAAGAGAATTAAGAAGCTTAGAGAGTATTCAAGATAATTATGAGAAAACTATTTTAACGATGGATATAAATGTAAATAAAGATTATAATGGCATAAAAGTGAAAAATGTAATAGATTTTTTATTAGAAGATTAAAGAAATATTAAAAAAATTAGAAAACCAAAAACTTAGTTATGGAAAAATTCGCGTAAGTGAAAATTTACTATAACTAAGTTTTTAAGATTTTTTATTTATTTCTTATCTTCAAAAAACAATTATTTTTTAAAAAAACCTTGCCAAACTCATATAACTTATATTGAAACAACTCAGAAGTTTGAACAAGATTTGCATTAAACTCATTAACTAAAGAAATAATGCACTTAACTTCTTTTATATTAGCCTTAGGGCTAGTTTTTAATAGAAGATATATATTATCATTATAATTATATAAAATTGCTTTAGTAAAAGTTTTTTGAATTTTACTCAAGTTCTCTTCTTGTATAAAATTGCATAAATCGTAAAAGTTATCAAAGTTATTGAACTTATAAATTAATGTTGGTAAGGGTTCATTAAGTGACATTAATTTTGGTTTAGCTTTTAATTTTTTTATAGTTTTTTCTCTATCTTCTTTGCTTCTAGTAACAGTAAGTATAAAAGAACCGTCAGATGAAGCTAAGGCCTCTATTATTAGTTGATAATTAGTTGTTATAAATCCAATTTCCTTTTCTGCTTGGTTGAGCATATCAAGGAAAACTTTTTGTGTAGCTATTGAATTAGCCATAAAATCGTGATAATCAACATTTTTATCTTTTAAGTCATCAAGATTAAATATAATTCGTATTTTATCTTCATTAATTTTTTCAAATTGCACTTAAGACTCCCCCTTATATTTACAAAAATAATAATTAATAATGTATTATATTAAATTAATTGTTGTATTGTGCTTGTTTAGTTTCTTTATCTGTATTTTCTTCATTTTCTTTTCTAATAGCTGCTAATTCTTTTTCCTTACGTTTTAAATTATCTTTAGCAACTGTCATCATTAACTTAATTCTATTAGTTTGATTTGCTTCGCTAGCTCCTGGGTCGTAATCTATAGGTGATATATTTGCTTCTGGGAACATACTTCTTATAGTTTTTATAACACCTTTACCAACTACGTGATTTGGTAAGCAAGCGAAAGGTTGAACACATACTATGTTTGGTATTCCATTCTCTATATATTCAATCATTTCTGCTGTTAAGAACCAACCTTCTCCAGTTTGATTTCCTATAGATAAAACATCTTTTACTTTTTCTTCAAGATGCCAAATGTCGCAAGGTGGTAAATAACCTTTTTTTGAAGAAGCAAGCGCTATTCTTAAATCTTTTTCTAGTATGTCTATGAGTTTTATAGCTGCTTTAAAAATTTTAGCTTTAGAACCACCGATTTCTAAAAGTTTATTGAAAGTTATTTTATGTGTTGCCATAAATTTAACAAATCCCATAAAGTCTGGTAAAATAACTTCTGCACCTTCATTCTCTAGTACATTTGCTATGAAATTGTTGCCAAAAGGATGGTATTTAATTAATACTTCTCCAACTATACCTACTTTTGGTTTTTGTATAGTAGTATCTAATTCAATTTTTTCAAAATCATCTACAATATTATATATAGCTTGTTTAAATTCTTTTGTTGAAGATTTATAAACTAATTTTTTAGATTTTTCAATCCATTCATTAAATAATTTTTCTGTTTCTCCTTTGTTTACTTCATAAGCTCTGTTTTTAGTAAGAACTTTTTGAAGTAAATCTGCTAGAATAACAGCTTTTAATAATCTTTCCATAAGTGGAATTGTTATTTTAAATCCTGTAGCTTTTTCCAATCCTACAACATTGAAAGATATTACTGGTACTTGTGAAAATCCTGCATCTTTTAAAGCTTTTCTAATAAATCCTATGTAATTTGTAGCTCTACATCCACCGCCAGTTTGAGACATTATTAATGCAGTTTTATTAACATCATATTTTCCACTTTCTAAAGCCTCTATCATTTGCCCTGTAACTAATATAGATGGATAACAAGCATCATTATTTACATATTTTAAGCCAGTTTCCACAGTTTTTGGCGTACATTCTCTCAACAATTCTATATTATATCCTTGGCTTTTTACAGCGGTCTCAACCAATTCAAAATGTATTGGGGCCATCTGTGGCATTAATATTGTATATGTAGATTTCATTTCCTTAGTAAATGGGATTTTATTAACTTCGTAATTTCCAGTATTTACTTTTTCTATATCTTCTTTATCTTTAAGCCTTTTGTTCATGCTAGCAAGTAAAGAACGAATACGGATTCTTACTGCTCCTAAGTTATTTACTTCATCTATTTTTATTAAAGTATACATTTTATCATAACTTGTTAAAATTTCTTCTACTTGGTCTGTAGTTACAGCATCAACACCACAACCAAATGAGTTGAGTTGTATCATTTCAAGATTATCGCTTTGTCCTACAATATTAGCAGCAGCGTAAAGTCTTGCATGAAACATCCATTGGTCAACAACTCTAATAGGTCTTTTTACTTCTTCTAAATGTGAAATACTATCTTCTGTCAAAACTGCAAGGCCTAAACTTGTAATTAAAGTATCTATACCATGATTAATTTCTGGGTCTAAGTGGTAAGGTCTACCTGCTAAAACAATACCTTTTAAATTATTCTTTTTTAGGTATTCTATAGTTTCAATACCTTTGTTATGTACATCTGCTCTATAATGCATATATTCAACTTCTGCTTTTTCTGCAGCTATTGATAATTCTCTTTTAGTAAAATTAAATCTCTTAAATTCGTCCAATTCTAGAATAACTTTAACTAATTTTTTAGGAATTAAAGGTAAGAATGGATTTAAAAACTCTATATTCTTTAATTCTTCAATATTATTTTTTAAAACTTCTGAATAAGAAATTACAATAGGGCAGTTATAGTGATTTTCTGCACCTTTGAATTCTTTTCTTGAATATGGAATACAAGGGTAGAATATAGTTGTAATTCCTTTTTCTAATAAATTCATAATATGTCCATGTGCTAATTTAGCAGGGTAACATACTGATTCAGAAGGCATAGATTCCATACCTTTTTCATATGTAGTACGTGTACTTTTATCAGACAAAATAACTCTAAATCCTAAGTTTGTAAGGAAAGTAAACCAAAATGGATAATCTTCATACATATTTAGAACTCTAGGTATACCAATAGTACCTCTAGTTGCTTTATCTTCTGCTAAAGGTTCATAATTGAATAATCTATCATATTTGTACTTATATAAATTAGGCAATTCTTTATTTGCACTATTAGCGTTACCTGCACCTTTTTCACATCTATTTCCAGATATGAAACGAGTGTTATTATTGAATTTATTTATAGTTAATAAACAATGATTTTCACATCCATTACATCTAGTATGAGTAATTTCTATTTTTAAATTATCTATGTCTTCTAATTTAGAAATAGTAGATCTATATTCCATATCTAAATTTGCCTCATATTGTTCTTTGGCTAAAATCCCAACACCATAAGCTCCCATAAGACCTGCAATGTTAGGTCTTATAACGTTTTTTCCAACAATAAGCTCAAATGCTCTTAATACGGCATCATTATAGAAAGTTCCACCTTGTACTACTATATTATCGCCTAGAGTTTTATAATCCCTAATTTTCATAACTTTTTGAATAGCATTTTTAACTACAGAGTAAGATAATCCAGCAGAAATATCTCCAACAGAATATCCCTCTTTTTGAGCTTGTTTTATTTTAGAGTTCATAAATACTGTACATCTTGAACCTAAATCTACAGGGTTTCTAGATTTAATAGCTTCTTTTACAAAATTTTCAATAGAAATATTTAAACTTTTAGCAAATGTTTCTATAAAAGAACCGCAACCTGATGAACAAGCCTCATTTAACATTATATTATCAATATAATTATTTTTTAAGCGAATATATTTCATATCTTGACCGCCAATGTCTACGATGCTATTTACATTAGGCATAAATTTCTTAGCAGCTGTATAGTGGGCTATTGTTTCAATTTCTCCTAAATCTACTTTTAAAGCAGTTTGAATTAATTTTTCGCCATACCCTGTTATACCGCTATATCTAATAATTGCTTTTTCAGGTAAAATAGCATATAAAGTTTTCAACATAGAAATAACACTACTTAATGGATTCCCATTGTTATTATCATATTGGGAGTATAACAAATCTCCGTTTTTATCTAATAATACTAATTTTGTAGTAGTAGAACCAGCATCAATTCCTATAAAACAATCTCCTTCGTAATTTTCTAAAGGTTTTGTAGGGATAGCATCCTTTTCATGTCTTTTCTTGAATTCTAAATAATCTTTTTCACTTTCAAATAAAGGAGCTATAGGTTTTGTGGTATTATCTTTAGAATTTTTTAAATTTTCTATTTTTTCTTTTAATTCTTGTACTGTTATAGGTTTTGCATTAAAAGAATCTATAGCAGCACCTTTAGCAACTAAAAGGTGAGCATTTTCTGGTATTATAGTTTCTTCAGGTGTTAAATTTAAAGTTTCAATAAATCTTTTTCTAAGTTCAGATAAGTAATTTAAAGGACCACCAAGAAATGCAACATTACCTTTAATAGGTCTACCACAAGCAAGTCCACTAATAGTTTGGTTAACAACTGCTTGGAAAATAGATGCAGCAATATCTTCTTTTCTTGCACCTTCATTTAATAATGGTTGTACATCAGTTTTAGCAAAAACACCACATCTTGAAGCTATAGGGTAAATAGTTTCATAGCCTTTTGCAAGTTCATTAAGACCAGGAGTATCTGTATTTAATAAGCTAGCCATTTGGTCTAAAAATGCACCAGTACCACCAGCACAAGTTCCGTTCATTCTTTGCTCTACGAAATTATCAAAATAAATAATTTTGGCATCTTCACCACCAAGTTCAATAACAACATCAGTCTTAGGAATATCATGTTCAACAATTCTTTTGCAAGAAATAACTTCTTGAATAAAAGGTAATTCCAAAAATTTTGCTGTAGACATAGCACCAGAACCAGTTAAAGTGAATGTAAATGTGTTATTTGGGTATTTATCTATAATCTCATTTAAAACATTACATACTGTATTTTTAGTATCTGAAAAGTGTCTCGTATATGATGAATCTATTATCTCATAATTATCATTCATAATAACTTTTTTTACTGTAGTTGATCCAACATCAAGACCTATATGTATCGTATTATTCATATTTAATCTAATCCCTTTCTTGAGGCATAATTTAGCTGTAAAATATAAGAATTTTGCAACTAAAAATCTCTTAAAACTTTTATGTTAATATTATATATTTTATAATGAAATTATTAAAATGTCAATGGGAAACGAATGGTTTTATATTGGTAATTTTTTAAAAAGGTTCTAATGTTATACTTGTACGAATATGATTAAAAAAGGAAATGTTTGGGAGGTAAATATATGTTAAATAAAAAGAAAATAATAGTTTTTTCAATAATAGCTGTAATATTAATTGTTGCAATAGTTGTATTTGTAAAACAATTTGTAGTAGTTAATCCAGAAAATGAGATTTCACAAGATTACACACCACAACAAGAAATTTCAGATGAAGATTTAAGAAAAACAATAGTAGCATTATATTTTGCAGAAAATGAAGGTGGTACATTAGTTCAAGAAGGGCGTTTGATTGATGCAAAGTTATTACTAGAAAATCCTTATGAAACTCTAATACAAATGTTAATATTAGGGCCTGAAGCTAGTGGTTACAAAAAATTAATTCCTGAAGGTACAATCTTAAATAAGGTAGAGCTAAAAGGGGAAATTTTAGAAATTGATTTTACTAAAGACTTTTTGAATTTTACAGATGAAAACCATAAGCAAAAAACAATAGAATCTATTCAAAAAACTGTAAGTTCATTAAGTGAGGTTAATGGAATTAAGATATTTGTAGAAGGTGAAGAAGTTACTTTTTAGAAAACAATAAAAATGTAAGCAGTTAATATATTTTTAAATAATTGCTTACATTTAATGTTAAATTAATTTTTTCTTATTCTTTACTTATTGTAGAATAAAGTCCTAATGAAATCAATCCTGCAATTCCAACTAAAGAATATACAATTCTACTAAGTAAACTCATAGTACCAAATAGAGTGGCAACTAAATCAAAATCGAATAATCCAATAAGTAACCAATTTAATGCACCTATAATTACTAATGTAAGTGAAATATAATATAGTGTTTTCATAAATTCCCTCCTTAAATCAGTATTTATAATAGTATATATTAAAAATAAAAAAATATGTAATAACTCAGAATATAATTAATAATAAGAATATTTTATTATAACAAATAGAGTAGAAAAAATTAAATTGTATATAATATATAAGTACTTTTATTAAAACTGTAAATTGTAATAAAAATTCGTAATGGTAATTTGACTAAAATTAAAATTTATGTTATAATCATTACGAAAAAATTACGTAAATGGAAAAAATTCGTAATGGAGGTTTTGAAATTGGAAATAAAAAGAGATTATTATTTGAATGAACTTATAGATAGAATAGATAATCAACTTATAAAAGTAATAACAGGAATTAGAAGATGTGGAAAATCCTATTTATTAAATACAATATTTAGAAATTATCTTATAGAAAAAGGAATAGATGAAGGACATATAATACAATTAAGTTTAGATGAGAAGAAAAATCAAAAATATTTAGATCCAGATTTATTGGATGAATATATAAGAAGTTTAATTAAAGATAATAGTAAATATTATATATTATTAGATGAAATACAGGAAGTTAAAGATTTTGAATCTGTTTTAATTGGTTTTATGCATATAAATAATTTAGAGATTTATGTAACTGGAAGTAATTCTAAATTTTTATCGTCAGATATTGTAACAGAATTTAGAGGTAGAGGAGATGAAGTAAGAATATATCCTTTATCATTTTCAGAGTTTTATTCTATATATGACGGTTCTGAGGAAAAGGCTTTAAGTGAATATTATACTTATGGAGGATTACCTCTAACAGTATTAGCCAAAACTGATAATGCTAAGATAAATTATTTAAGAACTCAAAAAGATAATGTATATATTAATGATATTGTTGATAGAAATAAAGTTCAGAATAAAGAAGAATTAGAGATGTTGGTACAAATAATAGCATCTGATATAGGATGTCTTACAAATCCATTAAAATTGTCAAATAGTTTTAAAGAAAGAGATAGAACATCTTCTATGACAGATAAAACTATATATAATTATTTAGGATATTTGCAAGATGCATTTATTATAGAAAAAGCAAGGAGATTTGATGTAAGGGGAAAGAGATTTATAGAAACTCCTCAAAAATATTATTTTACAGATATAGGAATCAGAAATTGTTTTTTAGATTTTAGACAAAGTGAAGAAATATCACATACAATGGAAAATGTTATTTATATAGAATTAAAAAAACGTGGTTATAATGTTGATGTAGGTTCTGTTGAAATTCGCGAGGGCAATTCGAAAAAACAATTAGAGATTGATTTTGTGGCAAATAAGGGAAATAATAAAATATATATACAGTCAGCATTAGAAATGCAAACAAAAGAAAAAGTTATACAAGAACAAAAATCATTAATAAATGTAAATGATTTTTTTAAAAAAATAATAATAGTAGGTAATAATGTAAAAAAATCCCGTTACGAAAATGGTATTATATTAATGAGCATTTATGACTTTCTTTTAGATAGTAATAGTTTAGATTATTAAAATGGTCAATAAAAAAATGTTGACCATTTTATTTTTTCTTTAATAATTTATACATTTTTACACCTTTATTTGTTTTACAGAGATTAGTTAAAAAACAATTAATATCCACTAAAGATTTACAGAAATTTTGCTGGATACATTTAAATTTGCCAGGCTTTTTTTTACTCATTACCACCACTCCATTTTACAAAATATATCTTTTAGTGTATAATATGTGGATAAGTAAATAAACGTTATAATAATTTGTGAATAAGTGAGGAAAAATATGGTATCCGTAAATGTAAATGAAAATGAAGTTATAGATGATTTACAATGTAATGGTTTAAAAATTATACAAAATAATCAATTTTTTAAATTTGGAATTGATGCAGTTTTGTTGTCTAATTATGTTAAAAGTAATAAGAAGGATTTAAAAGTTGTAGATTTTGGAACTGGAACAGGCATAATTTCAATATTATTAACTGCTAAAATAAATGTGAATAAAATTTATTCTATAGAGATACAAGAAAAGATAGCAGATATGGCAAAAAGAAGTGTAAAGTTAAATAATTTAGAAGATAAAATAGAGATATTAAATATAGATTTAAAAGAAGTGGATAAGTATATTGAGGCAAATTCAATAGATGTTATCGTAAGCAATCCGCCATATCAAAGAAATAATTCAGGATTACAAAATGAGAATGAAGAAAAAAGAATTTCTAGACATGAAATTTATTGTAATATTGAAGATATTTGTAAAAAAGCAAAATTTTTATTAAAAGATAAAGGTGAAATTTATATGGTGCATAGGTGTGAAAGATTAGTTGATGTTATATATAATTTGAGAAAATATAATTTAGAACCTAAAGAATTGCAATACGTTCAATCAAATACCAAAAGTGTACCAGTACTTTTTTTAATAAAAGCAGTTAAAAATGGAAAAAGTTTTCTAAAAATTTCAAAACCGTTAATAGTTTATGATAATAATGGTGATTATACAAAAGAGTTAAGAGAAGTTTATGGTTTGGAGGTAAAGTAAATGGATGGTTATGGAAAAATATATGTAGTGGCTACACCTATAGGTAATTTAGAGGATATTACTTTTAGAGCTTTAAAAGTATTAAAAGAAGTCGATTTAATAGCTGCAGAAGATACGAGACATACGTTGCAATTATTAAATTATTTTGAAATTTCTAAACCTTTAATAAGTTATTATAAAGAAAATGAAAATGTGAAATCAGAAAGTTTAATAAAAAAAGTAAAAGAGGGAAAAAATATTGCAATAGTAAGTGATGCAGGAACCCCACGGTATTTCAGATCCAGGAGAAGTTTTAATAAAAGATGCTATAAAAGAAAATATAGAAATTATACCAATACCAGGAGCATGTGCATTTGTAAATGCATTAGTTGCTTCAGGTTTAAGCACTACAAAATTTCAATTTATAGGATTTTTACCAGTAAATGTAAAAGAAAAAGAAGAAATTTTAGAGGATATAAAATTTAATAAAAATACTTTAATTTTTTATGAAGCTCCTCATAAATTAATAAAAACCTTAGGTAGTATGTTAAAAATATTAGGAAATAGAAATATTG
Organism: uncultured Clostridia bacterium; assembly: GCA_934182605.1. GTDB lineage: Bacteria > Bacillota > Clostridia > TANB77 > CAG-508 > CALXUC01. The sequence continues at coordinate 30,688 of CAKPRQ010000009.1, read as the reverse complement.
TTTTAGCTAAAGAAATAACAAAAATACATGAAACTTTTAATAGAAATACTTTAGAAAATTTAATAAATGAATTAGAGAATGAAGAGAGAATTAGAGGAGAATTTGTAATATTAGTAGAAGGTAGCAATATTACTAAAAAAGAAAAGGAAAAAGAAGATTTATCTAAATTAACTTTCGAAGAACATTATAAGTATTATGAAGAACAGGGATTCGAAAAGAAAGAAATTATTAAAAAGATTGCTAAAGATAGAAATATGAATAAAAATGAAGTGTATCAAAAGTTTGTTTAAACCTTGCTATTTTTATACAACTATAGTAAAATCAATATAAAGAAATATTGTATTTACAATAACAAGTAGGTGGGATAAGTGTGTTTGAAATGAATAAAAAATCTTTAAATGATTATACAATAAAAGAAATATATATGAATTTTCCTTTTTTTGAAGAAGAATTTTCAAGCATAATTAATGCACAAGAGCTTAGAGTTTTAGCTGATAATAATTACAATAAATTTTATTCACAATTAAAATTAATTAAAGCCTTAAATGAATACAGGAATTCGTTATATTTAGTGCCAGGTATGCATAAGTATGCAGACGGTATGGTAGATAGAATATTAGACTCTGTAAATTCAGTAAAAACTTTAGAAATAGAGAAGGATTTAGTTTATAACCCAAAATCTGGCGAAATGTTTTTTAGTAGAAGTAGTTCAGAAGCATTAATATTTGATGAGTTAATGGAACAATTTACCAAGATAGCTCTGAAAGATGTGCATACAAAATATAAAGGCGATTTTGGAGATATTGTTGAATGTGATGGATTTGATAAAGCTCGTATAGAATATATAGGAAATGAGCTAAAAAATATTAGAAGAAGTATGCAATATACTAATGGTTATACAGAACCCAAAATGCAAGGAAGTCAAAATGCGCAAATATTTGAAAGCTTAGTTAAAATATTTGGGGAAGAAAGAATGTTAACATTAAATTCCTCTAATATGCAAGAACTTTCTAAGGAGTTTCATGAATGTGGAGTTTTTTTAGATGGATTTATGGAAAACTTAAATGAAATGAATAAAATTGATTTACCTAGCGATTATAGAGAAGACGTTAGACTTGAATTAAATAATGATTTACTATTTATAGAAAGAGACCAAAAGCAAATCCTTTCGTATCAAAAAGCACAGAGTAAAAAAGCACTTGGACAAGTAAAAGCATTTAAGAAAATACTAGACTTAAATAAAGACATTTCGCCAGAATTAAGAGAGCAAATGTATAGTAATTTATTAAAAAATTTTAAAGACTTTGAATATATAGATTTTGATGACGATAGGTGGACAGGATTATATCATGATGATGAGTTAAAAGTATCTTTAAGAAGAAATTCAAATCAAAATGTAGATGCAAAATATAAGACGATTTTACATGAATTAGTGCATGCTGCAACAACAACCAAAGATAAAATGGGACGTACTCAAAAAATAGGTTTCACAAAAATGGGCGGTTTAGTAATAGAAATTGGCGGACAAGGATTAAATGAGGGAGCAACAGAATATTTTACACAAAAGTTTTATGAATCGACAGGTAGACCAGAGGTTGGAATAGCTTATTTGTCTAGTGTTAGAGTTATAGAAAGATTAGTTGATTTATATGGAGAAAATGTTATACTTGACGCAATGGTAAATGATACTGATAATTTGAAACAATTAATGGCAAAAGATGGGAAAAATTATGAAGAATTAAGATGGTTTATGGATGAGTATTATAAGCAAGTGTATTATAATGATAAGGGCTTGCAACCAGGAGAAGCTGCTACAACAGCTGAAGCACAACAAATGTATTATAAAGTTCAATATTTTATTCAAGATATTAAAGATAGAAGAATTATTGAAAAAAATGATATTACAGATATTCAAAATGAAATATATGAATATGTTTTAGGTATTCAAGATAGAAGAAATGTAGAAGATAAAGATATTTCTGTGCAAGAAACCGAGACAAGAAAAGACAATAAAATAATTGCTTGGTTTAAAAATGTTAAAAGTAAATTAGGTAATATTTTCTCTTTTAACAAAAAAGACAAAACACTATTATTGAATGCTTCGCAAAGTAATCTGCAAATTAGTGATAGTTCCCCAGTATCCGAAAATAGCACACAAAAGAAGAATGACTTTAGAGAATCAGTTAGGGTATCTGAAATTGATTTAATAAAGAAAGAAAGTAATTCTAAAGAAAATAAAGTTGGTGAGAAGGAAGTAGATGAGAGATAAAAATATTGCTATAAAAATATGCTACATTTTTGGAATTTGTAGCATATTTTTATTACATCTAAATCTCCTTATTCAAATTTGCATTCGTATAATCTTTACCCTCAAAACGTTCATTATTCAAAGTCTTAGAAACAATTAAATTAATAGTATCTATATCTTCATCTAAAATATCAATTCGTAGATTTTCTACATTAAAATCTTTCCATATTATAGAAGTTATTTTAGAGTTATAGATGGTGGATACAGTATCAATATTATCTGGAATCACTCTAAATTTAAAATTTAATCTATCTTTTAAATAAAATTTTTTACTTGAATCCTGGCAACTTTTAGAACATTCTTTATAACATTTATTACTTTTACCTAAAACACAATAATTAGTATTCATTACTGGTATTTTACCATATACGATAAGTTCTGTATTTTTATTTGAATTAGATAAACTAGTTAAAGTCTCTCTATCTAATTCAGGTGAAAGAGTAAATTCTTTAACTCCTAAGTTTTCTAAATTATTAATACTAATATTGTTAAAAAGATTTAAAGTATAATTTCCAATTATATCTAAGTCATAATTTTTAAACCAATTAAGTTGATATATATGTGAAATAACAAATCCCTTTATATTATAAGTATTCATAATGTTATTTATATTTAAATTCAATAAATTAATATAATTTTTTTTCATAATATTTGGCATATAGATGTATAAATTAAAATTTTTACTTAAATCGTTAATTGTTTCTTTAAATGTAGGGTTTGTAAAGTATTTTAAAGGTATGTATAATTTATCTATATTTTTTAAATTTAAGTAATTATAATTTTTATATAAAATATTTAATAAAACAGAAATAGTAGGTTTCTTATTATTAATAATATCTTGTTTATTAATTAATTCTTTTATTTCATTAGAAAATAATACTTCTTTAGCATCTCGTTTGATACTTTTTTCTAATTTTATTTCTAAATTATTTAAAAGTAATCTTCTTAATTCATTTATATAGCTAATTGTTAAAAATATATTGTTTTCTAATGTAATGTTTATATTGTTAAATTTAAATATAGTATTTCTAGTTTTATTAAATTGTTCGATAATTTTTTCTTTAGTAATAGGAGCATTTTTAGCCTCCTCTGGAATAATATCAGTAATAATTTCACAATGTATATTATTAAAATCATTAGAAATAATTTTAGCAGAAATTTTAATAGCCTCATTCTTTTTAATAATTAACTCACAATTAATTAATAATTGTTTCTTTTCCACATTTTGGTAACTATTTGTGGATAACTCTGTAAGTTTTTTGCTTTCTACTAAATATATTTTATCATTTATATTAATTTTTCCTTTCATTCTACCTATTGTTACAGTAGAATTTTTTGTACCATTTTTTATATTATCATTATTAAGCATCATTTCTGAAATTGTATAATTATTAGAAATACCGTTATTATCAATAGCAATTTTATCTCCTATAGATAAATTATCTTCTAATTTTAAAGTTATATGACCTTTATTTGAATTATATTTAAGTATTTTACCTAAATAAATTCCCATATTATTAGGTTTTTCTTTAAAAATTAGATTTCTATTAGGTTCTTTATCAAAATATCCATTAGAAAAACCACCTCTATTAAAAACTAATTGAAGTTCTTTAATATCTGCATCCTCAATAATATATTTTTCATTGTTTAAAATCTTATCTAAATACTTTCTGTATATTCTAGTAACAGTGGCAACATACTCAGGTGTTTTCATGCGTCCTTCTATTTTAAAACAAATTACACCAGATTTTACTAAATTAGGTAAATATCCTAATCCGCATAAATCTCTAGTACTTAAAAGGTAGCCTTTATCCATAATCATTTCATTTTCATCTATTAGTTCATAAGGTAATCTACAAGTACCTGCACATTTACCTCTATTTCCAGAACGTCCACCAATAATGCTAGATAGTAGACATTGACCAGAATATGACACACATAAGGCTCCATGTATAAAAGTTTCTATTTCTATATTAGAATTTTTACAAATGTAATCTATCTCTTCAAAACTTAATTCTCTTGAAAGTACGGCTCTTTTAAATCCTAATTTTTCTAAAGTTTTAACACCTTCTAAATTATGAACTGTCATTTGAGTACTACCATGTATAGGTAAATCAGGAAAAGATTTTATTAGAGTTAGAGCAAGACCTAAGTCTTGAACAATAATTGCATCTACTCCTAGTTCATAAGCTTTTTTTGCAAGTTTAAAAGCATTTTCAAATTCATTATTTTTGATTAGAATATTTAAAACTAAATGCACTTTTACATTTCTAGTTTTGGCATATATTATAGCTTTTTCTAATTCTTCAATGTTAAAATTAGAAGCGGAGTAACGCGCATTAAATTCTTGTGCACCTAAATATACAGCATTTGCACCATTTTGCACAGCAGCTTTTAAACATTCAAAATCACCTACTGGTGATAAAATTTCTATATCATTATTTAACATAAAATTTCTCCTTATCTTTTAATTATAGCATACCAATATGTATAAGTAAACAGAAAAATGGTAGAATTTCATTATGAAAAATACTTAAATTGTATATTACCGTAAGGAAATAAAACTTCAAAATAATAAATTTATAAAAAAGCCTTAAAAATATGGCGAAAACACATAAATTAGAAATGTAATAAAAAAATAATATTTTAATTAATAAGAGTTAAGGTAGTAATTTCCGTATAAGTATAAATGCAAAATTTGTAAAAGATGGAAAATTCTGCTATTGAATAATTTGTAAAAAAATGTTTAAATATGATTAAGTGTATATAAAAATTGGAGATTTAGGAGGAGCATATGATGAATTTTTTATTAAATAAGATAAAAATAAAAAAATCATATTATTTTATGATAATAGCTGTAATAATTATGCTTTTATCGGTAACAGTATATGCAGAAGGGGAAATATTTTCTGTAAAATATAGTGTTTCAGGAGAATATATAATGAGAATAAAAGCTGAAACAACAGCAGAAGAATTTTTAAATAATATAGCAACAAGTAATCAAGAAGAATTAAAAGTTTTAGATGCTGGAAAAGAAGTAGCTCCTTCTGAATACATAAAAACAGGAATGCAGTTAAAAGTAGGAAATACTACAAATTATACATTAGTAGTAAGAGGAGATATAAATCCAGATGGAAAATTAACACCAACAGATTTGTCGCAATTAAAAAATCATAGAGTAGGTATAGGTAAATTAGAAGGTGCAAGGTTACAAGCTGCTGATATTAACTATAATGGAGAAATAACAACATTAGATATATCTCAATTAAAAATGTTGTTAGTAGGAATGGATGTAGGTGAAGCAGAAATATCAACAGGTAATATAATAGTAACACCTAATACGACGGATGTAACCAAACAAGTAACATTGAGAATTGAAGTAAAAGAAGGAGCTAATATAAATTATGATAAAATAAAGGTAAGTTCAAATAATGGTATTACGTGGGAAGATTGTAATGGGGAAGTTATTGTAAAAGATAATGCAGAAATACAAATAAAACTAGTAAAAGAATATATTTATGAATATTATAATTTTACAGATATTTATGATGCTGAAAATTTAACAGATGAACAATTAAAGCAAGAAGATGAAACTGTTGAAGAATATATGAAAAGATTAGTAGAATTAGGATTAGCAGAAGTTATAACTAATACAGAAGAAGTTCTTGTAGAAGAAGGCACATACATAGTAAATAATATAGATAACATTGCTCCAGAAGTATTTGAATTTACAGCTGAAGCAACAACTAATAGTATAAAAGTAGTTGCTGAAACAATAGATATGTTGAAAGATTATCAAGGAAATATAATACAAAATACCCTTTCTGGAGTTAAAAGTTATGAGTATAGAATAGATGATTCAGAATGGCAAAGTAGTAACGAATTTACAAGCTTAACTAAAAATACGGAATATAGAATATATGTAAGAGCAATAGATTACGCTGGAAATATAACAGAAGCAACTAACAATGGAACAATTGTAAAAACAAATAATATAGAAATATTAAATTCAAGCATAGAATTTGATTTTAGTGAAATTGGCATAACAAATGAAGATGTAGCAGTAACAATGAAATGTGATGAAATAGAAAATACAAATTTTAAAATTCAATATCAAATAAATGGAACAGAAGGAGTTTGGCAAAATGGAAATAAATATTTAGCAAAAGGAAATTGCGTAATATATGCAAGGGTAGCTGATGATGGAGGACAAGAAGGAATAGGAGAGTATGCAGAAGCAACAATAACAAACATAGATAAATTATCACCAAATAGCTTTACACCGAAAATAGTAGAAAAAACAAATAATAATGTAAAAATAAAAGTAACAGTAGATGATAGAGAAGCAACAGATACAAGTTGTAAGAGTGGAATAAATAGTTATATATATTATATATTAAATGATAGAGGAGAAGAAATTACTAAAATAGAAGTTAAAGAAAGCGAATATAACTTTATGGGGTTAGACTTAGAAAATTATGGATATTATATATATGTAACAGCTAAAGATAAAGCTGGTAATGTAACAGTATCAGAAGGAATAAGTGTAGGAAAAATAGAAAAAAAAGGCCTTGGAATAGGGGTAATAAATCCAGGACCTGAAAATGTAACGATAAACGATGGAGCATTTAGATATTTTAATCCAGTAATTCCAGTGGGATTTAAAGCAATAAATACAGAAGATGCAAGTTGGGAAGGTGTAATGCCAAAAGACTGGAATAAAGGATTAGTAATAGAAGATATAAATGGTAATCAATTTGTGTGGGTACCAGTAGACGGAGAATCTGTAAAATATGAAAAAGGAACAATGGTATGGGATTATGGAGATAATGAAGAATGGGAAAAATTAATGAGTCAAATAGCAGGAGATGAATTACCGTTATCATTAGCTGGATTAAACGAACAAGAGAGAGCGCAAATAGAAAAATATGAAGGATTTTATGTATCAAGATATGAAGCTGGAAATAATAACAATACGTTAGCATCACAAGAAGGATTAAGAGTAGTAAATGCAGTTACATATGAGCAAGCTAAAGGTTATGCGGAAAGTATGTATAGGATGCCAAAAGTAAAGAGTGGATTATTAACAGGAACAATGTGGGATACAATGACAAAATGGATTGCAAATGAGAAAGGTGAACAATACGTAATAGATAATATTGATTCGGGAAATACATATGAAACAGCATTTACATTTAGCGGAATGTACGCAAAAGGACCAAATTCAGTAACAGATAAGAGGGGCGCTTATATAACAGGAATAAATGTAAATAAACTTGCTAGAACAAGAGCTTTGTTAACAACAGGAATAGTAGAAGAATTTAAAGATAAGAATATTTATGACACAGCAGGAAATGTATGGGAATATACAAGCGAATACTTAATAAATGATGAAAATACAAAAGAATATATAGCAAGAGGAGGAAATTATTATTGGCCATATGATAGAATAGTAGCAGCAGGAACAGCATTAAGAGAATATATAAGTGAATTAGAAGGAGAAGCAAGAAACGAAGGTGGATTTAGAATAGCATTATTCTTAGTAGAAGGAGCAACAGAAGTAGGAGTATTTGAAGATTTTAATAGAACAATAGATGGAAACGAAGCAACATATCAAAATCCAGTAATACCAGCAGGATTTGCAGCGGTAAATGTTGGTGCAAATTGGGGAAATGGAAGTACAATAAAACCAGATTGGAATAATGGATTAGTAATAGAAGATAAATATGGAAACCAATTTGTATGGGTACCAGTAGATGGAACAGAAGTAAAATACGAAAAATGGGCAAAAGTTGGAATAAGTTATGAAGAAGCAACAGGAGACGATTTACCAGAAATATTATCAACATGGGGAGAAGAAGAAAAAACACAAGTAGAAAAATATGGAGGATTTTATGTAGCAAGATATGAAGCATCTGTTTCAGAAACTGGAAAGGTTCTAACACAAGCAGATATGGATCCGGCATTAAATTTATCTTACACAAGAACGAAAGCTATTGCAGAAGATATGGAAATAAAAGATAAGAATAAAAAATATGTAACAACTGGTATGGTAACAGGAACACAATGGGATGCAGTTATGAAATGGATGGCGAACGAAATAGGAAGAAGCTATGTATTACAAGATAGTACAAGTTGGGGAACATATGGAGATAGTATTAAGAAAACTGGTGCAACAAGTATGAAAAATATATACGATATGGCAGGAAATGCTTGGGAGGTAACAGCAGAAAAACAAGGAGAAGAAAAAAGAGTATACAGAGGAGGAGTTTATTTAGATACAAGTATACCTGTAGCATATAGAGGAGCCAAAGATTTGTATTATAAAGATGCAGCAACAGGATTCAGAATTGTATTATACATAACAGGAGATGTAAGTTCAAAACCAAGTATAGTTCCAATACAAGATGATACACCTTTGAATGGAACTAGAGGAACTCCACCAATTCCAGCAGCCTCAGAAAGTGTAACAATAGTACCTGCTACAACAGATTGGACAAATAAAGATATAGAAATAGAAATAAAAAATACAAATCCATATTATATAACGCAATATCAAATAAATGGAACAACAGAAAAATGGAGTAGAGATAAAAAATTTACAGTAACACAAAATTGTACAATATATGCAAGGTTAGCAAATACCAAAGGACAAGGTGGAAGTACAATTAAATACGTTATAGGAAACATAGATAAAGTAGCACCAGCAGCATTTACACCAATTGCAACCAATATAGGACCTTTTAGTATAACTGTTAAAGCAAATGCAACAGATACTTTAAGTGGTATAGGTAATTGTGAATATTATTTAAATGGAAAGTTAGTATATAGCGGACCAGAAGCTGTATATAAAATTAAAAATTTAAAAGAAAAAACGAAGTATGAAATTTATGTAATAGCAACAGATAAAGCTGGAAATAGTAGAAAAAGTTCTACAATTACTGTAACAACATTAGATAAATTTATTCAAAAAGTAGCTGATCTAGGAACATATGTAGAATATGATTCTAGTGGAAATACACATTGGAAAGTGTTAAGCAAAACTAGTAATAATGTGACATTAGTAAGTACAGAGCCTATAGCAACATTAGGTTTACACGGTGAAGATGGTACATGGAATGGTGCAACTTATATGAAACGTGTGGCAGATTTATATTTAAATGATAAATATGCAACTTCAGCGAGAAGTATTAATACAGGCGACATAAATACATTATCAAGCATAGGTGCGTTACAATCAAGTACAACAACATGGTTCCCTGAAACATTTAGTAATGGATATAAAAATAGAACCAAAGGACATTACATACTTTATTCTAATGGTTCAAGAGGAGAACATGGGCTTTACCATTATAATAATTCGTATACATGTAATGCCGTAGAATATGGCGTAAGAATAATTGTAACATTGAAAGATAACCTTGAGATAGCAGGTGGAGATGGAACCAAAGATAATCCTTGGATATTAGATGAGAATATGGAAAAAACTCCTAAAATAGGAGATTATATACAATATTCTGCAAATGGATATGATAAATGGAGAGTACTAGCTAATAATGGAAGTTATTTACAAATAGTAAGTGATGGAAATGTTAAAGATTTAACATTATCAGGTACAAGTGGTGTAGCTAATGGACCATCACAAGTAAATAGTATAGCTAATGGATATGTAAATAGCTCATATGCAGCAAGTTCAAGGAGTGTAGATTTACCGGATTTAGCAATACTTAGAAAAAATAATATGAGTGCATCAGATGGAGCATACTGGATACCTAGAACTTATTACCATGGATATAAAGGTAGAACCCATGGATTATATGCAGTAGATACTACAGGAAGTGTTACTGCACGTTGGGAAACACAACCTGGTTCAGGAGATACTCAAAATTACATAGGAAAATTGTATCATTATAGTGATTCTTATGCAAAATATACTAGAACTTATGGAGTAAGAGTTGTAGTAACCTTAAGGCAAGGAGTTCAAATCGTTGGTGGTACAGGTTCAGCATCAGACCCATGGCAATTAGGAATATAAAATTATAGTATAAATATGGTATGTGAAGTTAAAACATACCATATTTTATATATTTTATGTAAATACACGTTTTGACAAATTCTCTATAATATGTTACAATATATACTGTGTAGGAGGGCAAAATGCCAAACAAAGAAGTAATAAAAAATTTAATAACAAAAACAAGAGTATATCTATTAGTAATAGCAATATTACTAATAATGTTGTGTTTTTATAACAATCAATTAATAATACCAGCTATAATAGTATATATATTAATCGTTTTATATGCTGTATGGTCAAATAGTAAAAATAAAGTCGAGGTTATAAAGCATTTGCAAGAAGTAACAACAGATACCAATTCTATTGTAAAAAACACTTTGGTAAATTCACCATTTCCAATAATTATTATGAAAAAAAGTGGAGAGGTAGTCTGGAAAAGTTCAAAATTTTTAGAAGAATTTGCAAATGTACCAATAAAAAATTATTTATCTATTATATTAAAAGAATTAAAAATTGAATTTGATAATTTTAATAATACTAGAGTATTAAAAGAAATAGAAATAGAAAAAAAACATTATAATGTAATATGTGAGTATATAAAAAACAAGCAAACGAGAAAAAAAGATGACTTCTATATAGTATTATATATAGTAGAAAATACAGATTATATAAATGTATTAAATAAATATGAAGCAGAAAAAACTTGTGTCGGAATTATAACAATAGATAATTACGAAGAATTACTACAAAGGGTATCAGTTGAAGAAAAACCACAAATAATAGCAGAAATAGAAAAAATTATATTTGACTGGGCAACGGTAATAGACAGTTTAGTAGTAAAAAATGATAGAGAAACTTATGTGATGGTATTTGAGTATCAATATTTAAAACAATTGGAACAAAATAAATTTAATATACTAGATACTATTAAAAATATAGACATAAATAGTAATTTACAATTAACATTAAGTATTTCTGTGTCAGTAGAAGGAGAAACAACTTTTGAAAAATACAAATCAGCTATGGCTGGTTTAGAATTAGTTTTAGGTCGAGGAGGAGACCAAGCGGTTGTAAGAAATCAAAATCAATATAAATTTTATGGTGGTAGAGCACAAGAAGTAGAAAAAAGAACAAAAGTAAAAGCTAGAACCATTGCACAAAGTTTAGAAAACTTAATAAAAGAATCAAGTAATGTGATCATAATGGGACACAAAACAAGTGATATGGATTCAATAGGCTCTGCATTAGGTATATATAGATTTGCAAGTGAATTAGATAAAGAAGTATATATTGTGAATACAACTTATAGTGTGGCTATAGAAAATTTAATAAAAGAAATAGAAAAAGATGATGAATATAAAGAAGTAATAATAGATGAGAATGAGGCACTATCTGTAGTAGATAAAGATACTTTATTAATAGTTGTAGACACACATAAGGCTAGTTATACCGAAATTCCTAGATTATTTGATAAAACAGAGAAAGTAGTAGTAATAGATCATCATAGAAAGGGAACAGAGTTTATAGAAAATCCTGTATTAATTTTTCATGAGGTTTATGCTTCTTCAGCCTCAGAATTAGTAGTAGAAATATTACAGTATTCAGCGAAAGAATTAAAATTAAAACCATTAGAAGCAGAAGCCTTATATGCTGGTATAATGACAGATACTAAAAATTTTACATTTAAAACAGGTGTAAGAACATTTGAAGCTGCTGCATATTTAAGAAAATTAGGAGTAGAAATTATAAGAGTAAAAAAATGGTTTCAAAGTGATTTAAAAGATTATAACGTAATAGCAGATATAGTAAAAAATGCAGAAATAATAAAAGACAATATTGCTATAGCAATAAATGATGTAAAAAATAAAGATATATCAGTAATATGTGCTAAAGCAGCAGATGAATTACTAAATATAAGTACAATAACAGCTTCATTTGTAATAGGAGATACAGGAGAAAAAATATTAATAAGTGGCCGTTCAATAGGTGGTATTAATGTACAAGTAATATTAGAAAAAATGGGTGGAGGAGGCCATTTGACAACGGCTGGTGCTCAAATAGAAGGAAAAAGTATAGAAGAAGTAAAAGAAGAATTAAAAGAAAAAATTAATGAATATTTTGAAGAAATGAGTTAGAATTATATATGTAATTTAGGTTTTAAGTCTTGGTATGTGACTATTTTAATAAATTAGAATAGTTGTGTACCAAGATTTTTATTTTACATAAATAAATTTATTAAAATTTTACATTGAGACAAACACTTGAATTCCTTTAACGCCTAAACAAATCGCTTAAATATGCTATGAAAATAAGACAAAGTATGTAAAATGCTTGAAGAAACAAGATTTTAAAAATGTAATCAAAAAAACATATTCTCTCTTTTTAAGCCCAAGGTGTCTAATTCCGTAATTTTTTGTCGGAAAGATTTGGAAAACTTAGAAAAAGCTGATATTGCAAAAAGAATAAAAAAATGTTTAAATATGTTTAAAAGAAAAAAACTGGAGGTAAAAAAATATATGAAAGGGAAGTATGTAAAGAAACTATTAGTTTTAGCAATATTTGTTTTAATTACATTATTATCAACAACAATATTTGCAGCAGAAGCAATAGTTACTAATAATTATATAGTGATAGATAATGTAATTATGAAAGTAGAAGCTGAAACAACAGTAAAACAATTTTTAGATAATATTTCTGTAAATTCAGGAGCAAGTAAAGCAGTGTATAAAGGAAATACACAAGCAACAGAATCTGAATTAGTAGCAACAGGTATGCTGTTAAAAATAGGAAATAATACAACATATAATATCGCAGTAAGAGGAGATGCAAATGGAGATGCAAAGGTAACTGCAACAGACTTATCTTTATTTAAAATGCATTATACTCATATAGAAGCGTTGGAAGGAATTTATGAAAGAGCAATAGATATAAACTGTGATATGAAAATATCTGGTGTGGATTTATCATTATTAAAAATGATATTAGTAGGATTGCCATTACCAGGAACAGATATTCCAGTAATAGAAGGCGACATAAAAATATTACCAGAAACAACAAACTATGTAAGAGAATTGGGCATAACAGTATATTGGCCTGAGGATACAAATGGTTTAGTAAAACAAATAAGTTTAGATAATGGTAATATATTCCAAAATTATACTGGAAAAGTAACGATGAAAGAAAATAATACAGTAATAGCTAGATTAATAAACTCAAATAATAATATTGTAAAATCTGCTTCATTAGTAGTTACTAATATAGATAGTGAAGGACCAGAAAAATTTGATATAAGTGTAGAACATAAAATAACTAATTATACTGTTGTAAGCGGAGAAACAACAGATAATATTAGTGGATTAGCAGGATATTACTTTTCATATGATGGAGGAAGTAATTGGAGTCCAGTGTCAGGACAATTAAAAGGAGATTATATTTTTAGAGATGTGCCAGCAAATACTAAAATTCAATTAAGAATGAAAGCAATAGATAAAGTAGGTAATGAGACATTAACAGATATTGTAGAGCAAAGAACATTTAAGAAAGGTATAGATATATTAAAAGAAAATTTACCTGGAATTACAATAGATGAAGAAAAGCAAACAATAGCTATGCCTGATGGAAGAACATATAGGCTAATAATTACAGAAAATGGTGGTTATGCGATAAAAAATATTGGAACTGAAAGTGAATTAGAAGAACAATTAGAAGAAGAAAGAAAGATAAATGAAAAAGTTGCTGAATACGAAATGAATGGTGCAATTCCAGTTGAAAATATATTAGTCAAATTAACAGAAGATGGTTTAGGTTATGGAAACATTGCAGAAGAAATCTTTATAACAGAAAATGTAAATAGTTATGTTCAATATTATATACAAGAAAATGCTGATGGAAAACATACTGTAAAATTTTTACAAGTGGTACAAAAAAATGGTTTGACAGCAAGTGGACAAATAGATGAAGTAGAAACATTAGAAAGATTAGACAATTTAATTGATGAAATGAAAATTGAAGGCAATATAAGCGTAATAAATATATTAGATAAAGCTGTATCAGATGGAATATTGTTAGAAGAAAATGTAAATAGAAACAATGGAAGATTTGAAACAGAAATAGGCTTGGTATATGAAATTAACGAAGAAAATGATTATTCTATAGATTTACTTGGCTTGGCTACAGAAGTAGAAGAAGGATATGTAAAAGATAAATTATTGAACATTTTAATAGATGGCTTAAAAAATCAAATGATTGATTGGGCTATAGAAGATGGAATAACAACGGAAGATAAAACAAGTAGAGTTAATGGGGTATATCAAACAAATACTGGAGAATATAAACAAGCAGTAATTGATAGCGAAAATGGAACGTATGGTACTATAACAATAGATAAACCAGAAGGAGCAATTATAGAATACAAATTAAATCCTGAGTTCCCAATTATGACAAACAAGACAATATTAACTGTAACAGCAAAATCTGAAATAGGAATATCTAAAATAGAGGTGTTTACAGAATTAGGAGAATTAATATTATCTAAAAACTATTCAGATGGTGAAGTAACAAAGAGTGAAAATATAGATATTACATATAATGGTACTTATAAGGTTGTAGTTACAACAACAGATGGAAAAGTAAGTGAAAAAGAAATTTTAGTATGTAATATAGCTTCTTTATTACCAATAAAAGTTACTATAAATCCTGAAACACCAAGAAATACAACAGCACAAGGTGTGCAAAATGGAATAGCAACGGGCCCAATAAGTGTATCATTGAAATATAGTGAGGCACCATTACTAGAAAATGCAGATAAATATCAATATCAACTATATACAACAGAAGGCGATTGGCAAGTTGCTTCTAAAGAGCAATTAATAGAGAATATTACAAAAAATTGTAAAATATATGCGAGATATTTTGATGGTGAAAAAAGTGTGAAACAAGTAGAAATAGTTATAGATACAGTAGACAATATTGCACCTAATGCATTTGAATATACAACGGAAGTAAACTCTAATACAATATCAGTAATCGCTGAAACAGAGGACACAGCAACTGATTCAGAAGGAAATATAGCAAGAGAAGGCGTAGAGGGCGTTGAAAAATACATGTATAAAATAGATGATGGAGAATGGCAAACCGATAATGTATTTAGTAATTTAGTACAAGCAACAGAATATACAATAATGGTAAAAGCAATAGATTATGCTGGAAATGAAACTGTTGCAAGTAATAGTAATACAAAAGTATCAACAGATGAAGTACCAAGTGCTAAAGATGTAATTACTTTTGAATATAGTGAAACAGAATTAACAAAGGAAAATGTAAAAGTAACATTCAAATCATCATTATCAAATTCATCATACAAGATGCAATATCAAGTAATAAGCGATGGTAGTCAACTGGTTGAAGGAAATTGGATTGATGGTGAAGAATATGAAGCAACAGGAAATTGTAAAATATATGTAAGATTAGTTGATAGTACGGGACAATTAAATTCTGCTAATGAATATGCAGTAGCAGAAGTGAAGAATATAGACAATATGGGACCAATAGACTTTA
The DNA here is from genome assembly GCA_934182605.1 of uncultured Clostridia bacterium. GTDB lineage: Bacteria > Bacillota > Clostridia > TANB77 > CAG-508 > CALXUC01. Next base: position 14,807 of record CAKPRQ010000009.1, on the reverse strand, counting down.
CACCAAAAGCAATAGCAACAACAAAAGAGAGTATAACGATAAATGCAAGTAGTGTGGAACCAGGGGAGGCTAAAGATGCTCCTAAAACAAATACAACTGCAAGTTCTGGAACTGTAAGATATGATTACTATATTACAGGAAAATCAGGAATAACTACAAAAGTAGAAGAACAAACAGATTACACATACACATTTACAGGACTAGAGCAAGGAAGCTTATATAGTATATATGTAATAGCAACAGATGCAGTCGGTAACTCTACAGTTTCTAAAACAATAACAGTAGTAACAAATGGAACTTTAAATGAATATGCAAATGCACATACAACTATAACTGGTTTAATAGAGGATGCAGCATATGATAATCCAATAATACCAGAAGGATTTGCACCAGTAAATGAAAACGGAGCAGAATGGGGAGATGGTTCTGCAAAACCTGAAGGAGTACAAGAAGGATTAGTAATAAGAGATAGAGATGGAAATGAATTTGTCTGGATACCAGTAGATGGAACAGAAGTAACATTTGATAAATGGGCAACAGATGGAATATCACATGAAAATGTACAAGATGGAGAAGCACCAGTGATAAATGAGCAAGTTTTATCAGAAGTTGAACAAATAAATAAATATGGTGGATTTTATATAGGAAGAACTGAAGCAAGTAAAAATGGAAGCACACCAGTAAGTAAAATAGGAGAAAAACCTTGGACAGGATTAAATTATGCAAATGCTAAAGAAAAAGCAGAAAGTATGTATGATAAAAATACATTAAAGAGTGGATTATTAACAGGAACACAATGGGATACATTAGTAAAATGGTTATCAATTACAAATGAAGATATATTAACAAGTACAGAATATGGTAACTTTACAGGAGTAAGGCAAAACACAGGAAGCAGTGATCAATATAGAATAAATAATATATATGATTTATCTGGAAACGTACAAGAATTTACAAATGAAGTACAAGAGGGTCAAGTAATTGTAAGAGGTGGTGCTTACGATCTAGAAAAGAAATTAACAGAGAGATATACATATAGTAAAGAATATACAAATGCAGATTTAGGATTTAGGACAGCATTATATGTAATAGAAACAGAAGAATTAGAACCAACAGATCCAGGCTCTTTAGGTATAGGAAATATAAATAAAGGCCCAGGAAATATAACAATAAATGGTGGAGAACCAAGTTACCTAAATCCAGTAGTGCCAGTAGGATTTAAGGCAATAAATACAGATGATGCAAAATGGTACGGTTTACCAACACCAAATGATTGGGATAAAGGTTTAGTAATTGAAGATGAAAACGGTAATCAATTCGTATGGGTACCAGTAGATGGAAATAAAATTAAATATGAAAAATGGTATACAATATTTGCACCAAATTCAATAGAAGCTGATGATATTGAAGGTGATGAAATACCGTTACCATTAGAAGCTCTAAGTGTGCAAGAACAACAACAAATTGAGACATATGGTGGATTCTATGTTGCGAGATATGAAGCTGGTAATTCAGAAGGTGTGCTTGCAAGTAAAGCAGGAACAAAAACAGTGAATGCAATAACATATGCAGAAGCTAAAGAATATGCTGAATCAATGTATGGTAATCCGTATGTAAAAAGTGGATTGTTAACAGGAACAGCATGGGATACAACAATGAGTTGGATGGCTTCAAATAATGGAGAAAATAGAGTGCTAAATGATGTAACTTCAGGAAATAATTATGATATCTCATTTGAATTTAGTGGTGAATATGCAGAAGGTCCGAATTCAACAACAGAATATAGAGGCGAATATAAGAATGGCGTAAATATTATAAAACAAGTTGGAAATAGGATGTTGTTAGCTACAGGATTAGTAAATAAATTTAAAACAAATAATATTTACGATATGGCAGGAAACGTATGGGAATACACTTATGAGTATACAATAAATGATAGTGAGGAGAAAGAGTATATTGCAAGAGGTGCCGACTATTATAGGAGATATTCTGTTAATGCAAAATGGGGTGCAGCAATAAGAGAGAATGTTGTTAAAGAAGTGGCTGAAAGACGTAATGAAGGCGGATTTAGAGTAATGTTATATTTAGTAGAAGGTACAGCAGAGATAGGAAAATACGAAGACTATAATAGAACAATGACAGGAGAAGCATCTACTTTTGATAATCCAGTTATACCTGCAGGATTTGCACCAGTAAATAAAGGAGCAAATTGGGGTAATGGAACTAAAGAGACAATAGAATGGAACGATGGTTTAGTAATAGAAGACCAAGAGGGTAACGAATTTGTATGGGTACCAGTAGATACAACAGATGTAGAATACAAAAAATGGACACAAACAGGTATATCATATAAAGAAACAGATGATGAAAGTTTACCAGAAAAGGTAAAAGATTGGGGAGAAAATGAGGCTACACAAATCTATAAATATGGAGGATTCTATATAGGAAGATATGAGGCTTCAAAATTAATAAAAGAAACAGATGTAACAGCTGGTTCTAAAGCTAATACAGATGCTTGGGTTAATATAGATTATGTTACTGCAAAAGATATGGCAGAAAAATTAGAAACTAAAGATACTGTGTCTAGCGGATTAGTAACAGGAACAGCTTGGGATACTATAATGAGATGGATTGCAAATGAAAAAGGAAATATAAGTTATGTAACAGAAGATAGTACTTCATGGGGATACTACTCAAATAGCGAATTAGGAAAAGATGCACAAGCTAAAAATATTTACTTATTAGCTGGTGGCAATTGGGAATGGACAGCTGAAGTAGTTGGTAATAATGCAGTTTATAGAGGTGGAGTAAGAACAGATAGAGGCGATTCTTCACCAGCGGGATATAGAGGAACAAAAGGAACTACAACATTAGATGAAGCAACTACATTTAGAATGATGTTGTATATAACAGGAGATGTTATGGGTGCGGTTACAAAACCAGTTAGTGACTCAGAACCACAATTAGGAACTAAATTCCCATCAGTTATAAATACACCTATATTATCTGATGGTATGGTACCAGTAAAATGGACAGGTAGTATGTGGCAAGTAACTAATGAAGATGATCCAGAATGGTATTCTTATACAGATACAAGTTTAGAAGGTGCAAACACAAGCAAATGGGCAAATGCAAAAACACCAGATGGAACAATGTGGGTATGGATACCAAGATATGCAATAAATAATAATTATGATATAATATTCTTAATGGATGATACAAATATATCAGCAAGTGGGGAAAACATAAGTGGATATTCAATACCAATAGCATTTAGAAATTCAGCATCAAGTGGTGGATGGGATAAAGAATTACCAGGATTTTGGATTGCAAAATATGAAAGTAGAGGATATACATATAGAAGTGGAGCAAAAGGTTTTAGAGAGGCTATGAATCTTGGATTAGGTATGAACAGTGCACAAAGACAAAAAATAGATACTCATATGGCTAAAAATAGTGAGTGGATGGCATGTGCAGATTTAGGATATAGCAAGTATGGTGCAAATAAATCTTCTAAATCTCCAAATAGTACAACTAACAATGAGACAGGAGTTTATGAAATGTCAAGTAGATTAGATGAATATGTTGCTACAATAGGAGCTTGGAATAATTCATATAGTAAATATGGAAGACTAGAAAATATAGCAGATTTCACTTGGGCAAATCCAAAATATGTAGAGAAAACTGACGTTAAAAATGGCGGTAGAACACCATTATTAGATCATAAGTCTTTATTTGAGACGACGTATAAATGTGCGAACAGTAATGTTAATAATAGTTATAGACCAATATTAATAGTAAAATAGCATGAAGAGATTTACATAAAGAGACGATTGTCACAATTTTACATTATGACAATCGTCTCAATCCGTTTAGTGCGTAAGCAAATATCTAAAAAATGCTATAAAAATAAAATATAGTATGCTAAAACCTTGAAAAAGTAAGATTTTGAGAATGTAAACAAAAAAACATATTCCATCTTTTTAAGCCTAAGGTGTCTAATTCCGTAATTTTTTGTCGGAAAGATTTGGAAAACCTAGAAAAAGCTGATATTGAAAAAAAAATGAAAAAGTGTTTTAATATATTCAAATAAAATAAAAAAGGAGGCAATTTGCTTGAAAAGGATTATGTGTAGAAAAAGTATATTTATTATAGGAATTGTATTAATATTTCTAATTATACAATGTATAACTAATAGTGTTAATGCATTTACATTAGAAAAACCAAACGGTGAAACATATTTTAGATGGAATACATCGGTATTAGGAAATGTAGATGTAGAAGAATTTATTCGTATTATGGATGAGAATATACAAGATAAGAATGTTTATAATTCTAATAATGAGATTGTAAATGGAAGTGATATGCTTGCAACAGGAATGTATTTTAATATGAATAATAAGAAATATATAATTGTAGTTAAGGGTGATGTAAATGGCAATGGTACAGTAACTGTAACAGATTTATCTATACTTAAACAATTATATATAGGAATGAAAGAATTAAATTATGAAAACATGAAAGCAGCAGATATGAATAATGATAGTCAAATAAGTATAACAGATATATCATTATTAAAGATGTTTTTGGTAGGTTTCGATTTACCGGATGAGGCTACCGATCCTGATGATGATAGGCCAAAATTAGACGGTGATATTGAAATTATTAAATCAACAGATAAAGTATCTCCAGAACTTACTATTACAATTAATTGGCCAGATGGTACGAACTTAGATGGATGTACTAAAAAGTATAGTTTAGATGGTGGAGAAACTTATCAAGAATATACAGAACCAATTATAATTGATAAAAATGCATATTTTATAGCTACATATTTTGATAAAGATGGGAATACAATAGGTGAAAGTGCTATTCTTATTGAAAATATAGATAATATACCACCAAATGATTTTGATTTTACATCAGCAGTAACTTCATCTAGTATAGAAATTATAGCTTCAACAGGAGATACACTAAAAGATTATAATGGAAATTTGATACAAAATGAATATACAGGTGTATATAAATATTTATATAAATTGGATGACGGAGAATGGCAAGAAAATAACGTGTTTACTGGATTGAAAGCTGATACAGAATATAAGGTATATGTAAAAGCAGTTGATTATGCAGGAAATGAAAAAGAAGCTACTAATAATGGTTTAGTAGTAAGAACAGAGTCATTATTAGATCCAACAGAGGAAGGCAATAGAATATTAGTATCATATGATATAACAGAGCCTACATCATCAAATGTAACTGTAACATTTAGTTTTGAAAATGAAGAAATGATAAATAAATATAATATTCAATATCAAGTAGGAAGTACTGAAGGAGACTGGGTAACAGGAACTAGATATATAGCAAGTCAAAACTGTACAATATATGCAAGACTAATAGATAATAACAATCAGACATCAAGTAAATATGTAACAGCCAATGTGGCAAACATTGATAAATTAAAGCCGTTAGAATTTACTCCTACCTTTGAATATAATGATATAGACGATAAGACAATTATTAGGGTCGATACTGAAGATGCTCCAGCAGATGACAAAAATATGTGCAGTGGCATTGATTATTACACTTATTATAGTATATATCAGGATGGTTCAATTAAAGTTGGAAATAGTAGTCAAGTAAAAGAAAATTATCAAGAATATAATGGAAATTTAGCAGCAGATGAAGGAGAAAATCCTATTATTGGATTTATTGTAGATGCAGTCGATAAAGCAGGTAACGTAAGAAGATCAAATACATTATATTTAAAAGATGTAGAAATTTCAGATACTGAATTAGGTATAGGAAATTTTAATGAAGGACCAGGTAATGTTACAATACAAGGTGCAGATAAATCGTATAATAATCCAGTAATTCCAGTAGGGTTTAAAGCTGTAGAGACAGATGATGCTAGTTGGGGACCATATTTGCCAAGTGGATGGGATAATGGTTTAGTAATAGAAGACAGAGTTGGAAACCAATTTATATGGGTACCAGTGCCTTGTGAAGAAGGAACTAGTGGAGTAGATGCAATAGATAATTTAATGCAAAATAATAGAGAGATTTATACTGTTAATGAAGGTGAACTTAAAATTTTAGGAGATGATATACCTTTAGGTATCGAATCTGAAAAAGAAGATGAAACTGGAAAATATGGATATAATTATAAAACTGAAATTATAGAACAAATAGAGGAATATCAAGGATTTTATATAGCAAGATATGAAGCAGGGCGTAAAGATGGAGTTTTAGCAGTACAAAAAGGATTAGAAACTGTTAATATGGTAACATATAATGAGGCAAGAGGAATGGCAGAATCTATGTATAGAAATCCTTACGTTATAAGTGGATTGCCTACAGGTGTCCATTGGGATTTATTATCTGCGTGGGTTGCTCAAGAATATGGAATGGATTATATTATTTCTACTGGCAAAAATGATGGTAATGTCTCTACTAATACATTCAAATTTACTGGTAGATATGCAGAAGGCCCTGGTTTCGGTTCGGGAGAGGTAAGAGGTCCGTATAAATATGGAGAAAACATAACTAAAGAAGTTAATCAAGAAATTCTTTTAGCAACAGGTCTTGTTGAAAAATTTAAGATAAAGAATGCTTATGATTTCTATGGTAATGTATGGGAGTATACAACAGAACACGTTATACATAATGGAGTAACAGGAAATAATGCAAGAGGGGCCGATTATTATTGGCAAGGAGTAGGTACAACATTGAAAAATTCATCTGGTATATTATATAGAGGATTTGTTGATGAAGGAGATGCTAGAAATGAAGGTGGCTTCAGACCAGTATTGTTCTTAAGTGAAGGTGATGCAAATGTAGAAGGTGATTTTAATAGAACAATAGATGGTGGAAAAGCAACGTATAATAATCCAATAATACCAGCAGGATATGAACCATTAGATACTGCAAGTGCAAAATGGGGCGATGGAACTACTTCAGCAGTCGATTGGGATAAAGGATTGGTTATAGTAGATAAGGATGGAAACGAATTTGTATGGGTACCAGTAGATGGAAACAATGTAAAATATGAAACTTGGTTAGATGTATACTTAAAACATGATGAAGTTGGTCCGAGTGAGATATCATCAGTATTAGAAAATTTCGGATTTACTGAAGATACAACAGTTAATAACTTTGGAGGATTTTATATAGCAAGATATGAAACTTCTTTAGATATAGATGGTAATGCACAAACAAAGGAAAATCAAGTTGTAAAAACTAACATAACATATAATGAAGCAGTAGATTTAACAGATAACTTTAAAACAGGTATAACATCAAAAGCGGGAATAATAACAGGAAAACAATGGGATACAACTTTAAGGTGGATTGCCAATGAATTGGGAGAGGATTTAGTAACGACAAACAGTTCGTCAATAGGAAATTACAATTCTTCAATTGCAAATACAGGAAAAAGACGTGTAAAAAATATTTTTGATATAGCAGGCAATGCTTGGGAACTAACCTCAGAAACTTATGAAGAAAAAATAGTATATAGAGGTGGAGCTGCAACAGAAACAGGAGAAAGTGCACCTGTGGGATATAGAGGGGCTTATGATAAAGACTTTATGGATGAAGGAACATCATATAGAATGGTATTATATGTAAAACACGATAACTATAATCCAGGAGATGTTCAAGTACCAGAGGATAATCCAGGATATTCATCAGGTACAGGTTCTATTATTACATTTGAAACTACTACGTCAAGTTGGACAAATTCAGATGTTACTGTAAATATGTCAACAAAGGCAGGATTAGAAATTAGATATACAGTTACACCTTTATCCACAAATAAACCTGGAGAATGGATTACTGGTAATTCAGCTAAAGTAACAGAAAACTCAATAATTTCGGCTAAACTATTTGATAGTAAAGGAACTGCAAAATCATCTATAGTTACATATGTAGTAAAAAACATTGATAAAATATTGCCTAAAGAATTTACACCAACTGTAACTTTAGAAGGAAATAAAGTAAGAATTAAGCATTCAACAACAGATAATGAATCTGGCATTAAACACTACTATTTCTTTATGGATAATGGTGTTAGTATAAGAGATATTTCTACTGAAAATGAAGTAATAAGTAAAGCACTACCTCTTGGGAAACACCAAATATATGTAGTAGCTGAAGATAATGCAGGAAATATGAGAGCAAGTTCAAAAATTACTGTAGAAGTTTCTACATCATATTTAAGAGATATAGCTAAACCTGGAGATTATGTTACAGCAAAAATTAGTAGTGATATATATAATTATAAAGAACAGGTCCTACAATTAAAAAATATAAATCATTCTAATGCTATTATAGTTTTTGAAACAAAAGAATTAGATTGGGAATATGTGGATGTAAGTGATCATAATGCAGGTGTGATAGAGTATTGTATAGGCAGAAGTAAAACGTCAATTAATACATCATGGTTTTATGATTTATATAATAAAGCAATGATAACAGGAGGAAGTGGAACTTCAACAGATCCTTATACAGTTAATTTTGAATGGATCATTTTTACACAATTTTCATAGTAGAATTTAAAATTTTTATAGGAGGATATATGAAAGAAAAAGCCATATATATTAGTATATTTATAAGTTTTGTGATAGTAGTTATATATATATTAGTAAATATATATGGCTTTCAAAATTATAAGTATACATTACAAAAAGCATATCAAGAGATTCAAACTTTGAACACAACGGATAGATATATAATTACAGAAAAAGGAAAAAAAGACATTCTTAGTGAAACATATAGCAATAAAGATATTATAAATTTGAAATATGAAGATTTTATTGTTAATGATAGCTTGGTGGCAATAACTACAGATGCTATACCATATTTAAAGTACATGAGGGAAACAAATGAAGAAAACGCAAAAAAAGATGCAACATTAGAAAAGTGGGAATTAGAATTATTACCAAGTGATAAAGAAGTCAGATATTATAAAATAGGAAATATTTTAGAAAGTGAGCAAATTTTTTCAAATGTTGAAGAGAGACCATATGTAGAAAATCCTTATGGAAATGTAGGAAATATTTTAGCAACTAGTAGAACTATTGCAACTTATAATACAAGTGTACAAAAAAAATTGACTCCAGGTGAAGCATGGATTTTAGCACACGGAAGAGAATTAAGTAAGAATTTAACTGATTATAGTAAAGCTAGAATTGATAAAGTTCAAAGTGCTATCTGGAAATATAAAGGAGTTAGTGATACACAGGAAAATTTTGGAAATAAAAGTAATTATGTTGCAGATAACATTGCGAATAACTTAATGCAAGAAGCTAAATGGTTGGAAGAAGCTATAGAAAAAAGAAATCAATTGGACACAATAATAGTAGATAACTTAGCTGATAAATACGGAACAGAAGAAGCAGGAGTAGTTTCGTATAATGAAGATACAAAAGAATTTTTAGTAGGACCATTTTCTATAGATTATGTTAGAGATGCTCATAAATCACTTAATGGTGGATTAAGTGAAATGATAGGTGAAGGAAATATAATATTATATAGTGGTATAGTAGGTGCAAATATATATGGTTTAGTAGATGGCAAGGAACAATTACTTACAGATTGGGAATTTGTATATACAGATGTGTCTATTGAAAATGGGAACGTAATAAGAAACGCATTGAAGGTGGCTAATGAATATGGTGACAGTAATGATAATATTTATCCATATCCTAATGAGGAATTTTATATTAAGTTTTTAAATCCTAATAATTCTATAGAAGCAGTAACTAAATTAGAATTTGACGTACAAACTTTAAATGCAGAAGGAATGGTAAAAGAATTAAAAGGAACATATAGTAATATTAATTGGGTAGTTGATGAAAAATGGACGAGTAAAATTACTAGACCAGGTTTTACAAGAAACGAACCAATTTGGGTATCAAGTGGATATTATACAACAGATGAGAGTGGAAATCAAGTTTGGGTTGATACTAGCCATTGGAAAGATAATTGGGTTACTTATCCAACATTATACACATATACTCATCTAGCATTTGTTGAAGATAAGAAAATATCAAGAAAAAATGCTGCTACATTATATCAGATTCAAAATGCAAAAATATATTCTAAATTAGAAAGTGTAAAAATAAAAGTAGGAAATAAAAACTCAGGATATAAATATACTGATTACTGTATTCCATTAACAATGGATATTGGCGGAACAGTTTGGATTGATGGCACAGAAGTATTGGAATCTCAGGGGAAAGTTAACGGGATAAAAAATTCTGGAGAAGAAGTTAAACCTGGAGTAAGTGTAAAATTATATAATGATAGTGGAAAGTTAATTAGTACGGCGGTAACAGATAATAACGGGCAATATTTATTTAAATATGTTCAAATAGGTCCTAAATATTATGTTCAATTTGAATATGATTGGATGAAATATAAAGCTACAAAAGAATTATATACAAGTTCAGGAAAAGGCTCTTTATCTGATTTTACTAATAATCCTGAAAAATATTTAAATAGTTCACATGCTAGTGAAAATGTAGCAGAAAGAAAAGAGTTTAATCAGAAATTTTATGAGATAGCCACAGATAAAGCAATAGGAAAAGATGGCTCTAAAACAACTGATATAAAATATACATACCAAAACAATATGAATCCGTATTACCAAACAGCAACTGTACAAGAGTTTAATGAGAGTGTAGTAAGTAAGGAATGTGGAGTTTTATTACCACTTCAAACTAAGTATAGTATTCTAGAAGGTGGGGATAAATTTTTTGTTATAGGTATAGGTGATAATGGAGCTTGTGCAATTACTTCAATAGATAAAAATGAAGATTTAAAATATTTATATGAAGCAGGTTCTTTTATGAAGGTACAAGAATATTTAAAAAATATAAATTTAGGACTTGTAGAAAGGACAGCTGCTGATTTTCAAGTGAAGGCTGATATTGTAAGTACAACTTTTACGTTAAATGAAGATTTTTCAGATCAAAACATGGGATTTGGAGATAGAAGAGACTTAGATGTGGACGTAAATTTAAGAACTGATGAATATGTAAATAAACAATATATACAAAATATTACAAACGAAGAATATAACTGGAGACACGATTTTACAGAAAATAATTATTCTACTGAAGAAAATGAATTACAACTCTATGTTTTATATGAATATACTATTAGAAATAATTCGCCTTTAATAAGTGGATATATTACAGAACTATCTAATTATTATGATAAGGAATTTATGTATCCTGTTGATAATGATAATAATGTAAAAAATTATTACTTACAAGATAATTTATATGCAGATGCTGCAATGAAATTTATGAAGTATCCATCATATGTTATGAGAGACAATGAGATAATTAAACAAGTAGAGTGGAAGAGTATTTCAAAATTTGGGGATGGTAATAATACAGAACTAAACAAAATGTATACAGAGTCATTAAATGACATTTTAATAATGCCAAACGAAGAAATTACAGTATATGTATATTATAAAGTTAATAGAAAAGAAATAAATATTGATACGGATACTGAATATAAATATGGAAATTATATTATATTAGATAATGCAACAAATGGTAAAAAAAATGTTTCTGAAATAAATTCATATAGGGCCTTAGATTATGTGGAAAAAAATGCATATCAAATGAATTTAAATGAAGTAGGTGGTTCAAGAGTAGATATAGATTCTAACCCAGGAAACATAGATAATAACTCAGGTGATTTAAATTTATTCCAAACATATGAGGATGATACTGAAGGTGCACCATTATTAAGAGTTACAGTAAATTCAAGTAATGGGAAGGAAATATCTGGATATGTATTTGAAGATTTACGAACTGAAAAAATGTCAAATAATCAATGGGTAGGAAACTCGAAATTAGATCCGGATGAAAATTATATAAATAATGTACTGGTAGAATTAATTAGATTAGAGTATAACCCAGATTTAGATGCTTATGAAGAAGTAAAATTTTCAAATAATTATGAAAAATATGTAGAAGCATTTAATGAAAATATAAAAAAGAATTTTGGTATGCAATATGAAAATGGTGAAGTCACTTTAATAAAAATTAAAAGGAGGACTGGTCCACAAGAAGCACCGGAATCATTGTTAGATACAGAGGCTTTTATAGAAAATGGCCAGTATAGATTCGTAAATTTAATAGAGAGTGGTAAATATAAAGTAAGATTTTTGTATGGAGATGAAGAACAGTTAAATAGTACTGACGATGGAATAATATATAATGGACATGATTATAAAAGTACGGAATTTAAGGGCTTCTATAATCAAAATTTAGAACTTACAGATTTAAGTAACCTAAACTTAATAGATTCTGCAGAAATAAAAATATTAAGTACTAACTCAGATTATCAGCTATATGTAAATAGATTACAGAATAAATTACAATCTACTTATGGAGATTTTGAAATAGAAAATACAGTAATAGATCAAGATGTTGAAGCCATAAATACTGCAGTTAACGATTTGATAAATGGGACAAAAAATGCAAAAATATTAGTATTGTTAGTAGATAAAGAATTATTTAATTTTACCCCTATATTAGAAAAGGCTTTGTTAAATGATATAACAGTAATAGTAGTTGCAAGTGATAATGTTGATCCGGGAAAATACGATGTAACTTCATTTTCTAATAAAAATTCTGTAATATTTTATGGTACTTTAAACAATACTTTAAGTGTAATAAAGGTTTATAATAGAATAGCAAGTGACATATTAGAAAAAAATATTTTTGAAAATACGTATAATAGTAGCACAGATTTCATAGAAAATAAAAGTACTATAAATGGAACGATATATGGAAGAACGGACGTTATGTTACAAACACAAATTATAAATGCGGAAACGGCTAAAATTTTGGAAATAGAAGATATTATGAAAATGGAAGATAATGAGCAAAAGAAGGAGTATTTAAAAATAATAGCTGATAAATTTAAAATGTCTGCCGAATCATATTCAGTATCTATAAACTTTGATAGTAATATGAATGTTATACATATTAATTTAGGATTGCAAAAAATTCCAGAAAGTTCTTTAGAAGTGACAAAAGAGGTAAGTAATATAAAGGTAACATTATCAAATAATAGTGAAATAGTAAATTTGAAAAATGGCAAAAATAAAAATGTACAAGAATTCATAAATGAAAGTTATAATATATATATGGATAAAGAAATAATGCATGGTTCAAATATAGAAATAGAATATAAAATAAACATTAGTAATACTGGAGAAGTAGACAATTTAAATTCATATTTAAAATATTATCCATACGATGTTAAAAGAACTATTTATAGCAGATTAATAAAGGAAAATATAGAATTAAGTGAAGAAGAACTTGATGAAATATTAAATAAGACTATAACAACTAATGTTAATAATATTTATGATTATTATGACAATCTTATATTTGTAGAAGGTGAAAATAATAGAAATGATATACACACAAATAATTTAGGTTTTAATTTGTTGGAGAATAATAAGGCTATTTTAAATAGAGATATTTATAATAACTTAGAATTAACACAAGAAGAATACTTAGATCAGTACATAATATGGTCACAAATACACGATATGGAAGATTATAATATTTTAGAAGACAATAAAAAGGAATTGAAAAATTATTTTTGCATAAACACGACAAGTACAAGTAATGTAGAATTATATCCATATGAAAGTATTGAAACAAGAGACAAACAGGGTAATTCTTCAATAAGTCTATATGTAAATTTAAAAAAATCATTAGCAGAGGAAGACTTTAATTTTAAGAATGCTTTAGAATATAATAACTTTGTAGAAATAATCGAGACATATAGTATAAATGGAAGAAGGGATAAAGATAGTTCTGTTGGAAATTTAGTACCTAAAAAAACAGATGAAAATGATAGTGATACTGCAGAAGTAGTTAGAATATTACCACCATTTGGTATAAATCAATATGTGCAATATGGTATATATATACTTATACTAACAGTAATCTCTGTAGTAATAATTATAGTAAGGAGAAAAAATAAATAAAAAAATTAAGTTTGAGCTTAAATAATTTACATAAAAGAGTATTTGTCTCAAATTTACTCTGTGACAAATACTCAAATTCGTTTTATGCGTAAGCAATTTTGGTTAAATATAATATGAAAACAGAATAAGAGGTGTAAAAAACTGAAAAACAGAATAATCATATAATGATTTTAAAATGTAATCCAAAAAACATATTCCCTCTTTTTAAGCCCAAGGTGTCTAATTCCGTAATTTTTTGTCGGAAAAATGTGTATGGTATACCAAGACCATTGTTCAAATGCTAACTATACATACTCATTCAGAATGATATTGGTAAATAATGAATAAGATAAAATAAGGTGGATTATAAGTCTACCTTATTTTTTTCTATTTACAGTAACTACAATTTGTTACAAGATAATGGTTGAAATTTATTAATCACTTGAAAATACTTGGATTAAATTAAAAATGAATGTGCAGTAAAAGAATATTAGAAATTCTTGTGCTTAATTATGGAAAGGGTTCGTGTTAACGGAAGGGTGCCATAATTAAGCTTTAGAATTTCTATATTCTTTTACAAGTCGAGATTTTTAATTTTAGACTAGTATTTTCAAGTGATTTATGTACCATACCATTATATAGTAGTTACTGAACTGTAACATATAGTAACTACATTTTTAATAAATTTTCAAAATCACTTGTAATATTTGAAAAATTGATATATAATCTCAAATTTGACAGTTGTAAAATAGTAAAAGACTGATAACCTTTGATACAAAAGGCTTTCAGTCTTTAA
>CAKPRQ010000008.1 GCA_934182605.1 uncultured Clostridia bacterium | reverse complement strand
CAATAAAGATAAAAGTGTAACATTAGATAGTATAGCAGACTCAAAAACAGCAATAGATATAACATATAATCCAACAATACCAACAACAGGAAATGTACAAGTAACATTTACAAATAATAGTGGACAAAGTGGATTAACATTAAAATATCAAATAGGAAGTCAAACAGGAACATGGATAACATATACAGTACCAGTAACAATGACAACAAATGGAAAAGTGTATGCAAGATTATTTGATAGCACAGGACAATCTACAAATACAGCAACAGGAACGGTACAAAATATAGATAGAGAAAAACCAATAGTAACAAGTGCAACAGCAAGTACAAGTTGGGGAGCAAAAAATAGTGTAACAATAACAGCAACAGATACAGGAACAGAAGGATGCGCAACAGGAAATATAGGAATAGTAGGATATGGAATAAACCAAAGTAGTACAACAGAACCAACATACACACCAGTAACAGCAACAACAAGTTTAAGTACAACAATAAATAATATAACAGCAAATGGAACGTATTATGTATGGGTAAAAGACAAAGCAGGAAATACAGCAAATAAAGCTGTAACAGTAAATAGAGTAGATACAACAGCTCCAACAACTGCGACTATAGCAAGTAGTAATGTGGAAGCAGAAACATTTACATTAACAGCAATAGGAGCAGATGGAGAAAGTGGAATAGCAAAATATGAGTTCTATATTAATAACACATTAGAAAATACTGTAACAACAACAGAAGGAACAGCAACTTATAATGTAAGTGGAAAAACAGCAGGTACAAGTTATACTTGTAAAGTAAGAGTATATGATAATGCAGGAAATCATAAAGAGAGTAATATTATAACAGTAACAACGAAATCTGCTAGTGCTTGGGTGGAAGAACCACATATTTTAAATGGTATGACAAAAGTATACTGGAATGGAAGCGACGAAATAGTACAAGGCGACGCAAATTATGTAGAATCAGAATGGTATGCATATACAGAACAGACTGGAACAACAGAAGCAGAAGGAAGTGGAACAAGTAAATGGGCAAATGTAAAAATGTCAGATGGAAGTTACTTTGTATGGATACCAAGATATGAGTATAAGATAACATATACTGATGATAATGATTATAGTAAAGGCGGAACTATAGATATAAACTTTATAAGTACAGAGAAGACAACACCAACAGCAGGATATACAATACACCCAGCATTTACAAGTTCAGCACCTAATGGAGGAGGATTTGGAGAAATACCTGGATTATGGGTAGCAAAATTTGAAGCAAGTCATGCTGATGCAACTTCTTCAAGTGCAGGAACTTCGAGCAAAATAAAAATACAACCAAATGTACAAAGTTGGAGCAGTATAAAAATTGGAGATATGTATACAAAAGCATTAGAGTACGATACAAAATCAATAAATAATTCTGAATTCGATAGTCACTTAATGAAGAATAGCGAATGGGGAGCAGTAGCATATCTAGCATGGAGTAAATACGGAAGAAACGGAACAGAAATAACAATAAATAATAGTAGTAGTTATATAACAGGAAACGCTGGAAATACTATTGATGCTAGTTCAGCATCAGGAACAACAAATGCATGGAATACAAGTAAAGGAATGTTAGCAAGTACAACAGGAAATGCAAGCGGAATATACGATATGAGCGGCGGTGCTGGGGAATATGTAGCAGCATACGTAGCAAATGGAAATAGTTGTTTAAGTAGTAGGGGTAGTTCATTTGCAAGTACAAGCGTAACATCAAATAGTGCAAGTACAAAATACGTAACAGTATATCCAAAAGGAAGTAGCGATTCAGAAGCAAATAACTGGAATGCATACAAAGCTTTAACAAACTTAAGAGGAGATGCGATGAAAGAGACTGCAAGTTCGTGCATCGGTTGGACAAGCTGGAACGACGACCACTCCTTCTTCCCGTATTCGAGCAGTCCGTTCTTCGAGCGTGGGGGCTATTACGACGCTGGTTCGGACGCTGGAGCATTCTATTTCTACGGCCGAAGTGGCAGTGCGGCCGGCAACGAGGGCTTCCGTGTGGTTGGGCTTTAGCCTTTGGCTTCGCGGTGCACTTTGATACACCTGCACCTTGTACCATAATGGTGTATAATTTGGTGTGTGAAAATATGAGTTTGTCAAGTCTTATGAGAAGCTTCCCATAAGACTTGACACCATTGAAAATATAAAATGTCAAGCCTTTTAGTAACGATTTTGCAAAAGTTAAGTGCTTTTGGACTTAATTGTAACTTTTCTGTTTGTGTTTTTTTATTTAATTATAGTAATTTAATAAATTTTGTGATATAATAAAAACATAGTTTAAGGAGAGTGATAAAAATGATGCATACCCTATGCAAATATGCAGATGAAACAGAGTTGGTTGTTTCAGATATTATTATTAGAGATAATGGTGACGAAGTAATAAGAGTTGTTTTTGAAAGACCGACAGAGTACGGATTTGATACATTAATATTTGAGTTGCCAAGCTATAAAATTGTAGAACAAGATGGACAGTACACAGAAAAAGAAATAGAGTTATTTAAAAAGGTAGTAGAGCAAGGGGCGGCACACTTTTTTGAAATTGCGAGAGAAGGAGGATTTGAAAGTGCCTAATATATTTGAAGCGATGCGGATATAGTGTATACTTTTGGTCAAATGAGAATAATGAACCAATTCATATACACATATCAAAGGGGAAACCAACTGGAAATTCTACAAAAATATGGCTTACAAAAGGTGGAGGAAGTATAATTGCTAATAATAAAAGTAATATACCTATAAACGATTTAAAGAAAATACAAAAGTTAATAAATGATAATTATTTCCTTATTTTAGAAAAATGGAAGGATTATTTTGAAGGACAAGAAATTAAATTATATTGCTAAATTAAAATATTTAACATTCAAATTTTTGCATGTTCAAATATTTGTAGTAAGACCTAGGTAAGGTAGCTAAAGGCTAAGCGTATGTTAATTATATTGTTACCTAGGTGGCTTTTATTAAAAAGTTTAGATAAATTATCAGTTTGCAAATAAAAAGAACAAATTAGTGAAAGAACGTTACAATTAACTGCTAATTTAGAATATACAACAGTTATGTGGTCTTTAGCGTACGATGATTTTGATGAAAATAACCAAAAGGGTGAAGAATATGCAAAGAAAAAAATATTAGACAACATACATCCAGGAGCAGTAATATTATTACATGCAACATCAAAAGATAATGCAAATGTATTGGATTACTGCATAAAAGAGATAAAAAATATGGGGTATGAAATAAAAAGTCTAGATGAATTTGTACCGTAAATCATTTTAATTGTTAGAATTCATAGCTTTTATTATAAGTACTACTAATATTTATTTGCCGTGAATTGCAACTTTTAATTATAAATATCTAATAAAATTTCAATATAATATTTGCATTTTTTAAAAATATATGGTAAAATAACTGTACTAAAAAATGCGAGATGGAAGGAATGAAAAAAATGGAAATAATAAAAGTAGTCGCAATAATATTATATTTAGCTGTTTGCTTAGCAATAATAGTATTAACTTTTTTACAATCTAAACAATCAGCAGGAGCATCAGGAACAATAATAGGTGGGGAAAGTACAGAAAGTGGAAACTTTTATGAAAAAAACAAAGGTAGAACTAAGGAAGGCAAAATGATGAGATGGACTATTATATTAGTAGTGATTTTTGCAATAATGTCAATAGCATTAGGAATTTCCTTAGAATTTGTTAAATAATATAATAATAATTTATTTTGGTAAAAATCTAGATATTAAATATAATATTTAGATTTTTTTCTTATATAAACTTACATATAAAAGTGTTATCTAACAGTAATTCTTTGAAGGAAAATTGATAAAAGTGTTGAATATAATAAATAGGAAAAGATGTAATTTAATAGGAGAAGTAAAAAAGTATGGAGAAAAATAAGAAAATTATAACAGATAGAGACGAATGTTTAAGATATATAGAAACGGCTTTTGCTGGGAATATAGATTTAGATATTATAAGTGAAGAATTAAAATATGATCCAGAAATAATTGAACAATCAATTATAAGAAATCAAAACTTAATAAATCAATTTAGCAAAGTATTTATCGATTCAAATTATTCAAATACAATGCGTAACTTGTTTGAAAGATTTGGGTCAGAGCTATTTACAAGAATTTCTCCGGATTTAAAAGAAAATGGAAAGTTTATGGCTAAAGTTGTAGAGGCGTATCCTGATGGTTATTACTATGTAAAGGATGGATTAAGGAATAATATAGCTTTTAAAAGAGAATGTGAGATTAGATTAGAAGATGTTGCTAAGCAATTTGAATCCGCTGGAGACAAAAATTATAGTGATTATGTATTAGAGATGAAAAACAAATTTAAACAAGATAATATAAATATTGCGAAGAACATATATGGATTAAATGAAGAAAAGTATGAATTACTTAAACATTATCCAGGAACTTTAGAAAAATTAAGTAATATTAAGAATTGTAATATATTTAAAGCATGTCTTGAACATGTAAATAGTAAAAATTTAGAATTAACAGAATGGACTAATGAATTAAATAATTTGATAGATAGATTCAATGATAAAAATTATGAAGAGTTATTATCTAGTATTGATACGCAAAATATAGATATAGAAAAATTAAATAAAATATTAGAACAACCTAATTATTTTAATATTAAAAATCATAAAGATGTTGAATTGTATCAAGAAATAAAAGAAGAAGTTTGTGACGCAATTGTAGCTGAGGACCAAGAGAAAATTTCCTACTATCCATTAATAGCTGAAATGAAAAGTGAAGATAAGTTAAAGTTTGCAGTTTTGCAAAAATTAATGGGGTATGATCTAGAACAAGCTAAGGATATAAGAAACAGATATTTGTGTATAGATGAAGTAAAGGCAAATGATCCTAATGATGTAAAATCTTGGGTTACATCAATTAAAGAGATTGTTGATGTAAATGATAAAGAAACATTGAAGAAATTATATTCGCTAGAACCTGTTCCAGCAAAGGCTCAAGATAAATCTGTATTAGAACAAGAAGCTAAATCTTTATATATGCAAGAATATAATCAAACTTTATTTGATCCAGAAAAAGGTGAAAGAATTGAGGTTAAAGACATTGCTGAATATTTACCAGATAATATAGATAAAAATAAATATAAATTTATTAATGCAGGAACAGAATTCAATATGATTATGACAGCTGTGGGAGCTTATTCCTATAGTTCTAGTAATGATTATGCAAAAGCGTGGAATAGAGAAATTACTAATTCGAGAGGTTTTTCTTGTAGTTATATTGGGAATGATATGATTGCATCAGCACCTATTAAAGATGTTTGTTATGGATTTTCAAAAATGGAGAATGATAGTTTGCTATTAGCAGGTTCTCATAATTTAGGTTCAGCCACAAATCAAGAGGAATTAGTTATTGATAAAAGTTATGTAGATTATCAAAGACCAGAATATTTAAAAAACTCTACAATAGAGCATAATGAAATGGTTTTTAAAAGAGAACAAAATGGTAAAAGAAAGCAGCCAGATTATTTACTTTTATTTAAACATGATGGCAAAATTCCTAATATGGAAAGTACTTTAAAAGCTGTAGACGATTTTAAAAAAGCAGGGATAGATTTGCCTATAGTAGTTGTAGATGTTGAAAGATGTATAGAAAGTGAAAAATTAAAAGTAGAAAATTTGTTAAAAGAAGCTGAAGAAAAAAATAATCCCCAACTTTTGGAAAAAGCAGAGCAAAAACTTCAATGTAATTCTAAAACAATGTATATAAGAAATTCTAATATATTTAGCGGATATTATAAAAAGATAAGTAGTTTATATAATCAGATATTTGTAAATAACCCAAAAAGTAAAAACAAAGTGAAAGAAGAAACATATCATGAAGCATATGAACAAACTGAACCGGAGGAGAGAAGAGAAGAAGTTTCAAAAATTGTACAGCTACAAAGGAAAATTATGGCCATTATAAAAGGCAAAGAGGTGAACGAAAATGAACGATAGTGAAGAAGTAAGACAAAATATTATAAAAGAAAATATTAAACTTTCTAAAAAAATATTAGAAGTTATTGAAAAAGCACGTATAAAAGAAAATGAGAATAAAAAAATAATAAAGAACTTAAATTCAGAAAACTCATTAAACAATATAAATATTGCCTTCGCAGAAACATATGATATTATAAAACATTCTGATATAAGTATACAAAGTAAAATATCACCTAAATTTATGAACTTATTAATGTCTGTAAAAGACAAGTCATACAGAGTAAATATAGATTATGAAAAACCATTAGATGAACAAATACAACACGAAACTAAGGTTGTTTTAGGAATAATTTATAGAGACTATTTATGTACCCTTGAAAAGAGACAAAAACTAATAAAAAATGAAACTGAATTATTGGAAAGAATTGAAAAAGAAAAAAGCGAAAAATATTCAGTGGACAACTTGTTTAAAAATAGGCAAAATCCTCTTAATATTCAACAACAACAAACAAATCAATCTAACGAACAAAATGAAATAATAGAATATAAGAAAGAAAAATGGTATGAAAAAATAGTAAAATTTTTTAAAAATTTATTTGGTAATAAATAAAAATTATAAATCTTGATATATAGCTATTGCAAATCAAATACAAAATATATTACAAAAATTATTTTTGATTATAAAGGCTACAATTCACAGCTTTTATTATAAAACATATTAAGGTACTTATATATTAATATTTTGAATCAAAGACCCGGATTGTTAGCCCCAGCTATGTTTTTGATAAAAAATATTAATATATAAGTACTATTAATATTTATTTAGCTGTGAATTGTAATTTATAAATAGTTATGTATCAAGATTTTTATATGATTTATGCACATTATGCGAATTGTAAAGTATAAATTATGAATTTTTGGTAAAAAATATATAAAGTACTTGAAAAGTATTTAATTTTGATATAGAATATAAAAATCAAAGATAAATTTTTAGGAGGTTTATATGATAAAAGTAGGAATTAATGGATTTGGAAGAATAGGAAAGCTAACTTTACAAGTTGCTTTAGAAAAAGGAGATGTTGAAGTTGTTGCGATAAATGACCCATTCTTAGCAGCTGATTACATGGCATATATGGTAAAATATGATACAGTACATGGTAGGTTTAATGGAGAAATATCAGGAAAAGATGGTGTTTTAACAATAAATGGAAAAGAAATAAAAGTATATAATGAAATGGACCCACATAATATTCCTTGGGGAGAATTAGGAGTAGAATATGTAATAGAATGTTCAGGAGCATTTACAACGTTAGAAAAAGCACAAGCACACATAGATGCAGGAGCTAAAAAAGTAGTAATAAGTGCACCATCTAAAGATGCACCGATGTTTGTAATGGGAGTAAATCATGAAAAATATGATAAAAGTATGAATATTATTTCAAATGCTTCATGTACGACAAATTGTTTAGCACCATTAGCAAAAGTTATAAATGATAACTTTGGAATAAAAGATGGATTAATGACAACAGTACACTCAACAACAGCTACACAAAAAACAGTAGATGGGGCTTCTAAGAAAGACTGGAGAGGTGGAAGAGCTGCATCAGCAAATATAATTCCGTCATCAACAGGCGCTGCAAAAGCTGTAGGAAAAGTTATTCCAGAATTAAATGGAAAATTAACAGGAATGGCATTTAGAGTACCAACAGTAGATTCATCAGTTGTTGATTTGACTTGTAATTTAGAAAAGCCAGCAACTTATGAAGAAATATGTGCAGCAGTAAAGAAAGCATCAGAAAATGAAATGAAAGGTATTATAGAATATGTTGAAGATGATGTAGTATCATCAGACTTTATTCATGATAGCCATACATCAATATTTGATAGTAAAGCTGGAATCGCGTTAACAGATACATTTGTAAAATTAGTAGCTTGGTATGATAACGAATGGGGATATTCAAATAAATTAGTAGATTTAGTAAGATATATCGCTACAAAATAAGTATAATGCTTCAATAAATTTTTGTATAAAAATTAAGAAGGGATTTGAATTTAGTATGAATAAAAAAACAATTGAAGATATCGATGTAAATGGTAAAAGAGTATTGGTGAGATGTGATTTTAATGTACCACAAGATGAAAAGGGAAATATTACAGATAATAGAAGAATAGTAGCTTCTTTAAAAACAATAAAATATTTGTTAGAACATAATGCTAAAGTTATATTATGTTCGCATTTAGGAAGACCTAAAGGGGAAGTAAATGAAAAATATTCATTAAAACCAGTGGCAGAAGAGCTAAGTAAATTGTTAGAAAAAGAGGTAAAACTAAGTAAAGATGTAATAGGAGAAGACACAAAAAGATTAGTAAGTGATTTAAAACCAGGTGAAGCAATATTATTAGAAAATTTAAGATTTCATATGGAAGAAGAGAAAAATGATAAAGAATTTGCAAAAGAATTAGCATCTCTAGCAGATATATACGTAAATGATGCATTTGGTACAGCACATCGTGCTCATGCTTCAACAGTAGGTGTAACAGAATTCTTACCATCCGTAGCAGGATACTTATTAGAAAAAGAAATAGTATTTTTAAATAATGCATTAGAAAATCCAAAAAGACCGTTTGTGGCAATATTAGGTGGTAAAAAAGTATCAGATAAAATATCAGTAATAGATAGGTTATTAGATAAAGTTGATTCATTAATAATAGGTGGAGGAATGGCATATACATTCTTCAAAGCAAAAGGGTACGAAGTAGGAACATCAATATGTGAAGAAGATAAAATAGAATTAGCAAAAAATATGCTAAAAAAAGCAGAGGAAAAACAAGTAAATCTGATATTACCAATAGATATTCATGTAGCAAAAGAATTTAATGAAAATTCAGATGATATGTATGTAGATAGTGATAAAATACCAGCAGATTACATGGGATTAGATGCCGGCCCAAAATCTGTGGAATTATATAAAGAAGTGCTTAAAAATGCTAAAACAGTAGTATGGAATGGACCATTAGGCGTATTTGAAATGGATAAATTTGCCACAGCTACAAATCAAATAGCTGAAGCGTTAGCAAACATAGATGACTGTATAACAATAATAGGAGGAGGAGATTCATCAGCAGCAGTAGAAAAAGCAGGTTTATCAGATAAAATGACACATATATCAACAGGTGGCGGAGCTTCTCTTGAATTATTAGAAGGAAAAGAATTACCAGGCTTAGTGGCTTTAGATGATAAATAAAATTAATGAACTTTGGGGTAAAACTCTGAAGTTCATAATTAATAAAATTTATAGTATTTAATTATTTCATATTGGGAGGTCTTATGAGAAAGAAGATTATTGCAGGAAATTGGAAAATGAATAAATTACCAAATGAGGCAATGGAATTTATAGAAGAACTTGCGTCATTAGTAAAGGATACTAAAAACGAAGTAATATTGTGTGTGCCATATATAGATTTATTTTATTCATTATTAACGGTGCAAGGAACAAATATAAAAATAGGTGCACAAAATATGCATTATGAAGAAAGTGGTGCATATACAGGAGAAATATCAGCAGAAATGTTAAAAGCAATAAATGTGGAATATGTAATAATTGGACATTCAGAAAGAAGACAGTATTACAACGAAACAGATGAAGCTATATCACTAAAAGTAAAAAAAGCTATAGAAGTAGGCTTAAAACCAATCTTATGTGTAGGTGAAACTTTAGAAGAAAGAGAAGCAGGAAGAACTGAAGAAATTATTACAAATCAAGTAAAGGTAGATTTATCAAAAGTAAAGAAACATCAGCTTCAAAACTTAATAATTGCGTATGAGCCAGTTTGGGCAATAGGAACTGGAAAAACAGCAACGGCAGAAGATGCAAATAATTCAATAAAAGCAATAAGAAATGAAATATTAAAATTATATGGAAAAGAAGTCGCAGAAAATATAATAATTCAATATGGTGGCAGTGTGAAATCTACAAATGCAAAGGAATTATTTGAAATGAGTGACATAGATGGTGCTTTAGTAGGTGGAGCAAGTTTAAAAGCAGATGAATTTGCAAAAATAGTTAAATATGACGAGTAAGGAAGGGTTATAATGGAAAGAAATTTAGTAATGTTAATGATATTAGATGGTTTAGGTTTAAATGATAATGAACAAGCAAATGCATTTAAATTAGCAAATACACCAACTTTAGATAGACTGATGAAGCAAAATCCAAATGCAATTCTTCATACAAGTGGCTTAGATGTAGGATTACCAGAAGGTCAAATGGGAAATTCAGAAGTAGGGCATACAAATATAGGTGCAGGAAGAATTGTGTATCAAGAACTAACAAAAATAACAAAGGACATAGAAATGGGAGATTTTTTTAGCAATGAAGAACTAGTAAAAGCTATAGAACATTGTAAAAAAAATAATTCTAAATTACACTTGATGGGATTACTATCAGATGGTGGAGTTCATAGTCATATAAGACATTTGTATGGCTTATTAGAATTAGCAAAAAGAAAAGATTTTGAAGATGTATATATACATTGCTTTTTAGATGGAAGAGATACGCCACAAGCCTCAGCAGAAAGTTATATAATGGAATTACAAGAAAAAATAGAAGAAAAACAAGTTGGAAAAATTGCAACATTAATAGGTAGATTCTACGCAATGGATAGAGATAAAAGGTGGGACCGTATAGAAAAAGCATATAGAGCGTTAGTAAAAGGCGAAGGTGAATATTTTATAAATCCTATTCAAGCAATAGAAAAATCATATCAAAAAGAAATATTTGACGAATTTGTGGAACCTATAGTAAGGGTGAATAAAGAAAATAAACCAATTGCAAAAATAGAAAAAAATGATGCAGTAATTTTCTTTAACTTTAGACCAGATAGAGCTAGAGAAATAACAAGAGCATTAGTAGATGATAATTTTAATGAATTTGAAACAGAAAAAAATTTAAATTTATATTACGTATGTTTTACTGAATATGATAAGACAATGCCAAATGTAAAAGTAGCGTTTAAACCAAATAAATTAATAAATACATTTGGAGAATATATAAGTAAAAAAGGATTAAAACAATTAAGAATAGCAGAAACAGAAAAATATGCTCATGTGACCTTCTTTTTTAATGGAGGAGAAGAAAGACAATACGAAGGAGAAGACAGGATATTAGTGCCATCTCCAAAAGTAAAAACATACGATATGCAACCTGAAATGAGTGCTGAAGAAGTTACAGAAAAAGTAGTAGGAGCAATAGAAAGTAAAAAATATGATTCAATAATATTAAATTACGCAAATCCAGATATGGTTGGACATACTGGAAATTTAGAAGCAGCAATAGAAGCAGTAGAGTTTGTTGACAAATGTGTAGAAAAAGTGGAAAAAGCAGTCTTAGAAATAGGCGGAATGTTAATAATAACGGCTGACCATGGTAATGCAGAACAAATGATAGATTATAAAACAGGAGAACCACATACTGCTCATACAACAAATCCAGTTCCAATAATACTAGTTGGAAAAGATAATGTAACATTAAAAGAAGGAAAATTGTCGGATTTAGCACCAACAATGTTGTATTTGTTAGGACTTGAAAAACCAAGAGAAATGACTGGAAATAATTTAATTGAAGAATAAATTTCTTAAAAATATATTTAAGTATATGTAACAACTCAGTAAATATTTGACTAAAGCTTTCTATATAGCTATTTGCAAGTCAAGACCCTGATTGTTAGCCACAGATATGTTTTGACTAAAAATAGCTATATAGAAAGCTTTTAGAAGATTAGTACATGAGTAGTTACCAATATATTATGCTTACATATATTTTTTATATTGGGGTATCGCCAAGCGGTAAGGCACTCGGCTCTGACCCGAGCATTTCGTAGGTTCGAATCCTACTACCCCAGCCAAAATATTATATAACATAAAAATAAAAGAGGCTACTAGATAATGGTTGAAATTTCTTTAAAAACCTACACAAAACAAAAAAAGTATGATATAATAAAATAGTATGTAAAAAATAAAAAGGAGGAATTAATAATGTCAGGACATAGCAAATGGCATAACATTCAAGCAAGAAAAGGAAAACAAGATGCACAAAGAGGAAAAATATTTACAAAATTAGGAAGAGAAATCTTAATGGCTGTAAAAGCAGGGGGACCTGATTTAGCTTCAAACGCAAAATTAAGAGATGTAGTTGCAAAAGCTAAAGCAAATAATATGCCAAATGATACCATAGACAAAGCAATAAAGAAAGCAAGCGGGGAAGGCAACTCTGCACATTATGATGAGATAGTATATGAAGGGTATGGACCAAATGGGGTAGCTTTAATAGTAAATGCTTCTACAGATAATAAAAATAGAACAGCTTCAGATGTTAGGCATGCTTTCGACAAATCTGGCGGAAATTTAGGAACAGCAGGTTGTGTATCATACTTATTTGAAAGAAAAGGTATAATAGTAATTGAAAAAGAAACAGCAAAAATAGATGAAGAAGAGTTAATGATGCTAGCTATAGAAGCAGGAGCAGAAGATTTTCAATCAGAAGGTGAAGTATATGAAATAACAACTGCACCAGAAGATTTCTCAAAAGTAAGAGAAGAATTAGAAAAAAATAATATAGAATTTCTAGAAGCTGGAATACAAATGGTACCATCTACATATATAAAGCTAGATGAAAAAGGTGTACAAAAAATGCAAAACTTAATAGATAGATTAGAAGACTTAGATGATGTTATAGAAGTATTCCATAACTGGGAAGAAGAGTAGAAAAACTTTAAAATAGGTATTTTTAAGAATGATAATATATTTTATCATATGACAGTTTAGAAAATGGAAGCAGTTGAGGACAATAAGACAAGTATCCCTAAGGAAAGTGCTATAAAAGCAATAAATAAAATATTAGAAATAATTTAGAAAAAAGAACTTTAAGGTAATATTCCTTAGAGTTCTTTGCTTTTCAAGGGACTAAAATATTACAAGAAATTAACATATTATAAAAATATTTTAAAGCTTTCTAAAATAAATTTTAAGAAACATTTTAAGTTAAAATTCCTCTAAATTTTATATTCCCTAAAGGTTTTAGAAACTTAAGTATTACAGAATAATTACAATAATATTACAATTATGTTAAAATAAGAAAAAATATAAAAAATTGTTGAAAAAAAAGGAAAAATAAAGTATAATTATTATAAATGTATAAATAGGTTTAAATGGAGGATTAGCAATGAATAGAAAAATTTTAAATATATTAAAAATTGTATTAGTAGTAATAGTAATTTTATTTGTTCTATCACCAAATATAAGCGTATATGCTAGTAGCATGCCAAATGCTGATGACTTACATGATCAAGCAAATAATTTTATAGATAAAGGTGCAGGAAGTGCAAAAATAGATGTAAATAAAATAGCAGAAATAATGAAACCTTTAGCATCATTATTATTAGGAATAGGTACTGTAGTTTTAGTTGTAGTTACAGCAGTTATGGGGGTAAAATATATGTCTGCTACACCAGAAACAAGAGGAAAATTAAAGGGACAACTTATAGGAATTGCAGTATCAGCAATAGTGCTATTTGGAGCATACGGAATATGGTCACTAGCATATACAATAATGAGTGATTTAACTAAATAAGTAATATATATAATAAATTTATACAAATAATAAACATAGGAGGTTTTAGTATGGGTACATATACAATACCAAGAAATCTAAAAGGAGAAACGAGATTATTATTAATATTTTCAATAAAGTCATTAATAACAACAGCAATAGGAGCAGCAATAGGAGCATTATTTTATTTAATAATTGCTAAAGGATTTGGACAAAATACAGCAGGTCTTATTATATTAGGTATTTTTGGGTTAATTGGATTTGGAGTTGGAACAATAAAAATACCAACTATATCTGGATTACCAATTACCAAAAAAATAGGTGGAGAATCTATAGATGAAATAATAATAAGACTTTTTAAATTTAGAATGGCTAAAAAGAAATATGCTTATTTTATAACTAAGGAGGGAGAAAAATAATGGATACAACAACAATATTATTAATAGTTTTAGGTTGTGTACTAGCCCTAATAATACTTCTAGGTTTAATATATTACTTTATAACCGTAAGTGATAAAAAGAAAAAAGCAGCCCAACAAAAACAAGCAGAAAGATATATAGCTGGCGCATTAGATGTTCCAATAACATCTATGAATGAATTTATGGAATTTGATGAGATAAAAGATAATATGATAATTAGAAAAAATAGAACACAATATGTTATGGCAATACAATGTCAAGGTGTAAATTATGATTTATTATCAGAAGAAGAAAAATTAGCTGTAGAAGAAGGTTTTATACAATTTTTAAATACATTAAGATTTCCAATACAATTATATGTACAAACTAGAACTTTAAACTTAAAAGATATTATAGAAGAATATAGAAGCAGAATGAAAGAGAAAAAAGATGAAATAGAAAAATTAAGATTAAAATTAGAACAAGTAAAATTAACAGGAAATTTAGATCAAATAGATAGATTAGAATTTGAAATAAGAAGAAGAGAAAATGTATTTGCATATGGAGTTGATATATCAGAATATATTGCAAGATTAAGTTTGAATAGTAATATATTACAACAAAAAACATATGTAATAGTTTCATATTATGCATCAGAAACTGGAGAAGGTGGTCGCGTTTCAAAAGAGGAATTAGACAGTAGATGTTTCTCAGAGTTATATACAAGATGTCAATCTGTAATAAGAACATTAGCTTCTTCAGAAGTATATGGTAGAATATTATCATCAGAGGAATTAGCAGAATTATTATATGTAGCATATAACAGAGAAGATTCAGAAAATTTACAATTATCAAAAGTATTAGATGCAGAATATGACAGTTTATATAATAAAGGTAAGGATATATTAGAAAAACGTCAAGAACAATTAGATGAACAAATACAATTAGAAGCAATTGATTTAGCGACAGATAGTATATTAGAAGCAGATAGAAAGAGAAGAGAAAAAGAAGAATTAAGAAGAATGGAAGTTCAAGAAAAAGCATTGAACTTATTAGAACAATATAAAGGACAAATGGATCCAGAATTATATGAAGAATCTGCTAAAGAGGTAAAAAGAAGAATAGTTAGAAAGAAAAAATTACAAGAAAGAGCAGCTGATATGGAATTAGAAAATGCAAAAGTAGCAAATGGAAATTTCGAAAATGAGAATTTAACAGAAGAAGTTTTAGAAGAAAAACCTAAAAAAACGAGAGGTAGAAAACCAAAAAAAGTAACAGATCAAACTGAAGATGTAGATAAAAAAGCTATATAATTCACCTGAGGGATGACAAAAGAAAATAAAAGGAGATGTTTTTTGATGAAAAATAAGGCAGAACAACAAAATAATAATCAAATGGCAAATACATATAATCCATTATTAAATAATATAGAAGAACAAACTTTATTAGAAAAAAATAAGAAAAACTTAAAAGATTTAATTGCACCAGCAGGAATAGATGCAACACATACAAATCATATAGAGATAATATCAAGTAAGACTAAATATGCTAGAACAATGATAGTAACAACAATACCTAGAATGTGTACATTTCCAGAATTCTTAAGAAGTATGTATACATTTGGCGATTTAAATACTTCAGTATTTATAAATCCGGTTAGTGAAAGTACATCACAAACAGATTTAAACAGAACAATAAACGAACTAGAATCTGAAAGAGTTGTAGCAATGGATAGAGGCGATATTAACCGTGAGAGATTATTAGCACAAAAAAGAATGGAAGCTGAAGATTTAAGAGATGCAATTGCAGCAGGATTTAATAAATTATTTCAAGCATCTATGATGTGTACATTATTTGCTTATAGCTTAGAAGATTTAGATAAAAATACTGAAATGTTATCAGCAGAAATGAGTAAAACTTTAATAGGTATAAAACCAGCGTGGGCAATACAAGAACAAGCTTTTCGTTCAAATATGCCATTTTGTGATAATAAAATTTCAAAAAATCATACTTTTGATAGAAGTTCAATGGGAACAGTATTTCCATTTTTTACATCAGAAGTAGGACATCAAACAGGTATACCAATAGCTTTTAATAGACAAACAGGATTGCCAATATTATTTGATAATTTTAGTCCAAAGTTAACAAATTATAACATGGTTATATTTGGTAAATCTGGTGCTGGTAAAGGTGTTACAATAAAAACTATAACGGCACGTTCTTCAGTATTAATGGGAATAGAGAGTTTAGCACTAGACGCTGAAGGTGAATATGGAATAGTTGCAGAAAGTTTAGGCGGAATAAATGTTAACATAAGTCCAAGTTCAAAAACAATTATAAACTTATTTGATATAGAGCCAGAAGTAACAAAAGACGAAATAACAGGAAAGGAAAGAATAACATTAAATGTAGAAAATAAAGTAGAAGACGTTACACAAGCATTACTTACAATGGCAAGAGGAAGTACAAGAAGTAGAGAAGTAAATGAGCTTACAAAACAAATCATAGCAGAAGCAGTAGCTGATGAATATATGTCTTTGGGAATAACAAATAATATAGAAAGTTTATACAAACCAATATTAAATGGAGAGATTAAGAAATTAGAAGATAGAGAAAAGAAAGAAATGCCAACAATAGGTTCATGGTATAGAAGAATAATGTCAAACGAAAAGTCTAATACAAACCCAGATTATCGTTTCCATTATAGTTACTTAGTAAAAGTTATGAAACAATACATAAGAGAATATGATGGACAAATGGCTTACTTCGATGGACAATCGACATTCGAATTATTAGATGATGTACCATTTATTAATTTGGATATATCACAACTAGAAGAGAGGTTTGCAAGACCATTAGCACAACAAATATTACTTTCATGGATTTGGGAAAAATATGTTAAAAAGAATAGTGAAGATAAGAAAAAAGCTAAAAAGAAAAGAGTATTAATAGATGAAGCGTGGATGTTACTTCCATATCCAGAAGCTGTAGATTTCTTAAATACAATGGCAAGACGTGCTAGAAAAAGAAATGTATCGCTATGCGTAATGTCACAAAAATTCCAAGACTTTTATGAGAAGCCAGAAGTACAAGCAGTATTAACATCATCAGATACAAAATTGTTTTTAGCACAAGATAAATCAGAAATACAATATTTGAGAGAAGTATTTAAGTTAAGCGAAGGGGAATCATCTTTCTTAACTACTTGTAACAGAGGAGAAGGATTATTAAAAGTAGGGGCAGATTCTGCAATAATAGCAATACAACCAACACAAAAAGAATTTGAATTCGTAGAGACAAATGTTAACGAGATTCAAAAAATGCAAGAACGTAAAAAACAAGAAGCAGCAAGAAAGAATAGAGGATATTAATTTAAGTATAACAAGTTTTATAAAGTATGCATTGAGTTTATTACATTTAATTATAGAAAGGAGTGCAAATGAAAAAGTTATATAATTATTTAATAATAACATTAGTAAGTATAATTTTAACAAATGCACTACTTTCTAATGTTGTTATGGCAGCAGATAAAGAAGATCCATTTTTAAGTCATACAAATACAAATCATAATAATATTTTTACAGGTAATTCTATAGATAAGTATGGAGGCTCAGGTCAAGCAACTGGTTCTAGTAATGAAACTAGACCTGTTAATACAGTTAATAATGGGACAAATAAAATACCAGTATCAGAAGAACATGATAGAGATACAAATTTGCAGTCAGAACAAGGTAGTTTTATAGGAAGTCAATTAGCAATTTTAGTAAAGATAATCCCCAGACTCTTACAAGGAATTATGTCAGATTTTGTTGGAGCTACTTCAAAATCTGATATGTTTACAATACAAAATTTGTTAATGGGAAAATACGATTTATTTGATATAAATATATTTGTTACAAATTCATCAACCTCTACAGCTACATCAGGACAATCGGAATCCAATTTTAATGTAGTAATAAAAGAATCCGTAGCTAATTGGTATGGTACAGTAAGAACATTAGCCATTATATTTAGTTTAATAATATTATTATATTCTGGAATAAGAATGGCAGCCTCAACTACAGTAACAGATAGAGTAAAATATAAAAAAATATTAACAGCATGGATTGTTAGTTTTGCGTTAATATTTGTCTTACATTATATAGTATTGGTATTGATAACAGTATCAAATCAATTAGTAAAAGTATTAAGTGCCTTAGCACCTGTAGAAACTACACAATTTGAAATTGCAGTATTACAGAGAATAGAAGCAGCAAAGGCTAGTGGTTGGAATTTATTTTTACAAGCTATATTGTATGCTATGTTGGTGTGGTACCAAACAAAATTTTTCTTTATGTATTTAAAAAGGGTTATATCAAATGCATTTTTAATATTAATAGCACCATTAGTAACAGTTACATATGCAGTAGACAAATCAAACGATTGTAAAGCTCAAGCTTTTAATGCTTGGCTAGAAGAATTTATTACAAATACATTTATACAACCAATGCATCTAATACTATTTTTAGTCTTACTATATTCAGCAGGTGCAATAGCAGAATTATATCCAATAATAGCAATATTATTTATGTTTGGTATAGGTAAGGCAGAACAAGTATTAAGAGGATTATTTAAATTAAAAGGTTCTTCAATAGGCGGAGTAACGGAAGGCACAAGCTTTACAAGTTTAATTGCAAAAATTTAAGTAAAGGAATAAAAGGAGTATGTATGAAAAATAAGAATTTATATAAAACAATAAAAATTACTTTAATAGTTTTATTAATAGTATTCATAGTCCTATTACTAATAATAGGAAGTAGAGAAATAAATATGCAAAATACTCCTATTTATTCAACTATAGAAGAAATGCCAGATGTAGAAACTTTAATAAATCAGATGTATGGAAAATATATAAAGATGGAAGATTCTAAAGATGAAAAGTATTATAAAGATATATATGTGGAATTGAAATATGGGCTATATGAAGGAGAAGAGTCACAGAAGGATTTCTATAATTCTCTAATTATAGCTGTAGCACAAAAAATGAACTACGATAATGTTAGAGTAATAGATGAAGAAAAACAAATAGAATTAAAAATAGTATGTGATAAAGAAAATGGGCAATTAATAGGAAGTTATATAAATGGAGACACAAATTTCTTTGGACATTACGAATCACAAAAAGCATTAGCAAATTATAAAAAAATGAAAACAACAGAATTAAATATAGAATCTGTTGAAATAAATACTTTAATACAAAATGGATGGGATAAAAATAAATTAAGTATAGGAGAACCAGAAAATCAAGTAGATGAATATATAGAGTATGCTACTTTTGGAATAAATATATACGAAATAGATGAAAAAGTTTTTAATCTTATATTTGACGATAGATATGAGGGTACAGTAGTAAATGGCATAAAAGTAGGCGACTCATTCAATACGATAATATCTAAATTAGGTGCACCTACTTTTGGAAGTGCAGATGACTTCTATATAGGGTATAAAGGAGAAGATTTATATGTATTTTTCAACCAAAATCAAATTTCCATATATCCTGTAGAGAAAGAAGTAAAAAGTATAAGTGAACTTATTGAAAAATATGAGGAAGATAGTTCAATAAAAAAATTAGTATCAGGTGCTACAGATATATGGGAAAATTACGAAGAATATTACTATAATGAATATGTAGTAAATTTATCTTATCCATTAGCAGGAATAAAATTTCAATTTGGGGTAACGGAGAATCATGGTATAATAATATATAATAATTTTATAGGGAAAATAATAGAAAATTATACACAAGAAGAGTTAAGTAAAATTGAAATAGAAATACCATCATATGTATACTTCGTAGAAGGCGATTCTGTAGATGAATATGAAAGAGAAAGAAATTATTTAATACAGGCTAATAGTGAAGACGGGGATTTTGAAGATGATGAAGATTGGAAGTATGTATAAATTAGGGAGGTGATCTTATGAATATTATAAAAAAATTTGTATTGATTGTAATAATTACTCTAATAATGTTATTAGGAATTATACCATCATTTTCTTATGGAGAAAGTTTAAACGATGCTCAAAGAAAAGCACTTGTAGATGTTATTGTAAAAATAATAGATGAAGGTAATAAATCGAGAATATTGAGATATTCACAAGGTCATCGTATGTATGGATATGATTGGAGAAAAGTAACCCAAAGCACTAAGCAATTAACAACAGGCTATGTAAATTTAACTGAAGCAGATTTAATAAAGGTAAAAGAAATTTTAGTTAGAGATTTAGGCGAAGATTGGGAAGATGTAAAAATGCCTGTAGTAAAATCATATTATTGTAACTTGTTAGGAGATGATATAAAAGATACAATACCTTTTGATTGCTCTTCGTTAGTTAGTGCTGCATATAATATGACAGTAGGAACGCCTTATGGAAATTGGGCTTGGAATTCTTCTAAGTATTCTGAAAGTTCCGATTGGTTTACCGTATCATCAGGTATGTCATCATTAAAAGAAGGAGATATATTATGGAAAAAAGGGCATGTTGCAATTTACTTAGGGGATTGCCGTGGGACTGGTAAAAATTATATAGCTGAAGCACGTGGATTCTCAGGAGTTAATAAATCTAGTGCTGTTATGAGACAAAAATTGTTAGAGTTTTTGAATCAAAATCCTAAGTACATTGCTGATCACCCAAGTTATAATAAAAAAATGCCAACATTGCAATTACCAAAGAATGGAATTATGAATGTAACTGAGCAAGTGGTTATAGTAGAATACAATCCTAATAGGTTTGATAAGGTTGCATCCTATATTGGTCCAATAAGTGCTGGAAGGGCTATAGATGTTACAAACTTAACAACAACAAACCCAGGTGATGGAAGCGGTACAGGTGGTGGAACTGGTGAAGGAAGTACTTCATCAAGTACAAATGGTTTGGAACATGACCCTATTGTATTACCAGGAAATAATACTGTAGTATGGCCAAAAGACATGGTTTTAGAAGACCAAATTTTGGCAACATCAGAAGGTTATTTTTATAAAGGAACACCTACATATGGACAATATGTTGGAAGAGTAAGTTTATTTAACTGGTTAATAGAAGGAACAGGAAATGTTTTAGATTGGTTAATAGGTTTTGTAACGTATGCAGTTAAGGCGGTACTTATAGGTTGGACAGCCATTGTAGAAAACGTAATGTCAAATATTTTGAATTTTGGAATTGAGCCTGCAACGCAGAGTACAGCGAATTTAAATGAAAGTATGGTTTTAACTAAAGTTTCTTCAAGTGTAATGCTTGGATATACAGAAGAAACTGCAAAATCAAAATTAGAATTAACCCCAGTAATTACATTAGCAGATAATGAAAATAACACTTCAACTACAGCAAACACAAAACCATCAGTAACCCAATCTTCTGATATAGATGCATCAGAAACAAAAAAAAAAATAACTGTTGAAGATATAATTTTTAATAGAGTACCTGTATTAGATATAAATTTTTTTGATTTTGAAAATGCAGGTGGACAGAAGTTAAGTGAAGGTAGTTTACTATATAAATTAAGAGAAACATTAGCGAGCTGGTATTACATTATAAGAATGGCTGTAATAATGGGAATGTTAGTAACATTACTGTATATAGGTATAAAAATCGCTATATCAGTACCAGACACAAGAGGTGAATATAAATCAAAGTTAATTGATTGGTTAGTAGGTTTTATAATAGTTTTTTCTATACATTATTTTATGGTAGCAATAATTGCTTTTAATAACCAAATAGTGAAATTATTAGACCCAATTGCAACATCAAGTACTACTGTAAATTCACCAAACATAGAGACGGGTACGAATAGTAACATAACAACTCAAAATGATGGCCAAACAAGTTTATATGAAGCAATAAGAATACAAGCATATGACATAAGAGCAACAACAGGATTAGTGGCAGCAGTTATGTATATGGTATTAGTTATTTTTACAATAAGATTTACAATACTTTATGCAAAAAGAATGTTTATAATTGCAGTTTTGACAGTAATCTCACCTATCATGGGATTATTATATTCTATAAATAAGAAGAAATATAAAATAGGTGATTGGGGGAAGGAATACACATATAACGTATTAATACAATTTATACATACAGTTGTATATACAGCAATAATAGGATTAGCATTCGATATTTCTAAATTAGCTACATTTAAAGGTGGAATTATTGCGTTAATGACATTAGGATTTTTAATGGGTTCAGAAGCATTAGTTAAAAAGATTTTTGGATTTAATAAAGCTTCAACATCAGGTAGTTTATTAGACTCTACAGTAGGACAATTAGCGGCTTTTAAAGCAACACAAGTCGTATTTAATAAAGTTGGGGAAAAAGCAGAAAATGCTGTAAATAAAAAAGAAGGTATCGTTAGTAAACTAAATAATATACATACGAATAAAATACAAAATTTATCTTCAATTTCAGAGTGGGAGAATCAATTTAAAGCACCAGAAGGTGTGGAAGAAACAGAAGAAGAAATGAGAGAGAGGAGAGCAAAAAAGGTTTTAGCGTCAAGCTCAGTTAAACCAAATACGAGAATGGTAAACACTATACTATTTGGAGGTGCGGATTGGATTGTAGATAAAAACGGTGTGCCAATCACTCCGTATTATGAAGAGGATCCAGAAAAGAAAAACTATTTTACTATGAGTACAGTGAATAATAGATTAGATGATTTAAGAAAAGAAGAAAAAGAAGCAAGAACAGCTTTTGCCACTCAAGGCTTAAAGGATATATACCATACGGTGGCAGGGTCTTTTTCAGTAATGGCATCAATACCAATGTTAGTAATATCTCCTAAATATGGTTTGGGTCTTGGTGCATATGGCATTCACTCATTAGCTTCAAGTATGGGACGAAGAAAAATAGAAGGTGCTAAATCAACTGGTGAAAAAAGGAAGTGGACAGGTAAAAGATTAGTATTTGCTTGGGCGACAGCAGGAGGTAGTGAAGGGATAGCAAATATGAAGATGAACTATGATGATGCTAATTATGTATTGCAAACCAGTTTTGTTAGAAAAAGAGAATTATTAGAACAAGCAAGAGATGTTGAAGATAAGTTGGCTCGAGATATTGTAGAATTAGAACTACAACGCAAAACTAATAAAGATAATCAAGATGGAACGGAAAAAGTTAAAGAAGCAAAAGAAAAAATGGAAGAGGTTGCAAGAAATATAGATAAAGAAGATTTTGAGAGGGCTGTAAATGCAACTCTTATGGAAGTTGATAAGAAAGATATAGAAAAATTAGTTAAAAATTACATAGTTAAGAAAAAAGATGGTAAACTTACTAATAAAGATATTGAAAATATGGCAAAGCAATTAGGTGAAACAGTAGGAAAGAAATATAAGGATATTACCTTGAATAATGATTTTTCAGAAGTTATAAGGGATGAAATAAGAGATAGAATTGTAACAGCCAATAATTATATTGTAGAGTCTTCAGATACTGCAGCTAGCATAAGAGAAAAATATAGCAGGAATAGCGATAAGACTGAAGGTACAGAAGAAAAAGTTAGTATGTTCGGAAAAGATATGACAAAACATGTAGGTGATAATGAAAAAGAATTAGAAAAACAACAAACAGAAAAAGCTACAGTGCATTTGAAAGATAAAGAGAGTGAAAACGATAGAAATTCAGAAAGAAAATTATTAACAAAAGAAGAAATAGAAGAAAAAGTAGATGATGTAATTCAGAATATGAAATCAGAAGAATTAATAGGTATAATAGATTCTGCTTTAAAAAGAAAAGAAGCTATTAATAGACAAATTAAAAATCCTAAATATGAAAAATTAATGGATAGAGTAAGAGAACTAAAAAGAATAAATGCAGAATATAAAGAATTAACAGGTGAAGAAATGTACCAATTATATGAGGTAAAAGATAAAAAAATAGAAAAAAAACGTAATAGTAAAGGTGAATTACAATATCAAAGTGTAAGTGATTTAGTAAAAAATATTAGAAATTACCTAGTAGATTATATAAATATTAAAGCTTAAATTAAACATAGAAAAGGAGTAAGAAAAATGATTAGGAAAAAAGGTAAGATATTAATAATTGTATTAATATTTATAATAACATTTAATTTCTGTTATCCAACAATTTATGCTGATAATGGAGCACAATCCGGTTCATCAAACACAGACTTAGGAACAGCTGTTGATTTCGGTTTAGGTTTATTAATTAATCCTATTATTATGTTAGCTTATTGGTTTGGAGAAGGATTATTACTCCTTACAAATGTTGCAGGAGCCAATAATGATGAAACTGTAACTCCTGAAACAATACTTTTTAATAAATTAGAATTAACAAATATAAATTTTTTTGAATCAACCAGTGCAGATAGTTTTACTTCTAAATTACAAGAAAATATAGCATCTTGGTATTATGTAATGAGAACTATTGCAATAATAGGTTCTTTATGTGTATTATTATATATAGCAATAAGAATGGCTACTTCTACAGTTGCAACAGATAAGGCAGAATATAAAAGAATGTTAATGGATTGGGCAGTAGGTTTTATATTAATATTTGTATTGCATTATATAATTATATTAGTAATAAATGCAAATAATTTAATAGTAAATATTTTAGCAGAAACTATGAATGATTCCTCTAGTGGGCAATTGACTAATTTTATAGAACAGGTAAGTGATCAAGTTAAATGGGCTCAGGAAGTTTCCAAAACACTAACTGCTACATTTATATTTGTAATACTTGTAGGTATTACACTTGCATTTTTATTAATGTATATAAAACGTTTAATTGTTGTGGCATTTTTAATTGTAATTGCACCGTTAATAACGATTACATACGCGATTGATAAAGTTGGAGATAGTAAATCGCAAGCGTTAGATTCGTGGATGAAAGAATTTATGTGGACAGTATTAATTCAACCTTTTCACTGTGTAATATATGTAGTATTTGCTAGTGTAGTAATGTCTTCACTAGATGCTTCTAATTTTTCTACATCAGTATTAGCAATCATGTGTTTAGTGTTCATATTACAGGCAGAAGATATTGTTAAAAAGATTTTTGGAATACAAGCAGATAATATTGGTAAAATGAGTAGTTCATTTGCTGTAGCTGCTGGAGGTGCTTTGGCTTTAAAGAAATTTGGAGGGAAAGCAGGAAGAGCTACTGCACAAGGAACTGGTAAGGCTGTTAGTGCCATAGCTAATAAATTGCCACAAACAGAAAATGGAAAAGGGATTGGTACAGGACCAATAGGCAGTGGTGTTAGTTCTTTATCACAAAAAGTTGCAAATGCTTGGGGGTCTGATGCAGTACAAAATAAATTAAAATCTTTTAATAATTTTATAGAGGATAATAAGTTGGCAAAAGGTATAGTAAAAGCAGGAAAAGTATATGCTGATGTTGGATATAAGGCTGGTACTACTATGTTTGGAACAGCTCTTGCAACACCAACAGCTAAGGGAGTACAAGATTTAATTGAGGGTGGAGTTGCAGGTTATGTAGCAGGAAATGCAATAAAAGCTGGTGCAAAGTGGGTTGCTAAGAAGGGAACTACAGATGTTATAGAAAATGGAAGAACTAAAAATGCAGAACGTAATTTAAATGAAAGCTTTAAACAAATGAAAGCAGATAACAAATTCGATAACGAACAAATGCTGGAAAGAGCAAAAATACTTTTCAATATGGATTTAAACTCAGAAATAGGTAAAAAATTAGAAGGAACAGAAAAATTATTGGCATATAATATGCAAGTTATGAAACATCAATTAGAAAAAACAGGCGAAGATGGAAGTTTTGAAAGTGTCATAAGAAGAATAAATCTAAAAGATACTGAAAACAATAACGCTACTAATAGTGGCAATAATAATGGTAGTAATGAGACTAGAGCATAGGAGGTGAGTTAAGTGGGTGAAGATAATGAGTTTCAGTCAAGGCAAGAACGTGATGAAAGAATAAGAAATATAGAATATCAAGTAGAAGAAGAACAAAAAATTTCAGAGGAAAGAAAACAAAAAGAAAGAAAAAAAAGAGATAGAATTCGAAGAGAAGAAAGTAAAAAAGAGCAAGCAAGAGCAGAGCAAATAGAAAAACAAAGAATGGCAACTGAAAAAGAAACTTTAGCAAAACAACAACAACAACAAGAGGCAAGAGAAATAATGGAACAAAAAAGGCAAGCAAAAAATCCTGATAAAACTCTTGATGTAAGAAAAACATCTAGTGGCAGTACAATTCAAGCAGGTTCCATAGCTAGCTCTACCAGCAATTTAGCTAAAGAAAATGTAACAACAGAGATGTATGAAGATGGTAATAAAGTATCAGAAAGGGATTTGCCTCAAGATTTAGTAAGAAAAATTAGAAAAGAACAACAAAAAGCTATACAAGAAACTGAAGATGAAATAAATAGTGCAACATCGAGTTCGCAAAACTTAAGAGGACAACCAACAAGTGATATGTTCGGAAATGTTCCACCAATAATAAATAATCCAACTAATAATTATGCAGGTGGTGGAGAAGCAACTTCTGGTGGAATACCTTCATTTAGTGTGGATGTTAAAAATGGTACACCAACTAGAGTAATGTCTGGGAGTTATAGAGCTTCTAATGTAGGTAGAAACTCTGGTAATTCAGGGCAAAATCTATCTTCCGAATCAGGTCACAATACTGAAGATGGAAATACAAATAATAAAGCTAATGACAATAATACTTCGGAAACTACTACCAGTCCTAATAATTCTGACCTGAATAACCGTGATATGTTAAGAGCAAGTTTAGCAGGTTTAAATAGTGGTAGTAATACAGATGGAATAATAAACAAGGAAGGAAAAAATAACAAATCAGGTAGTAGAAATCCAAAAACTTCTTCCACAGATAATAGCGGAATATTAGGAGCGGGAGGAATGTTAGCAGGAATTGGAGATAATACTACGAGGAATGCAGGAAGAACAACTTCAAGAGTAACTGGAGGACAGGCTCAACCAATTTCCGATGGTAGAGATATAGATTCTGAAGTAAGTAATAGAATTGTAAATAATTTGGGAAGAGCATCAAGAACCGCAGGTGGTGCTACTAAAAAATTAAGTAAGGCAATGGTAGCAGCTAAAAAGGCTATGAAAGCTAAAAAATTCTTAAGCATAGGTGCTATTATAGGTCTAGGTGGTATTTTTATAGTAATAGTTATATTAGTCGTTGGTGCAATATCTTTTATAATGAATATGCCAGGTATGGTAAGAGATAAAATTGCAAATATGTGGGATACTTTTTGGCAAGAAACAAAGGGAAGCGTTTCCGAATTAATTAATGGTCCTCAAAAGGCAACGCCTACCGTTGTTAAAAATTTAGCAGAATATTTAGAAAGTATGGGATATGATCTTGTAGATAACGGATTTGTAACTAAACTTGAAAAAGACAAAGAAGGAAATATAAAGGACATAGAATCAAAATATTTACCAGCTTACATATCTGCAGAAGAAAGAAGT
Organism: uncultured Clostridia bacterium; assembly: GCA_934182605.1. Lineage (GTDB taxonomy): Bacteria > Bacillota > Clostridia > TANB77 > CAG-508 > CALXUC01. The sequence goes on along the minus strand of CAKPRQ010000008.1, from coordinate 57,679 downwards.
TATTTAATAGCAAATGAAAATTATAGCGTTAAATCAATATGGGACGGAGTTACAGGACTTTTTGATGGAACTTCTACAATGGATGATAATTGGGGAACCGGTATGATAGTTTTGGAGCGAACTACGTTAGAAAATGTATTAGCTAATCTTTTACCAACATCACTTATAGGTAGTTTAGTTTCTCTTGCAGATAGTTTGGCAGACTTTTTTATGGGAGAAACAAATAGTAGAGATACACAAGTTAATGATATATCAACTTTAACTACAAGAATTTTTATAAAAAGAGATACTAAGGAGATGTTCATAAGTAAAGTAGATATAGTAGATGCTTTTAATACAGGTGGGTATGATGTATATAGATATAGTCTAAAAGAGTGGACAGAAAAATATGGAACTCCAACTGAATTATTTTTAACGCTACATTTGGCAACTAGGGCACCAGAATTTGCATATAAATGGGCAACAACATATGACACAAAAGTATTTTTAGATATAAAAGAACTTACAAATGTGGATGTATCACTAGTTTATGCAAAGACTGATGAGAATAACAAAATTGTACTTGATGAGAATGGAAAACCAGAAATGATACCAATATCACAAATGGATGATGCAACTATAAAATCTAAAGGTATTAGTCAGTCTGCATTAGAGGAAATGAGAAAGATAAATAACACAAAAATAACTGCATTTACTCCATATATTACTAAAGTTCTTAACCATTGGTATTATGAACAAGTTATATTCCAAGGAGAATATAATGGTAAAAAAATAGATGTATATGAAATTAGAAACTTGAAAGAAGGAGATCCAGGATATGTAAGATACTATGCTTATACAAGAAGGGATAATGCTGACAAGGAAAAGATAGGAGAGGATTCTGGAGACTTAAAACCAGTAGGTAATAGTGGATTAATGGGACTTATAAATGTTGCCATTAAGGTTATGACTACAGTATTTACAGGTGGATTTTCAGGAATTTCTGGGTTTATGACATCAGTGTCAGAGGCTGCTATGCAAGAAGCATACCAAATGCTTAGCGAGGCTGTTGTTAATGAAATTTCAGCTCAAGTAAAAGATTTGTTACCTAATGAATTGGCAGGAATGTTAAATGTAAAAGACTTTTTAAAAGGAAATCTATCTTTCGACAGTTTACAAGAGTTAGCAGAAACAGGTATTAATTTAGATAATATGTCTAAATATTTAGATTTTGATAAGATAACTAGCCAAATAAATGTAGATAATTTACAATTAAGCGCAGAGAAACTTTGGGATGAATTGAATTTAGAAAAAGAATTAATGAATATGGATATTGCTGGTTTAGGTAGTATAAATGATTTAGAAAAAGTGGTAAATAACGTAGATTTAAGTAATCTTGATAAAGTATTCAATGAACAATTTGATAAGTTCGCTGACTTCTCAAATACTTCATTTGATAAATTAACAAATGAATTAGTAAAAGGATTTTCATCATCAATAGAGGAAATGCAGAATTCTATAGTAGAATCTTGTGATACTTTATTTAGCGGTTTAAGTGAAGAAGATTTTGGAATAATTTCAGGTAATTTATTAGATGGTGTAACTAAAGAACTTACAGATGGAGCAATAGAACCAATTGTAGATAAGTTGGATGGTTCAATAGAAAAGTTAGTAGAAGGAAAGTTTAATACACAAATATTATCTGGATTACAGAACGAATTTTCAAAACAATTAACAGGATTACCATATTCAGACTTAAGTCAAATAGCAAGTATTCCGAATATGGATTTTGATCAATTAAAGAATGTAAGTGGACAGGTTACAGGAATTACTTCAGCATTAACAGGTGCAGAGAGTAGTATAGCAAATTTATCAAATCAAGTTAATAAATTATCTAGAGATATAACTGGAATGGATACTAGAGTATTAAATTCTGTAGCTAATAGTGTAACAGGTTTGGGAGATAAAATAGATACATTAACTAAAGAGACTGTTGCTACAAAAAATGCAGTAAATTCATTAAATTCTTCAGATCCTAAAGTTAAAGGATTATTAAATAAAATAGATAGTTTGGAAAATAAGACAAAACAATTAAAAACAGCAGGGGAAAATTTAGATTTAGAAGAAATAACAAAAATACAGAGGGAAATAGATACTTATAAATCAGATATTAATAGAATAACAAATACATTAGATGGTATTGATGATAATACTATAGGGAAAATAAAAACACAAACATCAAAATTAGAAAATGAAGTTACCGGAGTTGTTGATCATATTAATTCTTGGGATAGTACGAATCTATCAAATTTAAAATATAGGATTCCAGACTTAGGTCAAAATGATCTTATTGCTTTAGCAAATGACTTTAATAATTTAGATGTAGCAAATAATAAAATGAAGACATTGGTAAAACAATATGGTTCAGATTTGACAAACTTAAGAACTTCAGATATAAATATGATTATAGATGGAATCAATGGTCAAAATGTTACTACACAACAAGCTATAAATGGTATTTCTGGTTATCTAATGAGATCTGACGAAACAGAACTAGCAAATAATTTAAGAACACTTAATAATTCTGTAAAACTAGTAAATGATCTTACAGATGACTTTGATACTGATACAATTGTAAAATTAGTGGATAAGGTACCAGGATTTGATAGTTTACATTTAAACAATATAGCAAATCAAGTTAAAGATTTGCAAAATGTTAGTGTAGATAAATTACTAGAACAAGTTGAAAATTTGCCAGAAAAATTAGTTGATAAGGTAAGTAGCCAACTAACAGAAAAAATAAAACAAGGTGTAAAAGATGGAATTTCTGAAAACTTATCGCAAAAATTAAAGAGCAATTTAACAGGTAGCGGAAATTTTAGCAGTAAGTTAAAAGATGCGATGACAAGTGGTCCTAAAGAGGATATAGACGTAGAAGCAAAAGATGATGCAATAGAAGAACCATATTCAGAATACAGTACAGGTTTTTATGTAAGAGAAATAAGAACACAAGATTACTTCCAAAAAGCAGAACCTGTTAGAGTGTTGTATTCTTCTAGACATTGGATAAAAACATTTAGAGAAGATAAGTATATAATATTAGATACTCCAGGGATAGACATGAGTAGGATTTCAGATCCAGAATATGTAGAACAATATGGTAAAACAATATGGGAAGCAACAGATGGCGATGTCCAAACAGCAATATATGCTATGCTACAGGGAATACAAAGTGCAGATTCACAATATTTATTTAGATATTTTAAAGAATTATTTAACGATGTATCTTGGGCGTTTGATTCTAACTTTGGATTTATGCCAACTATAGATCCTAATGCTATAAAGAAGGATACAATTGGATGGATATTTAAAACTGCTAAAGTGAAGGAGCCTGTATTTATAGGTGATGCATCAGTTCATTCAACATTAAATCAAAAGATTAGTGTAGATGATATTAATAAGATAAATGAAATCGCAATGAATAATATGCCTGATGGAGCTTCATATTATACAGAAAAACATTCTGATCCTGAGGTAGAAGTAATAAAAACGATTGATACACAACCACTTTCAAATAGTATAGATGCAGATGCATATGCCAAACAAAATATGCCTGGGAATGCAATAGATTATAGGGTATTTGAAAAAGATATATCTTCAGAATATGTTGATTATGACTATAGACTTGTGACTGTATATTATTATGGATATAAAGATGGTGGAACTGTAGACTTAGAAATTACTTATTATGCTTATAAAGATTCTGAAATACAAGAAGTAGAAAAAGCAGAATATGAGCCTTATACTTGGGCAGCAAGTAAAGTAGGAATTTTGAATCCGAAATCATTAGACCCAGTATACGGGTTTGAACCAGGATTAGATATTGTTTCACCAGTAGAAGGAGTAATTGTGGCAAAAACAGAAGCAAGAAAAAATGAATTGGGACAACAAGTTTCTCAAAGTGTTACAATAGAATTAAGAAACACAGGTGATGAAAATGCAGATGGCATGAGAATAATATTAATAGGTGGAGATTATAGTAATGTTCAAGTTGGCTCAATAGTAAGAAAAGTTGAATATACAGTTGATGCAGAAGGTAAATATACAGGGGAAGCAGCACAATCTGTTATAGGAAAAACAACAGATGAAGCTATAAAAATAATGGTATTAGATAAAGACCAAACACCAGTAGATGACGTGTCAGAATATATATATCCACCATATCAACAATACACACCATTAAAAGGAGGTATGCCAAATGGACAAAATGAAGATGAATAATACAAGAAATAGTAGTAGTAATAAAAAAAGCAACTTTACTCCTTTTATAATAACAATAATTATACTAGTAATAGCAATAATTGCTATTCTAGTATACAATATTGTAGGAAACAGGAATTATACAGGAGAAGACAAGGTAGTGATAGATAAAGAGAATGGACAAGTTGTAAGTGGTGAAAAATTAGAATTATATAGTATGGAGGAACCTGAAAGAATAAAATATTATTTTAATAAATATATAGATTCTTTGGAAACCAGAGATTATGAAACTGCTTATAATATGTTAGACCAAAAGTTTAGAAATAATTATTTTAAAACGTTGGATTCATATATAACATATGTAAATAATAAGTATTCACCAATAATAAGTGTAACATATGATGATTTAACAAGAATGGGGAATTATTATATACTCGATGTAACATTTGTAGACTTGTTTGAATTAACAGATGATAATACGCCAGGAATTGCACAAAAATTTATATTTTATGAAACAGACTATGATGTATATACAATGTCTTTTCAAGCAGAGTGAAGGAGGGGAAATAAGTTTTGTTTACAGGATTTAGATTAAAAGTAAGGAATTTTTTCAAAAAAAATAGAAGAATAATAATATTTTTATTAGTCATATGGTTATTAGTAATGGTTGTAAATCAAATTTTAAAACGATACAGTTTTGAAGATTTTGAAAGGACTACATATAATGAACATCAAGCTATTATGGACACTGGAGAAACAGTACCAGAAAAATTAAAACAACCTATTAATGAGACAATAGATACATATTTTAATTATTGCAACAATAAACAATATGGAGAGGCATACAATATGGTATCAGAAGAATGTAAAAGGATTTATTTTCCAACACTTGAAGATTTTAAGAAATATATAGATATTGTTTTTGATGAAAATAAAGTATATTACTTACAAAATTTTTCAAATTATAATGATACATATATATATAGAATGCGTATAATGGAAGATTTGATGGCAACGGGGTTAACAAATAAAGATGATTTATATTTTTACGAAGAGAAAATAGCACTTAAAGAAAATGATGGTAAAATTTCTTTATCTTTAAGACAGTATATAACAAGTGAAAATATAGAAGAAATTTATGAAGATGAATTTGTAAAAATTAATGTAAAATCCAAAGATGTATTCTATGAACAAGAAATTTATACTGTAGAAATTAAAAACAAAACCTCAAATATTATAGTAATGGCAGATTCACAAGAAAATAACGAAATAATATTACAGGTAGGTACGGAATCAAGAACAACAGATAATGACAATTTATATGTTGTTGTACATCCAAATGAAACTCAAACGTTTTCTTTAAACTTTACTAAATTTTATGATGAAGAAAAATCATCGGTAGGATTAATCTTTAATGCAGTAAGGATTTTGCCACAATATTCGGGATTTGAAGAATTAAAAGATTATGAGTTAAGCATAGCTAAAAAATTATATAGTATAGAAATACCTTTTTAGAAAATAACACATTTTAATAAATTTAAATAAAAGAAGATATCCAAAATTATGGATATCTTTTTTTAAATAAGAGGCTAAAAAGGTTAAAAAATTTTTGCACAAATATTATAAATAATGATTAGCAAAAATCCTAAACCAATTAATGTTAAGCTCCCAAAACCAAACCCTATACCAAAACATAAGCCTATAGCTACGTATATTCCAATAATTGCTATGATTATAATAATTCGGTTAGTTGATATAATTGCAAAAGTTAACGAAAGTAGGAAAGCAACAACAATTCCCCAACCAACTGAATTCAATGTTTGAGCCAATTCAGGTGTCATATGTAACCCCTTTTTTATTTTTTAATATAAACTGTGTAATATTATAACATGTAATAAAAGAAAAGTCAAAATACTATGTAACTTGAATTTATTTGTATAAGTTTGACAAAATTAGATTTTTATTGTATAATAAATATGTAGAGTTTTGTTTTTTAACTTTGGAGATTTCTCCAAAAAACTGTTGGAGGACAACATGATTAAGCGTATCATCGCTCTGGCTATGGTTGTGAGCTTTTCTCTTTCCATGGTGGCTTGCGGGCCGTCCAAGGAATACAAGGCTCTTCAAGCACAGTACGCTGCGCTTCAGCAGGCCCCGGTTACACCGGTCTATCAGTACCAAGTTACTAAGCCTTTCATCCTGATGGGAGCTCTAGTGTCCAATCCGCAAGAGCTTGCAAATGCCTTGCAGGCCCGTCCTGCTATGGTTACTTGTGTGGTGCAATCCGGTGAGCAGTATGCGGACATGATGTGCGAAGCTGACATGACCCGAGTGGGTTATCAACTGATGGGCAAGTCTAAGAAGAAGGGACGCATGGAACTTGTCTTTAAGGACAATTCCAGTGCCGGACTTCAGGCAGCTCAGGCACAGCGTCAGCAGCAACTGCAGGCCCTACAGAGCCAGATGAATCAGCAACAGATGGCTGATTCCCAGGCAAACCAAACGTATGCCACTGTTGGCATAACAGCTGGTACCTTGGCAATTGGCATTATCGGTTCGATTTTGGCGACAACGGCCAACTAGGCTGATAACTAAGTTCAACCAACACCGCCCCGACGTGACTACGTCGGGGTGGAGCTTTTGTAAAAATACGAAATTTACATAAAATTCTATTGTAAAATTTTTCTAAATATGTTATAATAACTATGTATGATGTAAAATAATAGGAGAATAAGTAAAAAAATCAAAATTTTTTAATTATAATATTTGTGAAAGGAATGGAGTAAAAAATGAAAATAAGAAAAATTCTATTACTACCAATAATATTAGTTCTAGTAGCAATTTTTACTGCAAGTATAGTATTTGCAGAAGAAAGTAGAACTTTTGGAATAGTAAGTATTCGTGAAGGTGGATATGGTTACCAAGCAAATTCAAAAAATGTATGGAAAATTGTAGAATATGAAGGAAACAATTTTACATACGACAATGCAATTTATTGTTTGAAAGCGGGACAAGGTTTTGGAGATAATGCTCATATAGAAAAGAGAGAATATAATATATCATATGGTATGAAGCAATTTTCAACAATACCAGATAGCATAAAGAAAATATTACCAAGTGATGAGAAGAAAACTGCAACAATAAATGGAGAAGAATACGCATATACAGATTATAATGCAGTATTAGCATTGTTAGACAACTTTTATTTACCAAAAGATAAAAATGCACTTGAATTAAAAGATGCTATGTTCTCAACAGTATTTCCAGATTTAGAAAAAGATGAAATATTGTTAACAAACGATGATATAGAAGTTGTACAACAATTAGCAATATGGTATTTTTCTAATCCAGACGAAACAGATCCATATCATATGGAAACATTACCAGCTTTACAATTGACAACTGTGGAAGGTGGGCAAGGACCATTTGATACAACATTAGATGATTTAGATCCTACTTGGAATAGACAATCTCAAGCTGCAGAATTATATACATTTCTAATTGAACACGCAAAAATGATGGCAGATTTATATGGATATGATGATGTAAGAGGATATTCAGTAATTCCAGTAGAAATTTTTGACACAGAAATAACAAATGAAATTATAAAAGGCAAAATTGTAGTAGGACCTTTCAAAGTAGCAGATTTGGAAACAGGTTTAGCATATGATTTAACAGTAACTGTAAAAGACGATTCTGAAAATGAGAAAGAATACAAATTGTTAGATAGTAATAAAAATGAAGTAGCAGAAGGAACTACAGTAAAAGATTTAGTAAATCAAGAATTTTATGTTGCTATATCTGAAGATGAAAATATTCAAAAATTAAATTTTGAAATAAAAGCAACATATAACGAAAAAACAATGACTTTCTATACAGTAGGTGGTAGCGAATTATTAGAACAACCAGTTGTAGTTATAGAAAATAAAGAAAAGGAAATAGTAAAGAATTTTGAAACAGATATATTAAGACCAGAATTTGATTTAGCATTAAGGAAATTTATAACTAATATAAATGGAGTGGATGTTACAACTAGAGAACCAAATGTAAATACAGATGCTTTAAAAGATGGAAGTGCAACAACTGCAACTTATCAACATACAAAAGTAGCTGTTCCAGTAAATACAGGAGACATAGTTACATATACAATAAGAGTATATAATGAAGGTGATATGGCAGGGTATGCAGAAGAAATTACAGATTATATACCAGAAGGTTTAGGATTTATAGTTGGACATAATAATAATGCAACAAATCATTGGAAGATAAATGATGAAGGAACATTGAATACAATAAACTTATCAGCTATACCAAATGCAACACAAAACCTTGAATTATCAGATTTTACAGGAGTAGAATCTTTAAATGATGTAACTGTTGTTACAGGTAAAGCTAAAATAACTAGTGATTTATTAAAGTATGTAGAAGGTGAGACTAAAAATTTAATACAAGAATTTAATAAAGATACTGGATACATCGCATACAAAGATATAACAGTGACTTGTGTTGTGGTAGAAACAGATTCAACTAAAAATACATTAAAAAATATAGCAGAAGTTTCAAAAGATTTAGATAAATATGGTGCAGAAGTAGAGGATAGAGATTCAACACCTAATAACGTAGATATAAACGTATATCCAAATGACAGTAATGTTGAAGATGATGATGACTTCGAGAACTTAGTTATAAAAGATTTTGACTTAGCATTAAGAAAATTTATAACTGAAGTTGACGGCACATCAATAAATAATAGATATCCAGTACCAGTTATAGATGAAGCAACTGGTGAAATAACATATAATCATCCTAAAGATGTAGTTAGAGTTAAAAATGGTAGTATAGTAGTTTATACAATAAGAGTATATAACGAAGGTGCTGTAGATGGTTATGCTAAAGAAATAAAAGATACATTGCCAGTAGGTTTAGACTTTTTACCTGAACATGAAATAAATAAGAAATATGGTTGGACAGTATCTGAAGATGGTAGAACTGTACAAACAACATATTTATCAAAAGAAAATTCTGAAGACAACTTAATAGAAGCATTTAATAGTGCTAATATGATAGGACCAGATTATAAAGATGTTGAAATAGCGTGTGTAGTTAATTTACCAAGTAATTCAAACGATATATTAATTAATACAGCAGAAATAAAAGACGATTCAAATAAAGATGGTAATGATGTTACAGACCAAGACTCAACACCAGATAACAATGCACCTGAAGAAGATGATATAGATACAGAAAAAGTTCAAATAGTAAACTTCGATTTAGCTTTAAGAAAATTTATAACAGGTGTAAATGATACAGAAGTAACGACAAGAGAACCAGTTGTAAATGTTGCAGAGAATGGAAAAATAACATATACACATCCTAAAGACCCAGTTGAAGTACAAAATAAAGATGTTGTAATTTATACAATAAGAGTATATAACGAAGGTAATACTAATGGATATGCAACAGAAGTTAAAGATAATGTACCAGAAGGACTTGTATTCTTACCACAAAGCCAAGTAAATATAGAGTATGGCTGGACAGTATCTGAAGATGGAAAAACTATTACAACAAATTATTTATCAGAAGAAAATAATGTATCAAATGAGTTATTAGGATTTAATAAAGAAGAAATGACTACACCAGATTATAAAGATGTTAAAGTAGCATTTATGGTAGATGAAAAATCAATGCCAGAAGATAGAGTTATAATAAATATTGCAGAAATATCAGAAGATGATAACGAATTTGATGCGGACGACGAAGACTCAACACCAAATAATGGTGACGAATCAGAAGATGATATTGATAAAGAATATTTAGTAGTAAAATACTTTGACTTAAGTTTATTAAAATGGGTAACAGGAGCTAGAGTAACTGTGGATGGAGAAACAACAGTATATGAAACAGGACATACAGGTTATGAAAATCCAGAAAATCCATTAAAAATATCTATAAATAAAAGAAAAATAGATACAACAGAAGTTAAATTCGTATTTAAAATAAAGGTAACTAATGAAGGGCAAATAGCTGGATATGCAACAGAATTAAAAGATTATGTACCAGGAGGACTTGAATTTATAGCAGCTGATAATCCAAAATGGACAGTAAATGAAAATGGTGAAGTAGTAACAAATCAATTACAAGATGTACTTTTAAATCCAGGAGAATCAGCAGAAGTTGAAATTATATTAACTTGGATAAAAAATGAAAACAATATGGGACTAAAAACAAATGTGGCAGAAATATCAGAAGATGATAATGACGCAGACTCAGATGATATAGACTCAATACCAGATAATAAAGTGCCAGAAGAAGACGATATAGATGATGCTCCAGTAATATTAGAAATAATGACTGGTTCAAAAGAAAATTATATATGGTTATTTACAATAGGAATAGCAATATTTGGAACAGGAGTATTCTTTATTAAAAAATATATAATATAAGAATACAAAATTAAAGTAAAACAAAAAGTGTTTTAAATATAAAAAATAATAGAAATCCGTATTATATTTATGAATGAAGTTTGGATGAAAAACTACTGACATAAATATAGTAAAGATTTCTATTTTTTTATATAAAATTTTCAAAAAATTGGTATGCAATAATTTAGAATAAATTTAGTAAAATTTACAATAATAAATAAAATGACAAATTAAAAATTACTATATTTTTTTAAAATTATATAATATCTTACGGAATTATAATAAAAAATACTTACAATTCAGATAGGGAACATATAACTTTTGCAAAATCGTGATATATAGCTATTTGCAAGTCAAGACCCAGATTGTGTCACCCTAGATATGTTTCGACTAAAAATAGCTATATATCACGATTTTATAAAATACTTACTGAATTGTAGTAAAAAAATAAAAAAATTTACAAAAAAAGCAAAAATTCTATTGCATAATTTTAAAAAATAATATATTATATATAATGAAAATTTTGAGAAAAACGGAGGTTAAAAATGAATCAAATATTATCAATGGATTCGAATAATCCAAGTTTTGGAAATAATTATAATAATATAAATGGTGGAAATAATGGAAAATTAGACAATAAAACGAGTAAAAAAATTTTTTCAATAGGTATGATTATTTTTGGACTAGCTATGTTTATAAGTGGACTACTAGGTATTATAGATTATTTTTCAGGCCCAGAAGCTCCTGCTATTGATTATCCAGTTCTTGTAACTAGTCAAAATGATAATATTTTAACAATAAGCATTCAAAATGATGTGCCTATAGATGTTATAGAGTATTCATGGAATAATGGAAGAGTTTTAGAAATTATAGGTAATAGTAGCTTAGCACTTACAAGAGATATAACTATACCAGAAGGGAACAATGTATTAAATTTAAACATTATAGATATTAATGGAAATGTTACTACAAAGACAGAAACTGTTATAGGACCTGTAATTGATGATACAACAAAGCCAGAAATTGATGTCGTAATTGTAGGTTCTAAGTTAAATATAATTGCAAAGACTGTTAGCAAGACAAAATTATCTTATTTAACATATAAGTGGAATAATGATGAGGAGATAAGAATAGATGCAACAGGCGATTGTACATCAATAGAGACTAATATAGATGTTTTAAATGGTTCTAATACTCTTACAATAGTTGCTGTAAATGAAAATGGTATTTCAAATGAAAGAATTGACCAATATGAAGGAATTAAAAAACCAGTAATAGAAGTTAAAAAAGATGCAGACGGATTATATTTATTAGTAAATATAAAACATGATTCAGGAATAAAATCTGTTAATATACAATTAAATGGAAGAAATCAAGTGGTTTCAGCGGATCAATTAGGTAAAACTGAATTAGATTTAAAATTCAGATTAAAAGAAGAAAGTAATACAATAACAGTAGAGGCAACAAGTATGGATGGTTCTGTAGAAACATTTACAGGAACAGCTACAAAGGGTAAATAATTTATATAAACTAAAGATAAAGATGTTCTAATGTTTTATGCATTAGAACTGTTCTATCTTTTCTATGGAGGGCTTTACGTGGATATAAATCAATTTATTATTTTACTAGCTTACTTTGTTATATATTCATTCGGAGGATGGGTATTAGAATCTATATATAAAACTTGTTTACAGAAAAAATTTGTAAACAGTGGATTTATATTTGGACCTTTTTGTCCAATATATGGGTTTGGAGCTGTAATTTTATATTTATTTTTAGATGGTTTTAAGTCTAATTTTGTAATTGTATTTATTGTTGGAGTAATAATATTTTCAATATGGGAATGCTTAGTTGGATATTTATTAGAAAAAATTTTTAATACAAAGTATTGGGATTATTCCAAAGAAAAGTTTAATTATAAGGGTAGAATATGTCTAAGAATGTCTTTAGTATGGGGAATTTTAGGTGTGTTTTTTATATATGTGTTACATCCTATAGTTAGCAATTTTGTATATAAAATACCACTAGAAATTTTAAAACCTATACTAGCATTAATATTAATAAGTATGATTATAGATTTAATTTTGTCTTCTATTAAAATAAAAAATATAGAAATAAGGTTATCAAAATTAAAAGAAATACAAGTAGCGTTGAATCAAAAATTATTAGAGATAAAAAACATACAAGGATTGAAAACTTTATCTACCAAAAATATTCAAATAGATTCTTTAAAGAAAACTATAGAAGAATTAAAAAAAGCAGAAAACATTATGAAATTAAAATTATATAAGAAGATTATAAGATTAAAAAGGGTATTTCCTACTATGAAATCACAAAATATAACTGAATTCTTAAATCAAAAGCTGGAATCAATAAAAAAAGAAAAAAAAGAGAGGTAATTATGGCACAAGAAATTATTGTAATAGATAATAAGCAAGAAATAATAGGTGAGATAAAAGAAATCTTTAAAAATGAGAATGAATACATTTTCAAAGTAATAAAAGATATTCAGCTAGATCGTGCACTTAAAAATATACCAGCATTATTTATTATAAATGCAGATGATATGTTTTTAAATTTAATAGATGTGTGTAAAAAAATACGAAGTGATGATGATAATAATATAACACCTGTAATTGTTATATCTAGCAATAAAGATAAGAGTTATAAAATAAGTGTTTTAAACGAATGTATAGAATATTATATAAATAAGCCTATGGATAAGGATTATTTATATTATACTATAAAGAATCTATTAAGGTTAATTAACACAAATAGAAGAATAAGCCCTTTAACAGGTCTACCTGGAAATGTACAGATAAGTGCTGAGTTAAAAAAACGTTTAATGATGCAAGAAACTTTTTCAGTTTTATATTTAGATTTAGATAATTTTAAAGCTTATAATGATGTTTATGGATTTTTACGTGGAGATGAAATTATAAAGTTTACGGCAAATGTTATTTTAAAAAATGTACATATGGAGAGTCAAATAGAAAACTTTGTAGGTCATATTGGTGGAGACGATTTTGTAGCAATAGTAGATAATGAGTGTTATGAAAAAGTATGCCAAAATATAATATTAGAATTTGATAATGGAATTACAAAATATTTTACTGAAGAAGATGTAGAAAGAGGATTCTTAGAAGTGCCAAATAGAAAAGGCATAATAGAGCAATTTCCAATAACTTCAATATCTATAGGAGTAGTTGTTGTAGATAAATCAAAATATGCTAATATACTTGAAATAGGTGAAGTTGGCGCACAAGTGAAACATATTGCTAAGACTACTATGGGAAGCAGTTATGCAATAAATAGAAGAAAGAAGTAAATGTAATTGAATGTTTTCTTAATTAATGAATATATTATAATAGGTGAAGCAAGATGATACTTTTAAATAAAAAAAGGATAATTTTATTTGTATTAGCAATTCTTTTATCTATTATAATATATTTATTATTTTTTAATAATAGTGAAGTTAATAAAGTTGCTTCACTTTATGTATCAAATGTAGATTTAGATAAAAAAACTGTAATAATAGATCCAGGACATGGCTTACCTGATCAAGGTGCAGGAAGTAGCAATGGTGTGACAGAAGCAAATATAAATTTAAAAATTTCTATGAAATTAAAAGAAAAATTAGAGAACAATAATTTTAATGTGATTTTAACACGAGAAAACGAAAATGGCATTTATGATAGTACAGCGAAAACTATAAGGGAGATGAAAAATTTAGATTTGAAAAATAGAGTTAAAATAGGAAATAATTCAAATGCTGATATTTTTGTATCTATACATCTTAACCAGATAGACCAAACACAATATTGGGGATGGCAAACTTTCTATAAAAAAAGTAATGAGCAAGGAAAATTATTAGCTGAGTGTATACAAAAATCAATTACCGAAGAAATTTCTGATAGACAGAATAAGAGAGATGCTCTATCAATTTCTAATAAATATTTAATTGATAATTTAAAAATACCAGCAACTATTGTGGAATGTGGTTTTTTATCTAATGTAGAAGAGGCTAAACTTTTACAACAAGATGAATATCAAGATAGGTTAGTTAACGGAATTTATAATGGAATACTTAAATATTTTGAACAAAATTAAATATATTTAATTATTTATTCAAAAAGGTCTTTCTCACATATAATTTATTTGCAAAAGAAAGCACAACATTTTTAAGAAGATACAATTCTTTATTTATAAACTTGTCTTCAATATAATCTTCTCCTTTAAAAACAGTTGCTATACATTTTTCTAGTTCATCACAAAATTTATTATAAGAAGTTTCAAGAGAATGTTTTTTTAAAGCAAGTTTTATAAGTTCAGATATATCTGTAATACTATAAACTTGTTTTAAAATACAAATAACAAAAAGAGTAGCAATATGTTTTCTATTATATTTTTTATTTACAGGTGGTTCTAATAATTGTTGCTTAACGTAGTTATTTATCATTGTTTTTGTTATTAATTTTTCACTTTTATTATCTACATAACTTTCTAAATATTTTTCTAATATAGTTACTGTTTGGTCTAGATATAAGTCTATATCTGGAATTTCTGTCCATCTAGGTATGTGAAATTCAGATATATCTTTTGTTATATATTTTTTTTCTGTGCTTTTTTCCATATAAAATCCCTTTCTACAGAATAATATTATAATATTAAAGTGGTGAAAAGTCAAATGCAATAACTCCGGTCCTAATCTTTCATACTACATGTTACAATTCAGTAAAAGAGCTTTAATTTATACAAAATCTTGATATATAGCTATTTGCAAGTCAAGACCCAGATTGTGTCACCATAGCTATGTTTTGACTAAAAATAGCTATATATCAAGATTTTATAAAATAATTACTGAATTGTAACGACTACATTACATTTCACTAAAAATTCACTTGACATTTATGCATTTTTGTGGTAACCTAGTATCCGATACTAGATGAGACGGACTTTAAAATTTTAGACTTTATAAAAGAAAGGATTTTATATAAAAATGGAAAAAGATATTGTAAAGTATAATAATATAAAAGAATTGACTGAGGGAACTGTTAGCAAATATAAAAATAATATTGCGTACAAAATAAAACACAAGAATGGTAAGAAAGTAACATATGAGGAAATTACTTACGAAAAATATGGAAATGATATAAATGCTTTAGGCACATCATTTATAAGCATGGGATTAAAAAATAAAAGAATAGCAGTTATTGGTAAAAATAGATATGAATGGATGCTAGTTTACTTAGCTGCAGTAAATGGTACAGGTATAATTGTGCCATTAGATAAGGGATTACCAGAACAAGAAATCATTTCTTTATTACGAAGAAGTAAGACAGATGCTATTGTCTTTGAAAAATCTTATGAGGATATTATAAAAAAAGTGGTTGAGGAAACAGATGTAAAAGAATTTATTTGTATGGATAAAATAGATGGATATAAATATATATATGATTTAATAGATGATGGAAAAAAATTATTAAAAGCTGGAAATAAAGATTTTATAAATGCAGAAATAGATAATGAAAAAATGGCCTTACTTATATTTACATCTGGAACTACTTCTAAATCTAAAGCTGTAATGTTAAATCATAAAAATATAGTCTCTAACATATACGACTTATGTATATCAGAAAAGATTTATGAAGATGATGTAAATATTGCATTTTTACCTTACCACCATACATTTGGTTCTACAGGACAATTATATTTTTCAAGTATGGGAACAATGACGGTTTTTTGTGATGGTTTAAGACATATACAAGAAAATTTGAAAGAATATAAAGTTTCTATATTTGTAGGTGTTCCATTGTTAGTGGAATCAATGTATAAAAAGATTATGATAGCTATAGAAAAAATGGGAAAGACTAAAACTTTTGAAAAAGGATTAAAAATTAGTAATTTTTTATTAAAATTTAAAATAGATATAAGAAAGAAATTATTTAAAGAAATTTTAGATAATTTAGGTGGAAATATGAGGTTTGTTGTAAATGGAGCCTCAGCTTTAGATCCTAAAGTACAAAAAGGGTTTAACGATTTAGGTATTTTAATGGTACAAGGTTATGGATTAACAGAATCATCTCCTGTACTATCAGCAGAAAGTCATATTTATCAAAGAACAGGTTCTGTAGGAAAAGCCTTACCTAGTGTTGAAATAGAAATAGATAATCCTGATGAAAATGGTATAGGTGAAGTAAAAGCAAAAGGCCCTAATATTATGCTTGGTTATTATGAAAATGAAGAAGCTACAAATGAAGTTCTAAAAGATGGATGGTTATATACAGGCGATTTAGGTTATATAGATAAAGATGGATTCCTTTTTATAACTGGTCGTAAGAAAAATGTTATAGTTTTAAAAAATGGAAAAAATGTGTTCCCAGAAGAATTAGAAAATGTAATAAATCATTTAAAATATGTAGATGAAAGTATGGTATATGGAAAACCAAAAGGTGATGATGTATTAATATCTGCTAAAATTGTGTATAATGAAGAATACATAAAGGAAAAATATCCTAATATAACAGAAGAAGAATTAAAAGAAATGATTTGGACAGATATAAAAGAGATAAATAAAGATTTAACTGTATATAAACATATAAAAAATATCATAATAACAAAAGAACCAATGATAAAAACAACAACAGCAAAAATAAAAAGATTTGAGGAGATTAAGAAAATAGAAGAAGAAGAGAATAATTAGTAAAGGAAAGGAATGACAGTATGGCTAAAGTTAAAGATCCCGTAAGTGGGGGAACGCACGCATTGGGAGCTATAGTATCAATAGTAGGTTTAGTATTTTTAATTATTTGGGCAGCAAGATTTGGAGAAGGTGCTTGGGATGTAGTAAGTTTTACTATTTTTGGTGTAGGATTATTGCTATTATATATATTTAGCGCATTATATCATTTATTAAATTTAAAAGAAAAAGCTACAAATGTGATGAGAAAATTTGACCATATAATGATATATGTTTTAATTGCAGCTACGTATACACCAATCGTACTAGGGCCATTAAGAACATTAGGCGGTTGGGGATGGAGTATATTTGGCGTTATATGGGGATTAGCTGTCCTTCGGAATAATTCTTACTGCTGTTTGGTTAAAAGCACCAAGATGGCTTACAACTTCTATTTATATAGCAATGGGATGGGTTGTAATAATTGCTGTAGTACCAATGCTTGAGGTGTTTTTAAACTCAACTACAATAAATGGTGGAGAAGCATTATTATGGCTTCTAGCAGGAGGAATTTTTTATACAATAGGAGGAGTTATTTATGGATTAAAATGGCCTAAAATAACGACTAAGTATGTAGGCTTTCATGAAATCTTTCATGTATTTGTAATGTTAGGAAGTTTTTGCCATTATTGGTTTATTATAAGGTATGTTTTAAATATGTAATTTTAATAGAATTATTACAGTAAAGTGACGGTAAAAAATGATTACTTAATTATAACTAGACTTTTTTCAAAAATTATAGTAAAATTTATGTAGATAATTAATTATAGGAGGAGATTAAAATTAGTGATTTTGATAAAGTAAATTATTGGTTAGAATTAGTAGAATATGATTTAGAAACAGCAAAGGCAATGTTAAAAAGTAGAAGATTTTTATATGTTGGTTTCATGTGTAATCAAGTAATTGAAAAAATATTAAAAGCGTATTATGTAAATGTGAAAAAACAACAACCGCCCTATACACATAAACTTGTGAAACTAGCCCAAGAAAGTGATGTATATAATGATATGACAGAAAAGCAAAAGAACTTTTTAGATATTTTATTACCATTAAATATAGAGGCTAGATATCCTACTCAAAAACAAGATATATTAGAAGCTTTAAACGAAGAAAATTGTAAAAGTATAGTAAATGAAACGGAGGATTTTGTGTTATGGATAAAGAACAAGTTATAAAATTAGTCGAGGCATATGCAAAGGTAGTAACCCAAAATATGGTAGTAAATAAAATAATTTTATATGGTTCTTATGCTAGGGGAAATTATGGAAAAGATAGTGATATTGATGTAGCTGTAGTTGTACCTAGAAAAAGTATTTCTAAAAATATTATTGAAGACATGGCGAAACTTTTTAGATTAAGAAGAAATATATCAACAGATATAGAACCTGTTTTGTTAATTGACGAAAAAGATAACAGTGGTTTTTTAGATGATGTTTTATCATATGGACAAATAATATATTCAAGATAATTTGGACCTCTTTTTAGAGGTTTTTTCTTTGCTTTTCCATATTTCCCAAGGACTTTGGGGAATTTTTTACTAAAGAATAAAAAAGAATCTCAAAAAGCTCTATTTCCGTAGTTTTGTAGATGTTATATAAATTTGTAACATAAATTTAATATTTAATTTATATCTTTTATGTTTATTTTTTCCGTAATTAAATCTGTCAAAAGTGTTGAAAAAGTACCATTTTTTGACATTGACAGCCGTAAAAAATGAAAATATAATATTATTATAATAGTATTATAAGGAGGAATAGGAGATTTATGATTAAAAATACAAAACATAATCAAATTAAAAAAATAATTATTCTTTTTTTTATTTTATGTTCTATTGTTATATTTCCTAATTCTGTATTTGCTACAGAACAAAGTGAGTTAGAAGATAAAATAGAAAATACTATTAATAGCGTATTACAAAATTATATAAATAATATCAATTTGGATAAGGAAGTAGAGACGGCTGTTAATGAGGCTATAGAGAAATTTTTTAATAATTTAGATAAAGAGAGTTTAGAAAAAGATATAAAGGATAATGTGAAATCTGCATTACAAAGTAATTTATATGATATTCAGACTAAATTTGAAGAAGTTATAGTAGAGAAAACTTATGAGGTTACTAATAATTTGCTTAATGAAAAAGTAAGACAAGAGATTGGGAATGAGATAAGAAATATGGTAAAATCTCATAATGATTCTTGTTATTATGAAGATGAAGAAACAGGACGTAGATATTTAAAACCTGGTGCTAAATTAATTAGTGATAGTGAAGTTAATAATATGGTAAATAATGTGGTTAAATATGTTAATAGTTATACTACTATAGGTGAGCAAATTTCTTCAACTGTAAAGAATGATACTACAGAGTTTATATATTTAGCAGATTTTATTACAGATTATTTGTTTACAAGTGATGAAAAATTAGAAGCGGTTAATAGTAATGGAGGAAATTTAACAAAAGTTGATAGATTAAAAGATTATATAACAGCTGATAAAGTTATTTCTGATTTGCGTTCTAAATTAAATATAGATATAACAAATGAAATAAAAGATGTATTAAAAGAAAGTGTAAATACATATTTAAGTAGTTGCTCAGGAGAATCAATCTTTAACGATATTAAAACAGGTATATATTATTATATTAAAGAGAATGGTTCTTTTGAAGAGGTAGAGAAAAATGGTTTTTCTGATAAAGCAATTGAATATATAACAGGTCAAATAACTAAAATAGTATCAAGTAATATTGAGTATCAAGTTGCTCCTTATGTTGCAAATGTGGCAGAAGGTTTGTTAGATGAAATTATTTTTACAATGTCATCTGATTATATAAATAATGGTGTGGGAAATCTAATTAAGAATAGTGTACCTTATGGAGTAGAGGAACGTTTTAAAAATTCATTAAGTGATTTAATGTATGATAATGTAGTTAAATATACAGATGCGTACTTAAAAAGTTTAAAAAATAATTCTAATTTAAGAGGATTAATTAATAGAGAATTTGCTCCATATACTAGTTCAGATTATGGTTATACAGTTTTATATAATGTAGGAATAAAATGGCATTATACATATGATGAAAATGGAAATGTTGAAAGCAGAACAGAAGTTGATACAGAAACCATGACATATACTAAAAATACAATTTTTCCTGAAATTAAAAACTATATAAAAAATGCTATGGTTGAATATATAAATGGCAATAAAGGAATAGAGATTTTAGAATTAGCCAGAAGTAATATTGAGGATGTTTTAACTGATAGTATATTAAAACCATTAGTTATAGAAATAAATTCAGCAGTATCTAATTGGATAATAAATGGAATTGTAGAAGATATTTGGAATGCTATTAGAGAGCAAGTATATCAATATTTAAAGAATATAGAGAATGACATGGATAGTTTTCAACAAGAAACAGGTATTATATTAGGAGATATTTTAAAAGAAATTAGAGTAGAAGAAGGTCCTTTATATGATAAACAAATTTCTTTTGAAGACTTAGCAAATAGTCCATTTTTGATTTCTTCTGAAAGAGGTAAGATTATAGTTCCAAGACAAAATAAATATGATAGATTAAATGATGCAACATTAGAAATCGGAGTAATATCTATATATGAAGAACCAACTTACGATTCAAGTAAAAGGATAATATATGACGCAACTAATAGTGCGAATGAATTAACAAATCCTTTTGCTAAAAATCCTTATGGAGCAACTATAAATACGTATTATGGAAGTTTTGGTATACCTGGAATTGCAGGTATAAGTAGAACTTTAGCAGAATATTCTAGTAGAGGAATAAAAAACTTAGAGCCAGAAGAAGCGTATGTTTTATCACATCAAAAAGATACTACATATTATCCAGATGCAGTACAAATGGCGTATTGGCACATTGAAAAGGATATTAGAGGGGTAGATACAAGCGTAGATGAAGGTATAGTGGATAGAAATACATATAACATAGTAACTACATTGTTAAGAATAGCATCTTCAATAAATAATGCATATCAATCATTTGTACATTCATTAGAAACGAGTGAGGCTGCAGCACTATTAAAAGCACAAAATATAATTCTCGATAACAAGTGGGATAATATTAATCATATTACTCAAATAATGAATATGGTATCAGATGTTAGTGAAATATTAAAAGATCCTTACAAAGTATTTGAAAACTTAATAAAAGATTTCTTACCAGGTGAAAAAGAAAAGATAGAAGGTAAAGATTCAGAAGATCCAGTTGCAGGTATAGAGTTATATACAGAGGCTACAGCTTTAGGAAAAGCTTTAGATAATTGGAATGCTTTTGAAGAAGAAAACGGAGCTAACTTGGTAGATAGAACAGATTATAGTAAAGTAGAAGTTTCATATTCTAAAGATACAGATAAAATTTTAGTAGGTCCATTTACTATAGATTATATTAGAGAATTTTTTGTACCGATTTCGGATACAGATAGTGAAATGTATGATAAAGATACAGGAATTATTAGTTTTACAGGAATAATAGATGCAAAACTATATGCAGATGATGAAAAGACTATAGAAATAAAAGATTGGCAATTTGTTTATCCAGATAAAAGGAGTATTGTAACAGATTATGATAAACAATATAAATTTCCATATCCTAATGAAGTTTTCTATTTAGAATTTCCAAGCATGGAAAATTACAGCATAAATACATTATCAAAAATGAGATTTCAATTAGAAAAAATGGATGCAGATGGACAAACTTATGAGTTAAAAGGCGGTTATGACCAATTATTATGGATGGGTGTAGATATTCCACTAGTATGTCCTTTACCAGCATTAGCATGTGTTCATGGTGTTATAGGTGGACATGCGACTTCGCCAGTATCTTGGTGTCCGTTACTATGTTGTCCAATTCATAAAACACCAACAGGTACTCCACCATTACATTTTGCTTGGAATGGTCACTTGTTCGGTCACCAATATTTCTGCCAACAAGTACCATTAGGAACAAATTTACATGCTATGAATTTGGAACAAATTATATATTCTAAGATTTATAAAGAATATAAGTATATAGATATTGAACTTGGGGAAGTAAAACCATATTATGTAACAAGTGTTAATACAACACAAAATATGCAAGAGAGTGTAAATAAAGGTAATCTTTTAGAGAGAACAGAAAGTGTTCCAGTATTACCATTCTTGCCAAATTATGATACATATCCAGGATATCCAAACTATCCTCAATATCCGGGTAGTCCAAATTATCCAGATGTACCGTATTCATTTAACAGCGATATATATCCTGATTACGCATCATATCCATATTACACTGGAAAAGGACCTAATGGAGCAAGTGATCCAACATATCCATATTATCCTGAGAATAGGGTAATACCTTTGACATTCCATATTTCAGGCACGGTATGGCTAGATAACCCTGGTGGAACAGAAGCTGAAGCGAATGGTGTTATAGATGAAATTGAGAGAGGAATACCTAATGTTGAAGTAATACTTTATAAAAAAGGTGATAAAGATTATATTGCAAAAACTTTGACAAATGAAGAAGGATATTATATCTTTGAATACGTAAGAGTTGGTTTTGATTATTATGTAGAATTTGCTTATGACGGAATGACATATAAAACAACTGAGTATTTACAAAGTGATATTAGAGAAAATAATAATAATCAAAATATACAAACACAAACAGAAAAATATAAAAAGAATCCCGAAAATTATTTGACAAGTTCACACGCATTAGAAAATGTAGCAGAGAGAGATGCTTTTAATGATAAATTCTATAATATTTCAGAGAATTTAGCTACTGCTAAAGATGGAAGTACTATAGATTTAGAATATAAAACGTGGGAAACATCAAATGGTTCTGTTTCTACATTGATTACTACAGATGATAGGGAGATAACGAAAGATGAATTTAAAATGTATGCAAGAACTATGGAAACATCATTGTACTTACCAGTGGATAATCAATATCAAGTAGATTTTGCGGATTTAGATTTATATAAAGACGGTACAACTAAATACATAAAGACTTATCCTTGCTTAGAACATATTAATTTAGGATTAATACAAAGAGAACAAGGAGATTTTGGAACTAAATCTGATGTATATCAAGTTATAACTACAGAAAAATTAGATTCTGAAACAGGTAATGATATACAAAAATATAAGTATGATGATAAAAATATTAATGACGACCATTATGATATTTTAAATAGAAATACCGGATACTATACAGATATACCATATAATCAAGAATTAAATCCAGATGATGTGGCATATAGGTATGATAGTGAGGAAATATATGGTGATAATGCTGAATTAGTTTCAACTATATTAACTGAAAAATCTGAACAAAATGTGTATATTGAGTATAAATTGTTAATAAAGAACAGAGGAACATTAGAAAGTGGTAGATTACTAGAAATTGAAAATAGTTTTGATGCTGATTTAGAATATAGTTCAAAATATGACTTTACAGATTTAGCATCATGGATAGAAGTCCCTATGAATGAAGAAGGTAAAGTTACTAAAGAAGAAATATTATGGGAATATAGAGCTGGAACGGAAAATGGTTATTCAACAATATATACAGATGATTTAAAAGATAAAAGTTTAGCTCCTGGAGAAACAATAGAGATACATTTAATTTTAAAAGTTAAAAAAGATGAAAGTAGAACTCTAAAAATGGATTTAGCTCCAAATGAGTTTAAAGAAAACATTACAGAAGTTACAATTTATGCTTATGATGAAGGATTAATAGATAAAACTTCTAATCCAGGTAGTGCAAGGTTAGGAAATCCTAGAACTTATGCAGATGGAACAGATACTGCACCATTATTAAAATTAATATATGAACAAGATTATAGCTTAGAAAATAGTAATACTATACAAGGTTATGTATGGGAAGATATAGTAACAGATTTATTAAAAGATAATAACCAATTAATTAGTAATGGTATTATAGATGATGGTGAAGTAAAAATTAATGATGTGAAAGTAGAATTAATTGAAGTGCTTCGTGATCCTAAAACTGGAGCAGAAATTGAAGTGCTAAGGAAAACACCAAGTGGAACTGATTATTACAGAACTGGTGAAGATATAGTTGTAGATGGACAAACTATAGATATTCAAGATGGAGAATATAAATTCTTTAAATTAGAGAATGGTACTTTTAGAGTAAAATTTACTTATGGAGATGAATATCAATTAGTTAAAGATCTAACGTTTAACGCACAAGATTATAAAACTTTATCTTTAGATACTATTTACCAACAATATAATAATCCTAGCCTAGAAGTAATGATAATGTTAGATACATCAGAAAATATGAAAACAGATAATAAAGGTAATTTGATGAGAACAGCCATAACTCCATTAGTAGACAGCTTATATAAAAATGTACAAAAGGTAAAAATAGGCGGATATATGTTCTCAGAACCTGCAGGAACTGTAGAAAGAAAAGTAGGATTGGTAGAAAAGCCTAATGCTGGTTCAGTAATAGATTTATTTAAAGATGAAGCTATAAATGCAGGAAGGACTTTAAGTGAAAGTATAGAAGACGCGTTAAATCAATTTAGTAGAAATGCAGATGGAAAAGTAATATTAATATTAACAGATGGATACATGAAAGAAACTGAAAAAGATAAAGAAGCATTATTAAAAGCAAAAGAAAGAGGAGTACAAGTTATAACAATAGCTTGCTCTATGGATGAATGGGATGATAAAACTTTTGGTACAGAAGAAGCTCCTACAGCAGGAATTTTATATAATATAAAACATGGAAATTGTGAACAATATGTTAGTAAAGTTGCTTTAGAAGATATACTTTTAAAATTTGAAAAAGTGTTACCAAATTTAACAGATGCAAAAGATGTAGAATATTCATATAAATATTATGTAGATGGCAAAGAATATGAAGATATTTATAGTAGAAAACATAATATTGATTATTCAAGTGTAATTACAAATGAAAATGCAGAAGTTCTTCATATAGAAAATATACTTAGTCTACAAAGAGAATTAGAAGCGGAAAATAGTAAGGAAGAAAAAGATACAGATAAAATAAATAATTTACAGACAGAGATTTCTAATAGAATTTTAGAGTTAGCCAAAAATACAAAAGTTACTGCTATAACACCAAATAGAAACATAACTTTCCTGCATAATAATAGTAAAACTCAAAATACAAATATGGGCTTAATAGAAAGACCTAAAGTTGAATTTAAGGTAGATGAAGAAGTATCAAATATTAGAATTACATTAGCAAACGGTGAAGTTATAATAGATACCTCAAAAGGTTTAAATCAAAATGTACAAGAAATTGTTAATGACAGATTTAATATATTTATGGATGAAGAGATAATGCAAGGAGCTACAATAGAGATTCAATATAAGATAACAGTAACTAATAATGGTGAAGTAGATACATTGGCAGATTACTTTACATATGATATGTTTAATCCTGAAGAAACATATTATGCTACTACAACAGTTGCTAATAAGATTGGTACAATATATGATTATTATACAAATACTGTATTTAGAGCAGAAGATAATAATAACATAAATGTAGAAGTAAATTATGTAGATTTAAAAGGATTAAGATTTGATGGAATTACTATTAGAAATTGGCAGGAATTATTTGATGAGAAAAGGAAAGAAAGAGTTACACCAGAAATTAGAAAAATTACTACTAGATTAAATGAAAATGATATGCCTGTTCTTTTAAATGAAACTGTAGTATGGCAAAGTAAGAATTCAATAAAATTAAATAAAAATGTTGAAAATTACATAGATAATGATGAAATAAAAATAATAGAAACAAAATCATTAAAAGATACGCCAATATATCCAAACATAAGTAAAGAAGCAATTTCGAATACAGGTGTTTCGTCTATAAGTTTCTATGTAAATTATAGCAAACAACTTTCAGCAAATGATGATACAGATACATTGCTATATAAGAATTCAACTGAGATAGTAGAAAGACTAAATGCAGTAGGTAGAAGAGATTATATAGCTGTTACAGGTAATTATAAGCCACATGATGAAAACAGCCAAGAGTATGACTCTGTATATTCAGAAGATGTAGTAATCTTACCGCCATTTGGTCAAGATATGAATTATGTATTGTATATTATTATTGCTTTGGGCGCAACATTAATCGTGGTTGCTGGTGTATTGTTTATCAAGAGAAAAGTACTTTAAGTAATAATTAAGTAAGTGTTTTTTAAGTCTGGTATATATCTATTTTTAATAAAATTGCTCGGCTTGCAAAAAATATAGAAACTCTATATCAATATTTACGGCACCCTTCCAAGGTAAACTTGAACACTTTCCGTAAATATTTCTAAGAGTTTCTAATATTTTTTACTTCACATTCGCTTTTATTAAAAATAGATATATACCAGGCTTTTTAATAATTACTATTTAATAATTTTATTATACAGATATAAAAAAGATAAAGAAAAAATATTAAAAGTATAATAAGTTAAAATTTGGTAATAATAAACTTGGTGATGTATAATGAAATCTTATTGGGTAGAAAGTACAAATTTAACTAATTATCAAAAAATAAAAGAAAATATTAAAACTGATGTGTGTATTATTGGTGGAGGTATTACAGGTATTTCTACAGCATATTTGTTATCTAAAGAGAGTAATTTAGATATAACTTTATTAGAAGCGGACCTAATGGGAATGGGAGTAAGTGCTAATACAACTGCTAAAGTAACTAGCCAACATGGTCTTATTTATGATTATTTATATAATTCATTTGGAAAAGAAAGTATGGAGGCATATTTAAATTCTAATGAGGAAGCTATAAGATTAATTGAAAAGATTATAGAAGATGAAAAGATAGAATGTAATTTTACAAAAGAAGATGCTTATGTTTATACTTGTAAAGAAGATAATGACGAAAAAATAAAAAAAGAAGTAGACGTTTTGAATTCTGTAGGTTTTGAAGCAGAATATGTAAAAGAATCTCCATTACCTTTTGAAATAGTATCTGCTGTTAAGTTTAAAAATCAAGGACAATTTCACATAAGAAAATATTTACTTTCTTTATTAAAAATATTAGAAAATAATAATGTAAATTTATTTGAAAATTCAAAAGTTGTAGATATAAAACATAAAACAGATATGTATGAAATATATGTTAATGATTGTAAAGTTGAATGCAAATATTTAGTTATGGCAACTCATTATCCTATAAAAAATTTTCCTGGAATGTATTTTGTAAAAATGTATCAAGAATCCTCTTATATAATAGCAGTAGAGACAGAAAAAGAAATTTTTGATGGTATATATATTTCTTGTGATACTCCAACTACTTCTTTTAGAAATGTAGTAGAAGAAAACGGAAAAAAATTATTGTTAGTAGGAGGCTCTGGGCATAAAACAGGAGATACAAGTGTAAAAATAGAAGATAGTTATATAAACTTAGAAAACTATATAAAAACTATATATCCAGATGCAAAGGTAAAATATAAATGGATGACAGAAGATTGTGTAAGTTTAGATAAAATACCATATATTGGTGATTTTTCAAATTTCTTGCCTAATATGTATGTAGCTACAGGATATAAGAAATGGGGAATGACGACATCTCATGTAGCAGCTAGAATTATAACAGATAAAATTTTAGATAAAATAAATCCATATTCTAAACTTTATACTGCTACAAGACTGGAGCCAATTAAAAATAGTAAAGAATTTGGAAATATGTTAAAGGAATCTGTATATTCGCTAGCAATAAATAAAGTAACTCCTCCTATAATTGATTTTGAAGAATTGAAAAATGATTCTGGAGGGGTAGTAAATTATAATGGGGAAAAATTAGGAATATATAAAGATAAAAATGGGGAAATATTTGCAGTAGTTCCTTATTGTAAACATCTGGGCTGTGAATTATCTTGGAATAATTTAGAGAAAACTTGGGACTGCCCATGCCATGGTTCTAGGTATGATTATAAAGGAAATATAATTACAGAGCCAACTACAGAAGGGTTAGATAGAAGGAGAATTGATACAAGATAATATTTTATTATAAAATTCTTGAAAGTACTAGGTTTAAATTAAAAATTTAGGTTTATACAGTAATAAATGATTAGGAAATAATAGGGTTAGTATTGCATAAAATAAAAAAATGTGATAATATTTGGATAGTAGAATAAGGAATAAGAGGAGAAAAATAAAAAATGTTAAAAAACTTAAAATTAAAAGAAGAAAATAAAATGAAAAAAATAATGAAAATCGCTGAAAACCGCATGGCTGTATATATATATATATATATATCGTATATTGTCATTTAGAAAACAAAAAGACTTTAATATATAGATTTTTGAAATTGAATAATAGAATTAGAGATAGAACTATACTAAAAATAGGCATGAATGTTAGAGCCAGTCCCTAACATAAAAAGTATAGGTCTATCTTTTTGTATCTTTAAGAAAGTTGAAGGAAAAAGAATAGATAAATTTATAGTAAGTTTTAATTAAAATTAAATTTTTTTAAAATATTTGGGTATACTTAAAAATATAAGATGAACAATAAAATATTTTTATATAAATGCAGTAAAAATAAAATCAAAAAAATTTTTTTTGATATAAAATTAGGGCTAAAAGGTAAATTTTTCAAGGAATATGAGAAAATTTATTAATTGAAAAAACTCGCATATGCGTTTGTTCTCAAAATGCAATATAAGAATTATAATATATGTGAAGTTTAAAAATTAAAATTAGGAGGAAAGAAATAAAATGAAAAAGATAGTAAGAAAAGAAAAAGGAATAACATTAATTTCATTAGTAATAACAGTAATAATAATGTTAATATTAGCAGGAGTAGTAATAACAGCAGTAATAAATGGAGATGGGCTATTTAGTAAGGCAAGGGAAGCAAAAGAGACATATGAAAATGCAGTACAAAGTGAAAATGATAAAATACAGAATTTAATAGAACAATTAGAATCAAGTTTTAATGGTACAGTAAATGGAAGTGGAAAGCCAGGGACAGGTACTGGAGATGATGATATAACACAAGGAGAAGTATCAGAAATAAGTGTAAAATTAACAGAAGGAATGGTGCCAGTAACATATAACGAAAGTGATGGTAGTTGGTATGTAGCAACGGAAGAAGAAATAACAAATAATACTTGGTTTGATTATGTAGATACAAGTGTAGTAGGGCAAGAAAATAAAAGTAAATGGGCAAACGTAATGTTAAGAGATAATCTAAAAGTAGAAGGAGTTACAAATGCAAGTGCAGCAAATATAGAAGAACTATATGGAAAAAAAGTAACAAGTGAAGGAAGTATGTATGTATGGATACCAAGATATGCATATAAAATAGAGAGTGGCTACCATACAGACCAAGCAGGAGAAATATTAATAAAATTTTTAAATACAGATAATACATTTAAAGATGGAAGTAACATATCAATTATAGTATCAAATCCAGCAGAAACATTAGTAAATGCTTCATTAAATTACTTAGTACATCCAGCCTTTAGCTGGGAAAAAGAAGATGGAACACCAGTAGAATTAGAAGGAATATGGGTAGGAAAGTTTGAGGCAAGTGGAGCAAATGCAAGTTTTAGTGCAACACAAGCAGGAAATGTACGAACATCAAATAGTGTAATATTAAGAACAGTAGGAAATGTAGGTAGTTGGAGAAGTATAAATAGAAATAATATATTTTTAAATTGTTACGATATGAATAATGAAAGTAATGCGAGTATTTATGGAATATCGACAAATAAAGATATAATAGATCCACATTTAATAAAAAATACAGAATGGGGTGCTGCTGCATATTTAGCACATAGTGTATATGGAAGAAATGGAACAGAAGTAACAGCAAATTTATCAGGATATAATACAGGAAATGGAAATTACAAAGCAAATGTAACAATGAGTACAACAGGAAATGTATATGGAATATATGATATGGCAGGAGGCTCTTGGGAACACGTAGCAGCATATGTAGACAGTACAAAAGGTGGAACTGTAGCAAACTCATATTTAACAAGTACAGATTATGGAAAAGCGGTATATGACGCCGCTGATAAGTATAAAGACGTATATGTAGTAGGAAAATCAGATGATAGAGTAAGAAACTATGCAGCAAATGCAGATAAATATGGGGACGGTATATTTGAAACAAGTTATACAAGCTATGACGGAACAAATTACCTAGGTTCAGGCTGGTACGGAGACCACACGTCCTTTCCGTTTTCTAGCGAACCGTTCTTTTACCGCGGAGGTGGCTACGGTGGCGGAGCCAACGCTGGTGTGTTCGCGTTCCATCACAGCACAGGCGGTTCTTACTCTGCCCACGGTTTCCGCGCCGTGCTCGCCACACTTTAGTCTTAAAACATTTGGTGAGTGTGGTTTTTATTTAAAAATATAAAAGTATATGCAACTTATCTTAAAATTTAAGATAAGTTGTATATATTTGATAGTATATAAAAATATGGTGTGTGGATTAGAAAAATCACACATCATATTTTTATGTTAATATTCTTTTATTTTTAAGCATTTCCGGTTAATTTAAGAATTTCATTTTCAGAAAGCCCAGTTAAATCCTTTATTTCAGAAATATCGTATTTCTTTTTTTGCATTTGTTTAGCAAGTTCTATAAAAGCTTCTAGTTTTCCAGCAATTAGACCTTCTGCTTTACCCTCGGCTCTACCTTCAGCTCTACCCTCGGCTATACCTTCCGCTTTTCCTTCAATTCTGCCAGCATCAACACCAGCACTGTATTCTAATTTTCTATCAAGTTCATCAAATTCAAGAATTCTGGCAATATTTCTTTCTTCCTCATCAGCATTTATTTTATCTAACTCTTCTGTAGCTAATTTAGTATTTTTATTCATAGTGTTTATCATTTCTATCACCTCCCTGTTATCAAATTTAATAAATTTTAACCAATGAATAAATTCATTTTTAGGATCAAATATATCAATATTTTTAATTTGATCTAAAAATATAAATATAAATTTAATTCCCATTTTAACATATTGTTCACGATATTGTTTATTAACTGTAATGACATGCTCAATATAGTCATTAGTATAATGTTTTTCTGGTTTGTAATTTAAAATGTTTATCATAATTAAAGGCTTAAGCTCTAAATAATCTTGTCCAGCATTTAATTGCATTGCACTGATTTTAGCCGCATAACATCTTGCACGTTGATAAATATTAGAACTTTTTTTGTTTTGCATTTCAATACAAACAGTGGCGTTATCGTATTCGGCAATAACATCTAGTCTAACACCTTTATCATTTAAGTTTAGTTTTTCTAAAGAAAATTCAGATTTGATTTTTATATTGTTTAGTTCTATATTTTCTTTTTCATGTTTTAATATAGATTTAATAAAGTTATCTGTTAGATTTTTGTTTTTACTTTTACCAAATATTAGTTGGAAAACAATATCATTAGTAGGTTTGTAATAAGTACCTATAATCATCACCACCTTGTAAAAAGTTTTTTATATAATTGGTACACGAACAATGGTGCTGGACCTTGAAAATCTTTTATTAGTCTGAATGTAAAGAAAGTCCGCTGTTGTTCTATATTGAATATAGAAATATATTTGTGATGATAATAGTAAAACAAATAGTCTATCTATTTATACTAAATTATAGCACAAATATACTTTGCAGTCAATATATACCTTAAAGTTTTCTGAGATTTAAAATTAATTTATTAATTTTAATACATATTAAGTATTATCTTTTTGGATAAATAGGCGATATGCCTATAAGATAAATCTTTATGTCCAACCTAAAGTTGAAAATATAAATTATAGTTTAAAATTGCAATTTGAAACTTGTATATATATTATCATAAATTTTTTGATTTGTAAAGGGGTAAAAGTTAGAAATTTCAAGGCTTTCGTTCGACAATTTTCGATATGATAAGAGCCATAATTTTATAAAAATAAGATGTTTAAATAAAAAAAATTAAATAAAAAATGCAATTTATATAAAATTAATTTCTGATAATGTCGAAAAATCAAACAAAAAAATAATAAAAATTCCTGAAATTTCTTGACAATGAGAATAAAAAAATATAAAATTGTAAAAGAAAAAATAAAAGATGTAAGCAAGAAAAATTAATTAGCTTTAATAGTTATGTGTGCATTTGAACAAAGTGAGAAAGGAACGGATTTTAAATGATGAAAAATATAGATGAAAAAAATATAAGTGTAAAAGAAAAAATGAATAATATAAAATTTAGAAAAAACGCTGAAACCCTTGCGGCTGTACACACACAGTGCGTCCTGATAGATGCTTGATATAAAGTAGGTGGAATGCCTACCTAGTAAAGTCTAACCAACAGCTAGTACCTAGACTTTGGAGCCAAAACAGTAATGTTAGGTTTAAGCGTAAGTCGGGGAATATGAGAGCCAGAATGCGAAAGCGTGAACGGAATGAGCCTCGTTAGGTGAAGAAATGGAAGCTGATGCCATTGTGTGAGCAGCAAGCGGCAATATATAGTCGGTATGGTAAGAATATATAGGTTCCATCGGGGTCGATGAAGCTGGCGAGCATAGATAGTTATATTAAGTAGACCGGGGAGACCCAATATATTCCGAGAGGTAGATACAAGCGGGACGGGGACGGAAAGCAAGTATTAATGATATATTGGGAGTCGGATAGATTAATAGTACCGAAGAAATTAGGTAATGCTAATGGAGGGAAGGAATCTATGTAATAATCGACTTTGTGAATAAACACAAGTCACACAAGGAGGTGATTGAAGTGTCAAATGATTACACAAAGATAACTAAGCAACTGCAGACATATAAACATGTACAAGGGCTGATGAAATATATAAATTATGAAAGTTTACTAAAAGAACACAGAAAACAAGAGAAAGGTAAAGCGACAGGAATAGACGGTGTAGATAAAATAACATACGAAGAAAATCTTAGAGATAATATAGAGGAAATAATAGAAGAAATGAGAAGTTTCAAGTATAGACCTACACCAGTAAGACGAGCATATATTCCAAAAGCAGGAAGTGATAAACTAAGACCGTTAGGGATACCAGCATATAGAGACAAAATAGTACAAGGTTCGTTTGCTGAAGTATTAAATGAAATATATGAAAATATCTTTCTAGAATGTTCATATGGTTTTAGACCCAGAAAGAATTGCCATGAAGCGATAATAGCACTAAACAAAATAATAAAAGAAAGAAGAGTAAATTACATAGTGGATGCAGATATAAAAAAGCTTCTTTGACAACGTAGACCACAAATGGCTAATAAAATTCTTAGAACATACGATACAGGATAAACATTTCATAAGATATATAAAGAGATTTCTCAAGAGTGGAATAATGGAACAGGGAAAGAAAATAAAGACAGAACAAGGAACGCCACAAGGAGGATTAATAAGCCCAATATTGGCAAATGTATATCTACACTATGTACTAGATTTATGGATAGAAAAAGACATCAAGAAGAGATATAAAGGTGAAGTATATCTAGTAAGATATGCGGATGATTTTGTAGTATGTTTTGAGTATGAAAAAGAAGCCTATAAATTTTATAAAGAACTGAAAGAAAGACTAGAGAAATTTAAATTAGAACTAGCAGAAGATAAGACGAAAATCATAAAATTTGGAAAAAGTAATAATCGGAAGTAAAGATAAGTTTGATTTCTTAGGATTTACACATATAAACGGAAAAACAAGAAAAGGATACTACAAAGTAATACATAAAACAAGCCAAAAGAAAATGAAAACAAAGAAACAGAATGCAAAACAATGGATTAAAGAAAATATTCAACGAGAACCAACAGAAATAATAAAAAGACTAAATGTAAAATTAATAGGACATTACAGATATTATGGAATAACAGATAACTATAATAAACTAGAAGAATTTAGGCGATATATAATAATGACACTATTTAAGCAATTAAGAGGAAGAGGTCAAAAGAAAAAGATGAGTTGGGAAAAATATAACAAAATACTAAAATATAATCCAATAATACAACCACGAATATATGTTGCAGTAAGCTAAAGTGAAAGATTATAACAAAGAGCCGTATGCCTTAATAGGGCACGTACGGTTCTGTGAGGAGCGAAAGCGAAGAATAAGGAGGAATGAAAGATGAAAACAACAAAAAGTCTCAAAACCCTTGCGGTTGTAGAGAGAGAAAGAGAGAATCTCTTTATTCAACGTGGAATTCGTTTACTCGACCACGGTGTATTGTCTTTTAGAAAATAAAAGTAATGTAAAAATTGAAGAATATATAAATAAAGATAGAATTATGATATTTTTTTATATCATGGGTCTATCTTTATGTGTTTTAAGGTATAGAGCAGGACCAATTGGAAATACTATATAAAAGCAAAATTATAAAAATGTAAATGCGTTTTAAGTCGTATATTTACTTGTTCATATTTTATGAATAATAGTATAAAATATAAAAGTAAACAGAAAGATATGTAATGGCTAAATTGTAAAATAGGTTTATAGGTAATTCCTTATTAAAAACCTAAATATAATAAACAAGGAATGAAAAGTAAAAATGAAAAAATTACAAATTAAAGAAAAAGGAATAACATTAATATCTTTAGTACTAACTGTAATAATAATGTTAATATTAGCAGGAGTAGGGATATCTGTATTAACAAATGATGGAGGATTATTTGATAAAACAAAATTGGCTGCAGATGAGTATAATAAATCATCTGTATTAGAAAAATTTAGAGTAAAAATGTTAAATTTAGATATGCAAACAATTTATGATACAGGAGAAGTAGCCCAATTAGCTGATTTGCCTAAATTAACAGATACATCAAATCAAGTGTATTACGATAAAGAAATAACATATGTAGCAGTAACAGAAACAGAAGGCATAGTAAAAATGGATGGTTATACATTTAATGTAGATAGTAACTTAAATGTAACCCATATAAATGGAAGTTTAGTGCAAGAAGAAAAAGGGCCAGAGACACCTGGTTCATCTACACTTCCAGGGCAAAAATCAGATATAACGGTAAAATTAGCAGACGGAATGGTACCGGTAACATATAATACAACAGATACAAGTTGGTATGTAGCAACAAAAGAAGAAATAGATAACAATACATGGTTTAATTATGTAGATACAAGTGTATCAGGAAAAGAAAGTTCAAGCCAATGGGCCAATATAATGTTGAGAGATAATTTGCAAGTAGAAGGCGTAACAAATGCTAATACTGCAACATTAGAAGAAATGTACGGAAAAAAAGTAACAAGTGATGGAAGTATGTATGTATGGATACCAAGATATGCATATAAAATAGAAAGTGGTTATCATACAGACCAAGTAGGAGAAATATCAGTAAAATTTTTAAATACAAATAACACATATAAAGATGGTTCAAGTACATCTACATTACTTACAAATCCGTTAGTCGGTTCTGTAGATACTACTTCGTATAGAGTGCACCCAGCCTTCACATGGGAAAAAGAAGATGGAACACCAGTAGAATTAGAAGGAATATGGGTAGGAAAGTTTGAGGCAAGTGGAGCAAATGCAAGTTATGCAGCAACACAACCAGGAAATGTTTTAACAAGTAGTTCAGTAATAGTAAGAACAGTAGGAAACGTATCAAGTTGGAGAAGTATAAATAGAAATAATATATTCTTAAATTGCTACAATATGAATAGCTCTGCAAATGCAAGTATATATGGAATATCAACAGATAAAGATAAAATAGACCCACATTTAATAAAAAATACAGAATGGGGAGCAGCAGCATATTTAGCACATAGTAAGTATGGAAGAAATAAAATTGCTGATGAAAGCATGAGTAATTTAAGTGGATATAATACAGGAAATGGAAATTACAAAACGAATGTAGCATTAAGTACAACTGGAAACGTGTATGGAATATACGATATGGCAGGAGGCTCTTGGGAACATACTGCTGCATACGTAGACAGTACAAAAGGTGGAACTGTAGCAAACTCATATTTAACTGGAGAAAGTTATGGTAAGGCTGTGTACGACGCCGCACCTAAATATAAGGATGTATATAGAGTATCAGATAAAAATGACGATATAGTAAGAAATTATTCAGCAAACGCCGATAAATACGGCGACGGTATATTCGAGACTAGTTATACATCATACGACGGAACGAACTACGCAGGAGCTAGCTGGAACGGAGACAACACGGACTTTCCGTTTTCTAGCGGACCGTTCTTTTACCGCGGAGGTAGCTTCGATGACGGAGCCTACGCTGGTGTGTTCGCGTTCACTCACAACACAGGCGATTCTCACTCTCACCACGGTTTCCGCGCCGTGCTCGCCACACTTTAGTCTTAAACGAAAATGTCAAGCTAACTGGTTCTTTGTCAAGATAGTTGATTTAGGATAATATTTGAGTGTTAAAATCTAAGTGTGTTCTATTAGCCCATTGCTATAATCATATTTTATTGCATCTTTTACAGCATCTATATCACTTTCAATTAATGTAATGAAGCTATTAAGCTCCTTTACATTAATTTTTTTGCTTTTTCTATCCAAAATTTTAATCTCTGTGGTTTTTTAGAAAATATTATCTCTTTAAATTTTCTTATCATTTTAAAAAGTTCACTTAATTCCTTACTTGTTTCCAAATATTCTCTTAAATCATTTTTTAGATTTTCATCTTTAATTTCTTCTATATCATAAAAAAGTAATTTTTTTATCATTGGAACAAAAGGAGCTAATATTGAATGTGTTGATCTTTCTATTGTATTAAATATTTCTCTTTTCTTTGACGAAAAATCATCTATTCCTAGATTTTCAACATCATAATCTACCGTTACATTTGTTTTTTTTTACAACTCTTAATACTGTATTATTAGAAATATTTACAAGATTATCTTTTATCTGTTTTTCTGCTTCTTTAGAACTTACCTTTAATCCTATATTATTTATGTAGTCATCTAAACGTTTTGTTCTTATTGCATTCTTTTCTACGAATTCAAGCGTTCCTGCAAATGTTCTATGATTACATTTATCATTATTGCAGAAATATTTTTTTACAGTTATTATTAATTTTACTTTATAATTTTGAATTGGCAAATCAGCTATAGTTCTTGTATATGTGCTGTGTACACTTTGACTTTCTTTACTACAATACTTACATTTAGTATTTTGTCTTTTAGTTTCACAATATATGTACATTGTTCCTCCTATAATTTCTTCCTTAGTTACTTCTAATTTTTTGTCTAATTCTTTTATTAGTTCATTTAATTTCATCAAAATATCCTCCGTACTATTACAGAGGATATTCTGTCATATTCACCTTTATCAGTCAACTATCTTGACAAAGAACCACTAGACTTGACAAACTCAAGTGGAAAATTAATAAATTTATATTAATAGAATGTTCTAAGAGAAGACTAGATGAAACATAAATAGTTGTGTATGCTATTTTTAGCAAAATTAAAATTCATATATTCAAAAATTCATAAAAAATTACTAATTCAAATATACTATTAATGTATTTATTCTAGCAAATATAAATTATAAGAGAAATATATGTATTATAGTAACATATAAAAATTTATGTTCTCTAATAATAAATTTAAGTAGAAAAGGAAATAAACTTCTTTGATACAACCTTAAGTATTATCCTTAAATAATACTGCTTTGAGGTAAAAATATAAAAATATATTTTCATAGTATCGAAGTGTGGCGAGCACGGCGCGGAAACCGTTGTTAGAGTTAGAATTGCCTGTGTTGTTATTGAACGCGAACACACCAGCGTTGGCTCCGTTATTGTAGTTACCTCCGCGGTAAAAGAACGGTTCGCTAGAAAACGGAAAGTTCGTGTGGTCAGTTTATTCCCAGTATTATTATATTGTATTAAAAATTATTATTAATAAAAAAATAAAATAAAATAAGTTATCTTTATCTAAACACACCCCATAGTCAAAAATGCTATGGGGTGAAGGATCATAAAAAATAAAAATTAAAAAATAATTAAAAAGTAAAGATAAAAAAGAAAAAGGTTTTGTATATTTAAATATTCATAAAAATTACTAATTTAAATATACAATTAATGTGTTCTTTCTACAAAATATATATTAGATTATTATTATAAGATTTATTGTTGTAATAATAATCTAATATATATTTTGTAGAAATGGAAATAAACTTCTTTGATACACCCTTAAATATTATCCTTAAACAATATTACATTGAGGCGAAAATATATTTAAATATTTTCATAGTATCGAAGTGTGGCGAGCACGGCGCTGAAACCGGTGCAGGCGAAAACTCAAAGAAAGAGAAACTACGCGAACACACCAGCGAGGGCACCGCTATCGTAGCTACCGCCACTGTAAAAGAACGGAAAGCTAGAAAACGGAAAGTCCGTGTGGTCAGTTTATTCCCAATAAAATTAAATATATATATTATTTAACTTTACCGATTTTAAAAAATGTAATGAACAATTAATATATAGAAATATAACTGTATTAATTACATTTATTCAATTTTTTACCTTTATATTTAAAGGTTATATATAGGAATTAAAAAAATATAAATTTTTTAAATTTAGTATACTTTATAATTTTTTCTTTGCAAGAATTTCAGCTAAAGAGAAAATTACCTCTTTATCTCTCTTACTCATTTTAGAAACGTTATCTATAAGTTTTTCTAGTTTAACATTACAACTATCAGGCTTTAAAAACATATGCAAAATTTCATTTGGTGTAACATTATATGCTTCGCAAAGTTTTAACATGGTATTAATTGTACCTTTAGTAATACCACATTCAAGTTGACTAATGTATTTTGCCTCTAAGCCAGTCATACGTGCAACCTCTTCTTGTGTTAATTTATTTTGCTTACGAAGTTCTTTTAAAAAGTTTCCATATACCAGATTATCAAAATCTCTTTCCATAATCATCACCATATTATATAATACATTATTTTTTAAAAAATAAGAACAAACGGAAATGCGATAAAATCGCATAATAATTTACTTAATTTTATAAATATATAATATCCATAAACACACTTAATATACGTACTTTAAAAAAATATTAAAAAAACTCAAAAAAACGATTGACAAAACTCGCATAATAGTTATATAATATTTTTAGTAAAAATGTAGAAAAAACTTGAAGAATGTAAGAAAAACAAAAATGAGAAGGAGAGAAAAATTATGGAAAGACAATTGAAAGATGTGGATGGAATAACATTAATTGCACTAGTAATCACTGTTGTAATAATGTTAATATTAGCTGGCGTAGCCATTGGGGCTGTAATGAATGATGGAGGTCTATTTAGCAAAACAAAAGAAGCTGTTGCAACATATGAAAATGCAGTACAAAGTGAAAATTATAAGATACAAAATTTAATTGAACAAATGGAAGATTATATAAATGGAACAAATACAGGAGTAGATGATGGTGAATTACCAGGAATAGAATCGGAAATCGCAGTGAAAACAGTAGAAGGTATGGTACCAGTAACATATAATGAAAGTGA
Organism: uncultured Clostridia bacterium; assembly: GCA_934182605.1. Taxonomy (GTDB): domain Bacteria; phylum Bacillota; class Clostridia; order TANB77; family CAG-508; genus CALXUC01. Next base: position 17,786 of record CAKPRQ010000008.1, on the reverse strand, counting down.
TAGTAGTTGGTATGTAGTAACAGAAGAAGAAATAACAAATAATACATGGTTTGATTATGTAGATACAAGTGTAGTAGGGCAAGAAAATAAAAGTAAATGGGCAAATGTAATGTTAAGAGATAATTTGAAAGTAGAGGGAGTAACAAATGCAAGTACAGCAAATTTAGAAGAGATGTATGGAAAAAAAGTAACGGGTGAAGGAAGTATGTATGTATGGATACCAAGATATGCATATAAAATAGCAAGTGGATATCATACAGACCAAACAGGAGAAATTTTAGTAAAATTTTTGAATACAGATAATACATATAAGAACGGAGAAAGTTTAAATGTAGGAATAACAAATCCAATATCTGAACCATTAACATCTCAAAATTCATATGTAGTACATCCAGCCTTTAGTTGGAAAAAAGAAGATGGAACACCAATAGAATTAGAAGGAATATGGGTAGGAAAATTTGAGGCAAGTTCAGCAAATGCAAGTTTTGGGGCAACACAAGCAGGAAATGTACAAACATCAAGTAGTGTAATATTAAGAACAGTAGGAAATGTAAGTAGCTGGAGAAGTATAAATAGAAATAATATATTTTTAAATTGTTATAATATGAACAATGAAAGTAATGCAAACATATATGGAATATCAACAAATAAAGATATAATTGATCCACATTTAATAAAAAATACAGAATGGGGTGCTGCTGCATATTTAGCACATAGTGTATATGGAAGAAATAGAACAGAAGTAACAATGAATTCTACAGGATATACAACAGGAAATGGAAATTATAAAAGTAATGTAACAATGAGTACAACAGGAAATGTATATGGAATATATGATATGGCAGGAGGCTCTTGGGAACACGTAGCAGCATATGTAGACAGTACAAAAGGTGGAACTGTAGCAAACTCATATTTAACAAGTACAGATTATGGAAAAGCGGTATATGACGCCGCTGATAAGTATAAAGACGTATATGTAGTAGGAAAATCAGATGATAGAGTAAGAAACTATGCAGCAAATGCAGATAAATATGGGGACGGTATATTTGAAACAAGTTATACAAGCTATGACGGAACAAATTACCTAGGTTCAGGCTGGTACGGAGACCACACGGACTTTCCGTTTTCTAGCTTTCCGTTCTTTTACAGTGGCGGTAGCTACGATAGCGGTGCCCTCGCTGGTGTGTTCGCGTAGTTTCTCTTTCTTTGAGTTTTCGCCTGCGGCGGTTTCCGCGCCGTGCTCGCCACACTTTAAGCTTCCTTGTCCCTCGCTCCCCTTAATACCGGAACAAGGAATGGCACCCCAAGTAATTCGTAATGGGTAGGGCTTAAAAATTGGCGAGAAAAATTTTAAAAAAATTACTCCTAAATGTTAATGTAAGCACCAGTGTAAACACTGGTGCTTGGTGAGTGTAGTAAATATAAGTATTTTATTATTAAGGTTCTATTTTAGTATATTGGCTAAAAATAAATTTAGATTTTCTAATGATATTTTGCTGTAATTTGTAACTATTACAGTGGCTTGCATGTGCAAACCAGGAATTCATAGTTGCTTGAGCTTTTCTTAAATCTAATTGATTTTTTGACCACAACTTATTAAATGTAGCAACCTTTCTTTTTATTTTCTTTTTGCTATTAGTTCTTAATAATCTATGGGTAGGCCAGATCTTGTATCCGCAGAAATTTAATCCAAAATGACTTGGATAATATCTAGACTTGTGGTTTAATTCTAGTTTTAAATTTTCATATAAAAAATCTTTAATAATTTGTAGATATTCTTTACATTCTTTTTTACTGTTTGTTAATAAAACAAAGTCATCCATGTAACGAACATAATATTTTATATGTAATTTATGCTTTATAAAGTAATCCAACTCATTTAAGTATATGTTAGCAAAAAATTGTGAACTGTAATTACCAATAGGAATACCTATAGGCTCTTTATCACGTTTATCGTATATTAGAATCTTAGAAAATTTTAATAAATCTTTATCTTTTATCCTTTTAGATAGTATGTTATATAGTATATCTGGATGTATAGAATAGAAGAATTTTTTAACATCACATTTCAAAATCCAATAATCTGGATTATGAAAGTTAATTATTCTCATATATTTTTGTATTGCATTTACAGCATTATGAGTACCTCTATTTGTAATGCAAGCATAAGAATCTTTGATAAATCTTGGTATAAAATATGGTTTTATAAATTCTTCTACATACCATTGTTGAACTAGTCTATCTCTGTACGGTAATGCTTGTATTTCTCTAACTTTAGGTTCTTTAACTATAAAAGACCTATAATCACCAATTTTGTATGTACCTTTTTTAATAGAATTTATTAAATTGACTATATTGTTTTCTAAATTCATTTCAAATCTTAGAATCTCCCAATACTGTGCCTTTTTATCTTTAGCACGGTAATGCGCTTGTAACATTTTTTCAAAAGTAAGATTCTGGTAGAAGCAATTTTTTAACGTTTTTGGCATTGCTTAATCCACCCACCTAACATATTACAAATTTCAGTAATTAAATTGCTCCAAGTCTCGTAATTTTTTAAAGATATATATTTGTATTTATATGCTAATCTTATAAAAATTTTTTGTAAATTGAGTTCAACATCAAGATTATTTAAATAATTAAGTTTATTTTTAGGATAGAATTCTTTTTTGGCATATAATAAATTCCTCATTCCTTCATATAAACTTCTTTTAGTATCAGTTGCAAGTGCAAACTTTTCGCTTTTAGGATATTTTATACATAAGTTATTTGTATAATAAATTAAATCTAAATATTTTTTGATAATATCTAAATCTTGATTTTTTGTTTGAATTTCCATTAATATTCACATTCCTTTCCTGAGGTATAAATCTGGTTGAGAAAATTAAAATTATTTTTCAACCTAATTTTCTCCAATTATTTTTTTTGCCTTTATATGAAAAGAATACAATTCATCAAAGGATTCTTTTAAAGTGATATTATTTATATCTAACTTTGCTAACTTAGATAAAATTTCTGATATTTCTTTATCAATATTTAAAGGTAGGTTTGTATTAAGATTTTTGCCAACATTTTTCTTATTATTGCTTTCAAACTTTACTAAAATATAATCTATATTTTGTAATTTAAAATGTTCGGTATAATAATTAAGTCTACTTTCTGGAAAACCACATTTTAACGTAGTATTTCCTAAGTTAGTTAATTTTAATTTAAATTTATTAGAAAGCATAAGTGCATCATCTTCTAAAGCTATATAGAATAAACCACTTTTAAAAAGATATAGCCTTTTAGGATTTTCATTTTTTAATTTTAAATATTGTTCATATAATCTCCCCATTTTTTCACCTCCCTTTATAAATTATTTATAACATAATACAACAAAATTCGACAAATTTGTTAAAAAATATAAAAAAAATAAAATTTTTTTTATAAGTATTGTATTTGAATTTAATATATAATATAATTACATAAAAACAAAAAAATAGGAAAAAATAATTATAATTAAATTAATTAGGAGGAAAATTATGGCAATGGAATTAAGTGAAGAAGAAAAACAAAGAGTACGTGGAAGCATTGATAATTTAGTAGAAAGAGCTAAAAAAGCATCAGGGGAATTTTTAAAATTAACTCAAGAACAAGTAAACAATATAATAAAAAATATGTCTATGGCGGGTTTGGAACATCATTTTGAACTTGCTAAATTAGCCGTAGAAGAAACTAAAAGAGGAATTTTAGAAGATAAAGTTACTAAAAATATGTTTGCTACAGAATATATTTATCATAGTATAAAATATGATAAAACTGTAGGTGTTATTTTAGAAAATGAAGAAGAAGGTTATGAAGAAATTGCAGAACCTGTGGGAATAATTGCTGGTGTAACACCTGTAACAAATCCAACGTCTACAGTTATGTTTAAGTCAATAATTTCAGCTAAAACAAGAAATGTAATAATATTTGGATTTCATCCATCTGCTCAACAGTGCAGTAAAAAAGCGGCTGAATATGTAAAAGAAGCTGCAATAAAGGCAGGAGCTCCAGAAGATTGTATATTATGGATTGAAGAACCATCATTATATGCAACAAATTATTTAATGAACCATCCAGGAGTTGATTTAATTTTAGCAACAGGTGGAACGGGTATGGTAAAAGCTGCATACTCTTGTGGTAAACCAGCCCTTGGCGTAGGACCAGGAAATGTTCCTTGTTATATAGATAAAACAGTAAAATTAAAAACTTCTGTAAATGATTTAGTAATGTCAAAGTCTTTTGATAATGGAATGATATGTGCATCAGAACAAGCAGTTGTTATAGATAAAGAAATACAAGATGAATTTGAAAGATTAATGAAAGAAGCAAATTGTTATTTCTTAAATGAAGAAGAAAAACAAAAACTTTTAAATAGTATGTTTATAGAAGAAAAAGGTTGTGCTTTAAACTCATATATAGTTGGAAAAAGCCCATATAATATTGCAAAAGATGCTGGAATAGTAATAGATCCAAAAACAAAAGTCTTAGTAGTACCAGAAACAGGTGTAGGACCAGAATATCCATTCTCAAAAGAAAAATTAAGTCCAGTTTTAGGATATTATATAGCTGAAAGTAAAGAAGATGCATTAGATAAATGTGAAAAATTAATAGAATATGGAGGTCTTGGACATTCTGCAGTTATACATTCTGAAGATGAAAATACAATATTGGAATTTTCTAAAAAAGTAAAAGTAGGTAGAATTATAGTAAATTCTCCATCAACACATGGTGCAATAGGTGATATATATAATACTAATATGCCATCGTTAACACTTGGTTGTGGTACTTTTGGAGGAAATTCAACAACAGCAAATGTTTCATCAGCTAATTTGATAAATATAAAGAAAGTAGCAAAAAGGAAGGTAAATATGCAGTGGTTTAAAATTCCAGAAAAAATATATTTTGAAGCAGGTTCAATTTCATATTTAGAAAAAATGCCAGATATATCTAGAGCTTTTATAGTAACAGATGATGCAATGGTTAAATTAGGATATGTGGATAAAATTTTATATTATTTAAGAAAAAGGGAACAATACGTACATTCACAAATATTTGCAGAAGTAGAAACAGATCCATCTTTTGATACAATAAAAAAAGGAGTTGAAATGTTAAATAATTTCAAACCTGATGTAATTATTGCTTTAGGTGGTGGTAGTCCAATAGATGCTGCGAAAGGAATGTGGTTATTTTATGAACAACCTGATGCAGATATAGAAGGTATGAAATTAAAATTTATGGATATTAGAAAGAGAACTTATAAGTTCCCTAAGATAGGAAATAAATCAAAATTAGTAGCAATACCAACAACATCAGGCACAGGTTCAGAAGTAACATCTTTTGCAGTTATATCAGATAAAAAGAAAAATATGAAATATCCATTAGCAGATTATGAATTAACACCAAATGTAGCAATAGTTGATCCTAATTTAGTAATGAGTTTACCAAAGAAAAGTACTGCTGATACAGGATTAGATGTCTTAACACATGCATTAGAAGCGTATGTATCAAATATGGCATCAGATTATACAGATGGCTTAGCAGAAAAAGCAGTAGAATTAGTATTTAAATATTTACCACAAGCGTATAGAGATGGTACAAATAGAATTGCAAGAGAAAAAATGCATAATGCAAGTACAATAGCAGGTATGGCATTTACAAATGCGTTTTTGGGAGTAAATCATTCTATAGCTCATAAATTAGGTGGTGAATTCGGTATTCCGCATGGTAGAGCAAATGCTATAATATTACCTTATGTAATAAAATACAATGCAGAAAAACCAACAAAATTTGTATCATTCCCAAAATATGAATATTATATAGCAGACCACAAATATGCTGAAATATCTAGGAGAATGGGTTGGAAAGCATATGGTGATGAAGAAGGAGTACGTTCTTTAATTGAAAAAGTAATAGAATTAAGAAAAGAAGTTGAATTACCATCATCAATAAAAGAATGTGGTATACCAGAAGATGAATTTATGGCAAAAATCGATATGCTTTCAGAAAGAGCTTTTGAGGACCAATGTACTACAGCAAATCCAAGAGTCCCTTTAGTTAGCGAAATTAGACAAATTTTAATAGATGCTTATTATGGTAAAGAAGTATTATAATAATTTTTTAATAAAAAAGTTTTAAAAACTCTAATTATGTTTATGGAAAGTTCGTGTTAACGAAAGAATACTATAAATATGACTTAGAGTTTTTTTCTATGTAATTTTAAATTAAAATAATTAGGAATAGATGAAAATCTTAATAAAAAAATTGTTATAAGTAACAAAATAACAATAATTTAATAGAATATATATATAGGTGGCATGTATAGAGATTACAATAGTAATAGTAGTTATGGCGGTTATGAAAAAAGTAATTCAACAGAAGAATGATGAAAAGAGTAATATAGAAAAAATTAAAATAAAAGTAAAAAAAAGGAGATTTTTATATGAATTTAAAAGAATTTGAAAAATGGGCATTAGCTCAGAAAAGTGTTGGAAATCCAACAGCTGAAGAAAGCTATAAGGGAGAATGTGTAAGTTTAGTCCAGCAATATTTGAGTAAGGTATACAATATACCTTTTAAAGCAAGGGGAAATGCAAAAGATTGGGCAAACATCAATATAGAAGGTTTTAATAGATTTGCACCAGATAACACATTAAAACCTGGTGATATACTTGTTTATGATAGAGGGCAATATGGCCATATGGCAATAGTAACAGTAGAGATGAAATCTTTAGAGCAAAATAAGAATGGTAATAGAATTGTGACTTTAGGGAGGATCGAAAGTGGATATGTTATAATTCAAAGACCAATAAAAGTTGATTTAGGTGTTGATGTTGGAGATAATTATGAAATTGGAAAAGTATATACTGTGGGTGTAGATTTGAAGGTGCGTGATGGTGCTGGTACTAATTATAGACAAAAAAATAGAAATGAGTTAAAAACGGACGGGCAAAAAAATGCTTATGATTATACAACAGCAGTATTAAAACCAGGAACTAAAGTAACTTTATTAGAAAAAAAAGTCGTAAATAATAATGAAATTTGGGGAAGGATCCCTAGTGGTTGGATTGCATTTAAATATAATGGTAAAACTTATGTAGAATAAAAGATATAAAAAAGAGAATAGCTAATTAATGCTATTTTCTTTTTTGTCTATATATAATTTTATATTACAAATTGGTATGATTATTAACAAATCTTGATATATAGTTATTTAAATTAAAAATACACTGAACTTCACTTTACAAATAGCTTTTCCGTATGGTATAATTATTTATTAGGACTTAAATAATTAATATATAAATTAGGAGTGAATTCATGTTACAAATAAGAAATGTTTATAAAGAATATAGGACAGGGAGTTTAGTACAAAAAGCATTGGATAATGTAAGTTTAAACTTAAGAAATTCATAAAAAGCCTAATCAATTATCTGGAGGACAAATGCAAAGGGTGGCTATTGCTAGAGCTTTAGTAAATAATCCAGATATTATCATTATCAAATGGTGTTAACACATACATTAAATCTGTAGAAAAAGATACTTTATCTGAATATCCACTACAAATTTTGCAAAAATTATACGTATACTTATTGGATTTTAACAAAAATGTTAACAACTTTTGCAAAAAGTCTTGACAAAAAAAGTTTTATGCTGTAAAATAAATATTGTTATTTATTTTACACATAATATAATATATATATATATTGGTGTGGAAAATGGTGGATGTAGCTCAGTTGGTTAGAGCGCTAGTTTGTGGCACTAGAGGCCGTGGGTTCGAGTCCCATCTTCCACCCCATAAATATTGGGATGTAGCCAAGCGGTAAGGCACCAGACTTTGACTCTGGCATTTCGTTGGTTCGAATCCAGCCATCCCAGCCATTTATTAATAGTTTTGAATTTATATTCAGAACTATTTTTTTGTTTTAATAATTTAAATTAAAAATTGACAAATATTTTGTAAGAGTGTATAATATATTAGAATTTGAAAGTAATTGAAAGGATATAGAAAGTATTATGAAGATAGGAATAGTGGGTTTACCAAATGTAGGTAAAAGTACAATGTTTAATGCTATAACAAATGCTGGAATTGAATGTGCAAATTATCCGTTCTGTACAATTGACCCAAATGTTGGTGTAGTAGCAGTACCAGATGAGAGATTAGAAGTTTTAACAGAAATGTATAATGCACAAAAAACAACACCTGCAGTAGTAGAATTTGTTGACATTGCTGGTTTAGTAAAAGGTGCAAGTAAAGGTGAAGGTTTAGGGAATAAATTTTTATCACATATAAGAGAAGTGGATAGTATTGTAGAAGTAGTAAGATGTTTTGATGATCCAAATATTGTTCATGTTGACGGTTCTATAGATCCAATAAGAGATATAGAAACAATAAATCTTGAATTAATATTTGCTGATTTAGAAACTATAGAGAAAAAATTAGAGCGTGCTAAAAAAATGTTAAAAGCAGATAAAAAATATCAAGAAGAAATAGATTGTTTAGAAAAAGTAAAAGCTACTTTGGAAAGTGGTAAATCTGCAAGAACTTTAGATTTAACAGAAGATGAAGAAAATATTTTAAAAGATGCATTTTTGTTAACATTAAAACCAATATTATATGTAGCAAATATTTCTGAAGAACAATTGGAAAATAGTGAAAATGATAGTAATGTTTTAAAAGTAAAAGAATATGCTAAACAAGAAAAAACAGATGTAATACCATTATGTGTAAAAATAGAAGAAGAATTAGCTAGTTTAGAGGGCGAAGATAAAAAGGAAATGCTAGAAGCACTAGGCCTTGAAGAATCAGGTTTAAATAAACTTATAAAAGCAAGTTATAAATTGTTAGGATTAATGTCCTTTTTAACAGCAGGAGAACCAGAAGTAAGAGCTTGGACTATAAAAATAGGAACAAAAGCACCAGAAGCAGCAGGTAAAATACATTCAGATATACAAAGAGGTTTTATAAAAGCAGAGACTATAAGTTATAAAGAATTAATAGAATGTGGCAGTATGCAAGTTGCTAAAGAAAAAGGATTAGTGCGTTCAGAGGGTAAAGATTATGTGATGCAAGATGGCGATATTGTTTTATTTAGATTCAATGTTTAAACTTTATGTATTGTTTTATATAAAGTAACTTATGAGAAAGGAAAGATGTCTATGAAGATTAATTTAAAAAGTGAAAAAGGAGCCATTTCATTATATGTGTTGTTAGCAATGCTTTTGATAACAGTAACATTAGTATCGCTTTATGTATCTTTAACAAATGAACATTTAACACAACTGGATATAGCAGAACAAATAAAATCAACTTATGAAAAGGATATGAATAATATAGACGATGTATATAATAATTTAATTTAAAATTATATAATAATGAATAAGTCTAAGAAAGGTTTGGTAAGTAGTGGCTATTATTTTAGATGGTAAAGCGTTAGCTAAAAAGATTAGAGAAAATTTAAAATATGAAGTTGATACTTTAAAAGAAAAGGGGATCTATCCTAAGCTCGCAGTAATAATGGTTGGAAATGATAGTAGTTCTAAAATTTATGTGCGTAATAAGAGTAGAGCTTGTGAAGAAATTGGAATAGCTTATGAAGAATTTTTATTAGATGAAAATATAAAAATGCAAGAATTATTAGAGTTAATAAATACTCTTAATAATAGAGAAGATGTAGGCGGAATTTTATTACAAAGTCCTATTCCAAAACATTTAGATATTAACGAAGCTATAAAAACAATTTCACCAGAAAAAGATGTGGATGGTTTTCATCCAATAAATGTAGGAAAATTAGTTTTAAATCAAGAAGGTTTTGTTTCTTGTACACCAAATGGAATTATAAGATTATTAGAGGAATATAATGTAGAAATTGAAGGAAAGCATGCTGTAGTAATTGGAAGAAGTAATATAGTAGGAAAACCAATGATGTTAAGTTTATTAAATAAAAATGCTACAGTAACTATATGTCATAGCAAAACAAAAAACTTGTCAGAGATTACTAAACAAGCAGATATTATAGTATGTGCTATAGGAAATTCAAAATATATAAAAGATTACTTCGTAAAAGATGGTGCTGTTATTGTAGACGTTGGTATTAATAGAGATTTAGAAACTGGAAAAATAACAGGTGATGTTGATTTTGATGAAGTATCTAAAAAAGCTTCATATATTACACCTGTTCCAGGTGGAGTAGGCCCAATGACAATAGCAATGTTAATGTCTAATGTAGTGAAACATTATAAATAATTAGGTAAATTCTACAAAATATTGTATTTTAAAAATAATTATATAATTAATTTATATGTTTTTTGTAAATAAAGAGGTTTTTTTAAGAGAAAATATAATAATTTTTGGTACGATTTTTAATTTTCATGACAAATTTCTACTATAAATTTAAATTATTATATGTATAATATATTTAAATTTTAGGAGGTACAAGTTATGAAAAGAATATATAATTGGATGAAAACAAATAAAATTATGTCAGGAGTTATTATATCAACAATTTTGTTATTAGCAGTAAATGTTGTTTTAATGGCACAGTTTGTTAATATATTGAATTCTTTAATTTAATTAATTTTTAAATATGAATTTTTTATTATGAATAGTTTTACTTTGCAAAATTTATATTTAAAAATAGAATATATTAAGATTAAATAAAAGATTTTGGAGTTGAAATAGAATTATGAATTTAGCAAATAAATGGAAAGATTATGAAATATTAGATATGGCAAATGGTGAAAAACTAGAAAAATGGGGAAATATTGTTTTAGTAAGACCAGATCCGCAAATAATTTGGAAAGATAAAAGTTTTCCTAAGTTGTGGAACTCGTATAATGCTAAGTATAATAGAAGTAAGACTGGTGGTGGAAGCTGGGAGTATAAGACTAGGCTTCCAGAAAATTGGCAGATTAAATATAATGGTTTAACTTTTAATATAAAGCCAATGGGTTTCAAGCATACTGGGTTATTTCCTGAACAAGCATTTAATTGGGATTGGATGATAGATAAAATAAAAAGTTCTAATAGAGAAATAAAAGTTTTAAATTTATTTGCTTATACAGGAGGAGCGTCAGTTGCGTGTTTATCAGCTGGTGCTTCTGTTTGTCATGTTGATAGCTCAAAAGGAATGGTTAGTTGGGCAAAAGAGAATGTTTTGTCTTCAGGTTTACAAGACAAACGTATTAGATATATTGTAGATGATGTTCAAAAATTTTTAGAACGAGAAATTAGAAGAGGCAATAAATATGACGCAATTATAATGGATCCTCCTTCATATGGCAGAGGCACGAAGGGAGAAATTTGGCAATTTGAAGAAAATATATCTGATTTAGTTAAAAAATCTGTAGAAGTTCTAAGTGAAAAACCATTATTTGTCCTAATAAATTCATACACAACTGGGATTTCTTCTACTGTATTAGAAAATATATTAAGGTTAAATCTAAAAATAGGCGGAGAATTTTCATCTGGTGAGATAGGGCTACCTATGAAAAATTCTAAATTAATATTGCCTTGTGGAATTTATGCTAGGTGGGAAGAACAATAATATTTTTAAGTAGATTTAGAAAGGGATATTTGTAAATGCAGAAATTAAATGTAATTTATGAAGATAATCATATAATAGTAGTTGAAAAACCTGTAAATATACCTTCACAAGGTGATAAAACGAATGATATAGATATGTTGAGTATTATAAAAGATTATTTAAAAGAAAAATATAATAAACCTCGGCAATGTATATTTAGGACTAGTACATAGATTAGATAGACCTGTTGGTGGTGTTATGGTATTTGCTAAGACTTCGAAAGCTGCTAGTAGATTAAGTGAACAAGTTAGAAATAAAAGTTTTTCTAAAAAATATCTCGTTATTGTAGATGGAAAGCTGGAAAAAAATAATGGAATTTTAAGAAATTATCTAATTAAAAATGAAAAGAAAAATTTAAGTAGAGTTATAGATAAAGAACTTTTAAAAGTGACGGGAATAAAAACAGTAGAAGAATTGCATAATAAAGAGGTAAAAGAAAAATATGAATTACCGAAAAAATATAAAACAGCAAAATTTGCTAGTTTAGAGTATGAAGTTTTATATTATAATACAGAGACTAATTTGTCATTAGTAGAAGTAAATTTAAATACAGGAAGACATCATCAAATAAGATTACAATTTAGTAGTATAAATCATAGCATTTATGGTGACCAAAAATATGGAACAAGAGGTAGAGGAAAACAAATAAATTTATGGGCCTATGAATTAGAAATAGAGCATCCTATTTCTAAAGAAAAAATGAAATTTAGAGTTTTACCAAAAAAAGAAGGCAGTTGGAAAATTTTAGAGCAAGTAAATTTATGAATAAGTAAAATTTTTATAAAAAACAAAGTATGTAGGATGGTGAAAATTCTCATGAATAATAAAGAAATAATTGAAGCGAGAGATAGTTTAAGAGAAAAGTTGGAAGAAGATATAAAAGATAACAAAAAGAAAAATGAACAAATTGGTAAAATAGTATATTATGAAGATTTTGAATTAATAAATGAAGCAAAAGGTAGGTTGGGATTAATAGAAAATGAAGTTTTTATTGTAACAAGAAATATATCTGGTGAAAATGATAGTAAAATATCTGTGTACGAAATATATGACGAGAATCAGAACTTACTTGCTATAACTGATAAAGATGGAAAAATAACATACACAGAAAGGTATAAAGAAAAATTAAAAAATAATTTTGGTAAATTTTATGGTGAGGCTGGTATCGATGAGAGGGATTTTTACTTAGTTAGAGAGGGAGAATTTTCAGTAAGTGATAAGCCTTATAAAGATTTAAATAGGGAAGAAAAAGAAAAATTGCAAGAAAAAGCTGAAAAACAAAAAGATAAAAAAGTAGATGAGAAAGAAATGGATAATCCAGAAATAGCTAGGAAGGATTTACAATATAGTGATGATGATATTCTATATTCTGTAGAAATAAAAGATAAGAGATTTTATGACCAAGTGCCTTCTGCTAAAGAATATGATGGAAATGCAATGTTAATATATTCTAAAAAAGAAGGGAAATTTATAATAGGTGGAATGGTAAATGGACATTTCGAAAAATCAAAATATATTGAGCCATCAATGTCTACAATGAGAACTAGTATAGATTTAAATGATGATGGTGAAAAGGTACAAACTGATAATATACATGGAATTATGCAAATTAAAAATAATCCTAATTATGCATATTCAATAGATATTGAAGCTACAGGATATATAGAATTTCAAGAATTGAGAATAGATAGGAGTAAGAATCCTGTAGAGTATGTATCAGCAGATTTAGAAACAACTAGACAATATAGGAGTAGCAAAGAAGTAGAGTATGCTATGAGAAGAGATACGAATCATGAGATTTCTGATGAAGTGGATGATTATTATAAGAAAAAAGGTTCAGATGATAATATTGAATTAGATGATTTGGGCGATAGAGAAGATGGTGAAATAAGTGAAGCTGAAAGAAATGAAAGAATTGAAGAAGAAGAGGAAGAATATTGGTTTAGGAGAGGCAATCCAAGAGGACGATAAAGATTAAATAATTATATATTTTAAAAATGTAATAATAATAAAATTTATGAATATACTTTATATATAATCCTAAAAGGAACGTGAGTTGAAAATGTTTTTCGTTATAAATAAAGAAAAAGTATATTCATACATTGTTACTTTAAGCGTAATTGGAGTTTTGTTTACGATTTCAGCTGTATTTCCGAAGGAAGCAGTTGAAACATCAGGCAGAAATACATATAATGAAAATGAATTAAATGTAATGGAAAATAGCATAAAAAACTAAAATTGGGAAATACTTTTACCAATGGGGGTTTTTATATGGCTTTTATTGGTGTTGTAACAGAACCTAGAATGGAACTTCAAATTAGACAAAATTTAAAAAGGAAATTTGAAAAAATAAACGAAAAAAAAACTATTATTTTAGTAAATAAGAATAGTGTTAAAAATTTGTTTAATATAAAATTTGACTTTTTGATAATAGATAAGAATATTTTTAATAATAATGATGACTTAGTAAAAATAATTTTAAACTCTAATAGGATTATTGTTAATGCAGATTATGATGAAAACTTAGAACCAATAAAAAATTTGAAATTAAATGTAATAACTTATGGTATGAATTCTAAAGCTACATTAACATTGTCTAGTGTAAATGATAATGAGGTCTTATTAAGTTTGCAAAGAGCTATAAAAAGCTACAAAAAGGAATTGATAGAACCTCAAGAAATTAAAATTTCTGGCAAAAATCTAAGCAAAAATCTCTATATGGAAATGATTTTAGCAATTTTTTTAATCATTTTTGATAAAATTTAACATTTTATGTAGACAAACAATAAAATTTGTAGTATAATATATATGTTCTTAAAAATCATGTTATAATAAAAAAGCAGAAGTAACATGAATATACTTAAATGTATAAATAAAGGGAGGAAAAGAATTGAATACTAATTATTTAGAAAACAACCATTTAGTATTAGTGGGTAAGATTACCAGTGAAAAAAAGTTTAGCCATGAAGTATATGGAGAAACATTTTATACTTTTAGTTTGGAGGTGCCAAGATTAAGCGACATTACTGATGTTATTCCTGTAACAGTTTCAGAAAGGTTAATTATAGATGTGCCTATTGAAATTGGAAAAGAGATTATTGTAGAAGGACAATTCAGATCATATAATACATACGAGGATAACAGAAGTAGATTAGTTCTAACTGTTTTTGCAAAAGAGATAGTCGAAAGAGTTGTTACTGGAGAAGACGATGATAAAATAAATGTATCAAACGAAGTAACATTAACAGGTTTCTTATGCAAACCAGCAGTTTATAGAAAGACTCCATTTGGTAGAGAAATTGCTGATATATTATTAGCAGTAAATAGAGCTTATAATAAATCAGATTATATTCCTTGTATAGCTTGGGGTAGAAATGCTAGATTTTGTAACAATCTACCAGTAGGCTCAGGAGTAAAAATAGTAGGTAGAATTCAATCAAGAAATTACATAAAGACATTAGAAGATGGTACACAATTACATAAAACAGCTTATGAAGTTTCAATTGGAAGTATGCAATTAGTAAAAGAAGATGGTCAAACAGAAGAAATTCCAGTTGATAATAGAGAAGATAATACTGATGATGTAAAAGATGTTGTTGAAGCTAATTCAGAGGCAACTGTAGAAAATTCTGAAAATTTAGGTAATCAAGAAGCAACAATGTAAATAATATTAAATTAAAAAATGGTATATAAATATTTTATATATCATTTTTTGATTTTTACTGCACATTCAGTTCCTATTTTATCCTACGGGGGCTTGACTTGCAAATAGCTATATACCAAGCTTTTTAAAGATTATGACCTGAGTTGTTACCACTTGGTTTATTAGTCTATAAAATTGATTGAAAAATGTAGTAAAATGTGGTAAAATATATATATCTTTTTAATTAAAACTCTTATAGGAGATGTTATATGGGACAAAGGTCGAATTTTTATGTTGATGTTCGGGCACTTCATTCTGAAGTGACTGGATCTTGCTTTGTTTGTAAGATCAGTTTTTCAAATGGAGAGAAAAGATTTTTCTTAGTAGATATAGGAATGTTCCAAGAAAAGGAATATTTAGACTGGAATGAGAAGTTGACTTTTAATCCTGAGGATATTGCTTTTACTCTTTTGACTCATAATCATGTGGATCATGTTGGCAGACTTCCTTTGCTTTATCGCAGAGGTTGTAAGTCTAAGGTCTATGCTTCTGTTGGGACTGCTATGGCACTTCCAATAAATTTGGAAGATACATTGAAGATTTTTTTGGAAAAGAAAAAGAATTCCAAAAAGCTTTCAATGCGTCCAGAAAATAGAAATAATGGCTTTAAGAGCCAATATTATTCTGAATTGTATAAAAAGGAGGATGTAGAACAAGTATATGACTATCTTACTCCCGTGGAGTATGGCGAATGGAACACTGATGAGAAGCTTCCAAATGTGTCTTTTAAGTTTTTGCCTAATGCTCACTTGCCGGGTGCAGCAATGATATGGGTGAAAATAGAAGATAAAGATGTGGAACAAACTGTAAATCTTCTGTTTTTGGGAGATTGGAATGTAAGCAATGTTTTCCAAGGAAAATTTGATTTTCCGGAAGAATTGCGTGAAGTTCCGCTTCACGTTATAAGTGAAGCAACATATGGTGACACAAAGAAAGAAGAAATTAGCCAGTCTTTTCAACAGAATATTGTGGAGGCAATAGAAAATTCTAAGCTGGTATTGCTCCCTGTGATTTCGCAATACAGAGCTCAGGAAATGCTCTGGTATGTGAAGAAAATGAAGGAGCAAGGAAGAATAATGTATGATACACCAGTGTATTTTGCAGGTCCGCTAGGAATGAAATACACAAAGTTGTATCAAGAAGATGAATTCCCTGGTTTTATTGCAGGAAGGAAAGATTTTTTACCCGGTTCATTGGAAATACTTAATGCAAAAGGAGCTTTGAAAAACATTCCCATAGATAGCGGTATATATGTGGTAACAGGTGGTATGGGTTCAAATGGACCTTCACAATCTTATTTGGGAAAATTCCTCCCTTACGAAAACGTTTTGGTGCAATTTACATCATATTGTGCAGAGGATACAGTAGGACGTAAGTTGCAAGAAACTGGACAAGGTGAAGAAATTGTAATTGGAGGAAAGCTAGTACAAAAAAATGCAGATGTAAGATTCACATCAGAGTTTTCGGGTCATGCCAAAGCTGATGAACTTCTTAAGTTTATTAGCGGTTTCCTAAAAATAAAAGTTCTTATCGTCGCACACGGAGATACAGACAAGAAGAAGGCTTTTAAAAGGCTGGTGGAAGATGCTAATGTTGCAAAAGAGGTCACTATAGTTGACCGAAATAATTACGTTCGTTTAAATCCTTGGGGAATACTAGATAAGAAAATCTGGAAAGATTAAATAATTGGAATTTGAAGGAAAATGTTGTGAAGTAAACCATAAAACATCATCTAAAATAAAACCGCCTTAAATTAGGCGGTTTTAAGATTATAAAAAAAATTAACAAAATTTACAAAAAAATATTGACAAATTTAAAATAAAATAGTATAATAAATCTTGTCAGTTAATTAAATATGCAGATGTGGCGGAACTGGCAGACGCACAGGACTTAAAATCCTGCGGGACTTAAATCCCGTCCCGGTTCGATTCCGGGCATCTGCACCAAAATATCAGGTTAGAAAACAAATTTCTAACCTGTATTTTTTGCGTAATTTCGGCAAAAGTGCCAATTTGATAGGTACTTTGGAACAGTTCTAAAAAGTTCCCAAAAATACCTGAAAATTAATATAAAATGTCGGGATTGCGTGTCGGGACAAATTTCATTCTTTGATAGTTCTATCAATTACTCCCTTATTTATTATTCCTTCTGATTATCAGAAAGGAAGGAAAAATGGATTTTATACCATACAAAGCTCACGAATGTTTTGACTATCTATATTACCCAATACCAATGGAATTATTCTTTAACAAAAATTATAAAGATAACTTAAATTCAGATAGCAAAATTCTTTATGGCTTTTTACTAAATAGACTAACATTATCAGCAAAAAAAAATTGGGCTGATGAAGAAGGAAATGTTTTTCTAATATTTACTAGAAAAGAAGTACAAGAATTACTAGGTTTATCTGATAAAACAGTTACAAAAGCTTTTAAGCAATTAAAGGATTGTAAATTAATATATGAGAAAAAGCAAGG